>CAZDBE010000036.1:6703-27224 GCA_964503675.1 uncultured Pirellulaceae bacterium | reverse complement strand
TCAAGCACTTCAGCCCGATTTCTTGGCCAGCCAAACGGTAACTCTAGTAGTTTACCCACCTTCGAATTTGGGCCACTGGTCATCATGCAGACACGGTCCGACATATAGATCGCTTCATCGACGTCGTGAGTGATGACCATCGTCGTGATCTTCTCGCGGTCAAGAATTTCTAAGACGACATCTTGTAGCTCCATTCGTGTTAGAGAATCTAGGCGTCCGAAGGGTTCGTCGAGCAACAACATTTTCGGTTTCAATGCGATCGCGCGGGCGATGCCGACGCGCTGCTGCATGCCGCCAGACATCTCGCCGGGAAGCTTGTCCATCGAATTGCCCAGCCCGACGGCGGACAAATAGTACTCGCAGATTTCTCGCCGTTCCTGTTCGGTTCCGTGTGGATAGACCTTTTCGACGCCCAGCAATACGTTTTTGAACGCAGTCATCCACGGCAGTAAACAAGGCGACTGAAAAACGACCGCTCGGTCAGGTCCCGGACCGCTGATTTCTCTGCTGTCGACGGCAATACTTCCGTGCGAAATCTCATTCAGTCCCGCGACCATTGTCAAAACAGTACTCTTGCCACATCCAGAGTGACCGATAACGCTGACGATCTCGCCTTTCTTGATTCGAAGCTCAAAACCGTCTACCACCCTAATAGGATCGCCGTACGGATTGGGATAGGCTTTCACTAAGTTGAAAATTTCAACGTATCGATTGTCGTCTTTCATATTTAGCTCGGGTGTGGTGGTGGAGTGACCTGTTTTTCAGGCCGTCGCAAAGGTGGTTTGGGGCAACAGTTTGCCCATATTCAAATTAGACCGGCGATTGCACGGGCAGCTCTCCCGGCATACGCGGTTCAAGATTAGGGAGCGCTAGTTCTTCGGCTGGAGCAAGCGCTTTGGCGTCTTCGTTGATTTGTAGCATGTAACGAGTCACTTCGTTTCGGAGTTTCTTGAACTCCGGATTGAAGTTCAAAGTCGCACGATTCCGAGGTCTCTCCAGCGTGACTGGGAAACTCTGTCCAAAAGAGGCGGCAGGTCCGGGCGTGAGCGGAACAATGCGATCGGCCATCAAGACAGCTTCGTCGACGTCGTTGGTAATCATGACTACTGTCCGACGATCCTCTTCCCAGATCCGAATGATCTCGTCTTGGAGCACGGCCCGTGTCAGGGCGTCGAGAGCCGAAAGTGGTTCATCAAGTAACAAGACTTCCGGTTTCATGGCCAATGTTCGCGCTAACGAAAGACGCTGACGCATGCCGCCGGAAAGCTCGTGGGGCTTCTTGTATTCCGAACCTGTCAGTGAAACGAGGTCGATATAGTTTTGAACGTAGTCCCTTCGATCGTTGGACGTCATGTCAGTGAACACTTGCTTCACGGCCAGTTCGATATTTCCAGAGACCGAAAGCCATGGGAGCAACGAGTAGTTTTGGAACATAATGCCTTTATCAGGGCCCGGTTCCTCAACCTGTTTCCCGCCCAACATTACAGTTCCGGTATCGGGTTTCTGCAGTCCTGCCAAAAGCGAGATCAGTGTGCTTTTTCCCGCTCCCGAGAAACCGATGATTGCGACAAACTCATTTTCCTCAACGGAAAGGCTTGCGTTTTCAAACACTTCATAGCGATTGGAGATCGGTCCGAAGCCAAAGTTCACGTTGTTAAGTTCGATAAAAGCCATTGTTGTGTCCGGGTGGGTTCAAAAGTGAAACTACAGTGTCGTTTTCGTGGAGGAGTCACTCCGTGACTCCACAATTCTCGGTCACAGAGTGACCGAACCACTGTTTTCTAGACCGCTGTTGGCGAGTCATCGAAGCTAACCAACCGCTGGAATACGATCATCATGCGGTCCAAGATCAGACCGATGACACCGACCACGAAGACAACCACAACCATGTTCGCGAAAGAACGTGATCCACCATTGTTGAACTGATCCCAAACATACTTTCCGATTCCCTCGGACGAACTGAGCAGTTCGGCGGCGATCAATACCATCCAACCGACGCCCAACGAGATGCGAAGTCCAGCGAAGACAAGTGGCAATGCCGAAGGAAGCACGATCTTGAACAGTCGATCCCAAAACCCAAGCCTTAAAACACGTGCGACGTTGATGTGATCTTCATCGACTGAAGCAACACCAAGCGCAGTGTTTGTCATCGTCGCCCACAGCGAGCAAAGTGCGACAGTGCAAGCAGACGCAAGAAACGCCGGGTTGATTTGATACTTACCCAAGATAGGTAGATTCCACATCCATTGAGTAAAGAAATGCTTATCTGGATCGGGAATCATCGCCGAACAGATAATCAAACACACAGGCAGCCAAACGATTGGCGAGACCGGTTTGAAAAGTGCAACAATCGGCGTCATTGCAGCCATTACAGTCTTGGAGAGTCCGCACATGATTCCTAGCGGGATCGCAATCACGGTTCCGATAAAGAATCCAACGAACACGCACAGCACGCTTCGTTTGATTTGAAATGGTAACGTGGATGGCTTGGCGTACTCGGACGCCTTAAGCTTGCTGATGCGAGATTCGGCTTTGACAATACTGCTGGCTGCCGCGTACATCTTGGTCGGTTCAGCTTCATAGAATGAAGCCATGTCGACCTCTAACTTTTCCATAGCACCGGAGACTTTTAGGTCGCGGTTTGCTTTGGTGAGCTGATCTTTCATCTTGCCTAGATACTGACGTTCTTCAGCGATCTCAGTTTGTTTTCGAATAGCAGCAGCGAGTTGATCGTCCTTGATGTCTCTGAGCGTTTTGATCTTTGCCTTGAGGTTTCGCAATTTATCTTTGGCAACGTCTAACGCTTTGCGATGAAAACGCACGTCGACAATGTATGCTTTTTTGGCATCGATGTCGTCTTTGCCAACCGACTCTGATTTTGATTTAAGCGCTTGTTCGCGCTCTTTCGATGCACCGTCTAGCTTTGCTTTTAGTTCGTCATACTTTTTCTCGAGAGAGGCAACGCGTTGATTGGTCCTTTCCTTAGCTTTCTTTTCCTCTTCGGCAACTTCTTGATTGATTTTTTCCTCAAGCGGTCCGAGTTCAGCAAGCCGGCTTTCCACCGATTTCATTCGAGCGTCGCGCCCGGCTCCGGTCAGCTCAAAGGCCGAAAGTTTGTCATTTTCACGAACGTGGAAGTCCCAGATGGACCCCGCCGCAGCCAGTGTTTCACTTGGGTTGGGTAGTTTTCCACTCTTGGTAACCACCATTTCTGAAACCACAAACCACGCACAAACTCCAAACACCATCGCTAAAATTGGGATGGCGATGTAAAGCCCGATGTCTTTTAGCTGTTTACGAGGCTCTTCGCCAAAGCAAAGCCGTACAACTGGGGTTAGGAAGTTTAGCCCTGCCACATCGATAGCTTTTACTAGCCGATACTTAAAGGGAATCGATGTTGATTTAGTCTTTTCTGGAGTTGGTCGTAACATTGCGGTTTCAAATTTGGTGGTGGTTCACAGTGTAAAAAGAAAATGGGCCCGAATCCGTTTCGGGCCCAACATGGTTATTCTTTGTTTCCTATCTTGTGGGCCTTCAAGTATTCAAGAGGCTTTTTGCCGTCATAGGTAAGGCCGTCGATGAAGTCACTTGTCGGTTCTTTGTAGCCGTCTGTTTCCCAAGGAATCTCGCTTTCTTCCACACGGCCTTCCTCGACAAGGAGCCGAGCGGCTTTCAAGTAAATTTCTGGCTTGTAAACTTCCTTGGCCATTTCGTCATACCAAGACGCTGGTTTGGGTTCAGTGATCTGTCCCCAGCGACGCATCTGAGTCAAGAACCAAACGCCGTCGCTGTACCACGGGTAGGTGCAATGATGCTTGAAAAAGACATTGAAGTCAGGCATCGCTCGTTTGTCAGACTTTTGAAAGTAGAAAAATCCTGTCATCGAGTTCTTGATCACGTCAAAATCAGCGCCCACGTAGTCGGAGCGTGAAAGGATACGAGCCGCCTCTTCGCGGTTCGTCAAATTTCCGCTTGCGTCAGTCGTGTCCAACCATTTTCCAGCCATAATCAAGGCTTTGACAACGGCGAGGTGAGTGTTCGGGTTTTCGTCTGACCAAGATTTTGTAACGCCAAAGACTTTTTCGGGATTATTTTTCCAGATATCAAAGTTGGTGGTGACTGGAACGCCAATACCTTTGGCAACCGCTGCCTGATTCCAAGGCTCTCCTACACAGTAGCCTTGAATGTTACCGGCTTCCAAGGTGGCAGGCATCATTGGCGGAGGCGTTACAGAAAGCTCAACTTGGGCGTCAGTACGGCCGCCAATATCGCTTTTGGTGTACATTCCGGGATGAATGTCAGAAGCGGCCAACCAGTAACGTAGCTCGTAGTTGTGCGTGCTGACCGGGAAAACCATTCCCATTTGTAGTTTTTCACCACCGTCCAACTTTTCTTGAACGATAGGCTTGAGTGATTCAGCAGTAATTGGATGTGGAGGCGTTTCGGATTGCAATGCTTCATCGTTCTCCTGCATTCCTTCCCAAATCGCGTTGGATACGGTAATTCCGTTTCCGTTGAGATCCATGGTGAAGGCAGTGATTACGTGGGCTTTGGTTCCAAATCCAATTGTGGCTGCAATCGGTTGGCCGGAAAGCATGTGAGCTCCGTCCAATTCTCCGGTGATCACATTGTCGAGCAATGTTTTCCAGTTCGGTTGAGCAATGACGTCAACCTGCAGTCCTTCAGTTTCGAAAAACCCTTTTTCCTTTGCGATAACGATTGGAGCACAATCGGTGAGCTTAATAAATCCGAACTTTAACGAGTCTTTCTCGAGGTCGAGTTGTTCTTGGGCTTGGGCGGCGGTGGTAAGACAAAGGCTGGTAGCAAATAGCAGAGCTACGGAGAAAATGTTTCGCAGAACAGACATAAGGTTCCTTAAGGGTTTCGCATTTACGTAGATTGGCAACAGATAGATCCCGACCGTGGCGTGATGCCACGACTAGCTATCGTTGCCAGCGCAGTACGCAAACGTTATGCCATCACAAAAACTCCTTGTCTGACGCTTTGAAAAAGGTACACATTGAAAGGCGACAGTT
This sequence comes from uncultured Pirellulaceae bacterium, assembly GCA_964503675.1. Classification (GTDB taxonomy): domain Bacteria; phylum Planctomycetota; class Planctomycetia; order Pirellulales; family Pirellulaceae; genus Mariniblastus. The sequence goes on along the minus strand of CAZDBE010000036.1, from coordinate 22,188 downwards.
GGCCTGTCACCGACAGGCAAAGGCCAGCCTAAAGAAAATCACTTACGGTGCACCTTTCCACTTTCGCGTTTGATTATTGGCTTCGCTGTTTCATACAAACTGATTTGTTAATCTAAGCTTCACAAAAATGAGCTCTCACCAGTATGCGCCACGGAGTTCAGATTCGAACAAGGAAAATGAAAGAGCAAGATGGCTTTTCGATTGCGCTGACCTGCTGAATATTTGTGCTTGCTGTGCTTGATACGCGGGCGATCCGATTATTCGGGCATCTTTTGGAACCGTTTGGTTGGTGACTAACACGTTGGACGTAATCACGAGTGATTCCCCCTTAAGGCGATTAGCGGTAGGGCAATGTTCCGCAATTGCCATTTCACAATCTCTTTATATTTGCTCGCTATAAAGATGTGGCAATACCGTGGCATGTGGTACCGGGTTTGCAATCAAGTGCGCAACAGAACCCCACAAAACCATGCGTTCACTGACCACAACGTTAATTTATGTCCACTGCGCAACCTCCTTCTACCAATAGCAATGAAGTTTCGGCTGCGCCCCCGGGCCCGTCGTTGGTTGACAAACTGCTCGAATCACAGCAGCAGCTAACCGCCGTTGAAAGATTTTCTCAGCGCCACCAAGCCGTAACGACACCCATGTTGGAGAGTCGTTATCGAGATCTTATTCCCCTCGATCTTCCCAATGACGACGAGCAATACAGTTTCGAAGTCGATCTAGACGCGTGCAGCGGGTGTAAGGCCTGCGTCGCGGCGTGTCACAATTTGAATGGGCTCGAGGAAGGCGAGCTGTGGAGAAACGTGGGACTGCTGGTTGGCGGATCCGAACCTGAGCCTGTTATCCAACACGTCACTGCTGCGTGTCATCACTGCCTCGAACCGGCCTGCATGCATGGATGCCCGGTGAACGCCTACGAGAAAGATCCAATCACGGGAATCGTCGCTCATCTGGATGATCAATGCATCGGTTGTAAGTACTGTATGTTTATGTGTCCTTACGATGTCCCTGTCTACAGTCCGTCCAAGGGCATCGTTCGCAAATGCAACATGTGTACTGACCGGCTGGCTGTTGGAGAAGCCCCCGCTTGTGTGCAAGCCTGCCCCAATGAGGCAATCAAGATCCGCAAGGTGAAGCGTTCGGAGATTATCGACGATAGCGAAACCGAGCAACTTGTTCCCGGAGCCCCCGACGTCACGGTTACGCTTCCGACGACGCGCTATAAGACAAACCGCGTGCTTCCCAAAAATTTGCTGCCGGATGATTACTACATCGCCAAACCACTACACGCTCATTTCCCGTTAGTGTTTATGTTGACACTGACGCAGATGGCGTTTGGGATTTTTGCGATCAACTTTTTCTTGCCGATGGTCTGGCCTGAATTGAGCAAGATCGCTTTGGTACAGTTGGACATTTTTGGCTTTGGGGTTCTTGTCGCAGGACTGAATATTGCGATCCTGCATTTGGGCCGCCCGTTGAAAGCTTACCGCGCGATGGCCGGCATTCGGACATCTTGGCTTTCAAGAGAGATCGCTGCTTTCAATTTGTTCGCGGGGCAGGCTTCCGCGCTATTGTTGTGGGGGTGGTTTGAGTTTCCCGAAGCTTGGACCGGCATTGGAAGAGGCATCTTCGGATTTGCGACACTTGTTGCCGGCATCATTGCGATCGGTTGCAGTGCCATGCTGTACATCGTGACGAAGCGACCATTGTGGACCGCGTTTCGCACCAGTAGTCACTTTTACCTTAGCGGGGCAGTTTTAGGTACTGCTTTTACGATCGCAGTTCTTCCATGGGTCGCCAACGGTTGGGTCTTGTCAGACGCTGCAACCGCATCCAATGGACAAACTTTAAGTTCCGCCATGGCAGGACTCTCAAAACTGCTGATCGCGTTTGTCATCATTAAGCTCGTCATCGAGGCCAGCGTGTTTACTCATTTGAAGTCTCTGCAATTTACGCCATGGAGGCACGCCGCCAATTTGATGGTTGGCGATATGAAATGGCCAACGCTGATTCGATTTGGACTCGGCGTGATGGCAGGAATCATTTTGCCGCTGTTATTGTTGGTAGAGACCTCTGGATCGGTCGCCACAACATTGCCGGGACGCGTGACTGTTCTGGCAGCGGTCATCGCAGTGACTTTACTGGTCGCCGAACTGCTCGAACGCTACTTGTTCTTCTCGGTTTCCGTCGCACGTCGAATGCCGGGGGCACCGAACTGATGAATACTAAACCAATGCCCCCCGAACCGAAAAAACAATCGTCGCTGCCTGTACTGCCGTCTCCTTTCGAGCGCGTTTTCGATGGCCCGATGACGCAGGAAATGCTGCTGGAGCCTGCGAAGTTCGGCTTGGGACTCGTGCCTCAAAAGAGTCAACCGGACGCCACCACCAACATGGTCTGTGGTTTCTGCAGTACCGGCTGTGCACTCAACGTTCACATGAAAGACGGAGAGGCGATCAACCTATCTCCAACGACCGACTACCCAGTCAATGTCGGCATGGCGTGTCCCAAAGGCTGGGAGGCACTCGCCCCGTTGGCATCACCAGATCGTGGCACCACACCGCTGCTAAAGAATTCCAGCGGAAAGCTCGCGCCGGTCGACTGGGATACGGCGATGATCGAATTTACGAAACGATTCAAGTCGATTCAACAGATGCACGGTGATGATTCCGTGGCGTTTCTAGGTACCGGCCAGATGCCGACCGAAGAACTTGCCTTCCTCGGTTCATTGGCAAAATTCGGCATGGGAATGAAGCACGGCGATGGCAACACTCGTCAGTGTATGGCAACCGCCGTTGTTGCCTACAAGGAATCATTTGGCTTTGATGCTCCGCCGTATACGTACGACGATTTCGAACACTCCGACACCATCGTGCTGGTGGGTTCGAACTTGTGCATTGCTCATCCGATCATGTGGCAACGCATTCTTCTGAACAAGAACAATCCAGAGATCATAGTGATTGATCCGCGGAAGACGGAAACTGCAATGGCGGCGACACAGCATTATGCGATCGCACCAAAATCTGATTTAGCTTTCTTTTATGGCATCGCCAATATTCTGATTGCCGAAGGATGGATCGACGAAACGTTCATCGAACAAAGCGTCGACGACTATGATCAGTTCGCTGAGCACGTGAAAGAATTCACTCCCGAACACGTTGCTGAAATCTCAGGTATCTCGGTCGAGCGTCTGCATTACCTAGCTCACAAGATCCACAAAGGAGAACGCGTCTCGTTTTGGTGGACGATGGGCATTAACCAAAGTTACGAGGGCGTTCGAGCGGCCCAAGCGATCATCAATCTAGCTTTGATCACGGGGAACATTGGCCGCCCTGGAACAGGTGCCAATTCGGTGACTGGACAATGTAACGCCATGGGGTCACGTCTGTTTAGCAATACAACATCGCTACTGGGTGGACACGCATTTTCTAATCCAGAGCATCGCGCCAAAGTTGCCGGTAAGCTTGGGATCGACGAAGAACTCATCCCTCACGAGGCCAGCGACAGTTACGACCAAATCATCGAGGGAATCTTAAAGGGACGCATCCGGGGACTTTGGGTGCTGGCGACAAATCCGCTGCACTCTTGGATCAATCAAAAATTCTGTAAAGAGGTATTGGATAGACTCGATTTCCTTGTCGTACAAGACATGTACACAACCACCGAGACTGCTTTGGAAGCGGATCTCTTTCTCCCCGCCGCTGGATGGGGCGAGAAAGAGGGCACCTTCATTAACAGCGAACGTCGATTGGGATTGTTGAAGAAAGTTGCCCGAGCTCCGGGGAAGGCTCTGTCAGATTTTTCCATCCTCAAACTGGTTGCTCATTACTGGGGATGTGGCGACATGTTTGAGAAATGGGAAGACCCAGAATCCGTGCTGGCGATCCTTGGGGAGATTAGCGAGGGACAGCCGTGTGACATTAGCGGCATCAGCAGCTATCAAATGTTGGATGATCACGGCGGAATTCAGTGGCCCCTACCTACGGGGCGTGAACCAACCGACAACCAGCGGCGACTGTTTGAGGACGGCCGCTTCTACCACGAAAATGGCAAAGCGAAACTGATTTTCGCAGACCAAACGGCAATGCCAGAGCCCCCTTCGGAGACGTTCCCATTCCTGTTGTTGACGGGACGTGGAACGGCGTCTCAATGGCACACGCAAACACGAACGGGTAAATCATCTGTTCTAAAGAGACTGTATCCCAAAGACGCATACGTCGAGATCAATCCGGCCGACGCAAAACGATTAAGCGTATTGCCTCAACAATGGGTCACCATCAGCTCGCAACGCGGACGCATTGCAGCGCGTGCTTTCATTACACCCACAGTCAAAACGGGGCAGCTGTTTATGCCAATGCACTACAGCGAAGTCAATCAGTTGACGCTGGCTCACTTCGATCCGTATTCGAGACAACCGTCATATAAAAACTGCGCCGTCAACCTGGAGTCGGCCGCTCCGTAGAAAGCTTTCATCCCCTTAACAAATTCTGCAAAACCGAATCAACGACCACCTATTGAAATTTTGGACCGCAATGACCGAGAAAGAAACCACCGAAGGATCAGCTGAAGACGAAAAAGGATTCAGCGCCGAACAGACAAATTATTTACAAGGATTCGCCCTTGGTTCTGATGTTGCACGAACCGTACGTGGCCTTCCGGTTATCTCCGATAGCGCGAGAAATGCAGAAGGCGCAACGGTCCAAGTAGGACCTACTGGCGCTCAAGTCGTCGGGCCGGACTCATTGGTCAACAACGCCGTTATGAAAACAGAAGCCGAGGGCGGCAAACTGTGCAACGAAGAAAAAGCCAAACGCGACCAGCATCCGCTTGATATTTGGGGCGACATTGCCAAACGCAGTCGTGAGGGGGCGTTCCCCAAAGGTACGGACGTATTTCTGACCAAGGCGCAGGGCCTGTTCTATGTCGCGCCGGCGCAGGATTCTTACATGTGCCGTATGCGAATACCGGGCGGTCATCTGACCAGCGTCCAGGTTCACGGCCTTGCCGATATGGCCGAGGAACTGGCCGGCGGATACGTGGATGTGACCACGCGAAACAACTTACAGTTCCAAGAAATCAAGCCGGAGAATGCCCATAACGTGTTGATTGGCCTCCGCAATCTAGGAATCGTCAATCAGGGCTCGGGGGCCGATAACGTTCGCAACGTCACAAGCAGTCCTCTGAGTGGGATCGACCCCGACGAACTGGTTGAGACACTGCCTCTGGCGCAGGATCTTCATTGGTATTTGATCAATCACCGCGAGCTGTTTGGACTGCCGCGGAAGTTTAACATCTCTTTTGACGGGCGAGGCACGATCAGCCCGCTATCGGATACAAACGACGTCGGCTTCTTCGCGGTTGAGGTCACCGAAGAGATCGCCACCGCAGAAGTTCCTTCCGGTATCTATTTCCAGTTGAGGCTCGGTGGCATCACCGGCCACAAAGATTTCGCTCGCCCCACGAGCGTCTTGGTTGCTGCCGAAGATTGTTGTGATATTTCAGGTGCGATTTTGAAGGTCTTTATCGAAAATGGGGACCGGACCGATCGGAAGAAAGCGCGACTCAAGTATCTGTTGGACGATTGGGGATTCGACAAATTCATCACCGAGGTCGAAGCGGTTTTTGGAAAACCAGTCCTGCGAATGGAAGACGAGAAACTTAGCTTTCGCGATCCCGAGAATCGGTTTGGGCATGTTGGTTTCCACAAGCAGAAACAGGACGGCAAGAACTATGTCGGTCTCGTGCTGCCGGTAGGACGAATCACCGCCGAACAAACTCACGGTATCGCAAAAATCGCCGATCAATTCGGCAGTGGCATCATTCGTTTGACGGTATGGCAGAACCTTCTGATACCAGACATCGACGACAAAGACACCGGCGCCGTCAAAGCGGCGATTGAAGAATTGGGTTTGCATTGGGAGGCCACAAGCATGCGTGCGGGATTGGTCGCGTGCACGGGTAGTCGAGGCTGCAAGTACGCCGGAGCTGATACAAAAGGCCAAGCGTTAATCTTGGCAGACTATCTTGAGAAAGAGATCGAACTCGATCAACCGCTGAATATTCACTTTACCGGTTGCCATCATTCATGTGCTCAGCACTACATCGGTGACATTGGATTGATGGGGACTGCGGTTACCAAAGGCGAGGACATGGTCGACGGCTATCACGTGTTGATCGGCGGCGGCTATGGGGCGCGTGGACGGATGGGGCGCCAGTTGTTTGATGCAGTTGCCTTCGATGAGATTCCGCCACTAATTCACCGAATTTTGTCTGCCTACATCGACAAACGTAGTGATGCTAAGGAATCGTTCGTTGATTTTGCCTCGCGGCACAGCGACGAGGAATTGATTAGTTTGGCTACTGCTTCATAGCCTTTTGGCTGAAGCAAAAGTTTAGACCTCCAAAGCAAGCGGAAAACCACCTTTTAACGAGATTCCGAAATGAACAAACCAATGGACACAAAAAATCTGATCGCCGGTGTCTCTTTGATTCCAGAGTCAGCTCCATTCAATGAAGAACAACGAGCGTGGCTCAGCGGGTTCTTCGCTGGGATGACAGGAATTGAAGAACTAACAGCAGCGGGTTCCGGTGGTGTTGGTGCCACAGGTTCTGGTATCGCTGAAGTCGAAGAGGAAGAAGATTTCCCTTGGCACGACGATGCAATGCTAATTGACGAACGCATGGAGCTTGCCGCTGACCGTCCGCAAAATCGAAAACTGATGGCTGCGATGGCTCAATTGGACTGCGGCTCTTGTGGCTACCTTTGCCAAACTTACGCCGAAGCGATCGCCACCGGTGAAGAATCCAACCTGACGCTCTGTACCCCCGGCGGCAAAGAGACCGCTAAGATGCTCAAGAAACTGGTCAAGCTGGGAGGGGAGATTCCAACCGGCGGAGGGAGTGCTGCCACGACGGTTGAAGAAGGCTACACACGCAAGAATCCTTTTGCCGCGAAACTGATCAAGTCAGAAAAACTGACCGGCGAAGCATCAAATAAGGATGTCAGGCACGTCGAAATTGACCTCTCAGGTTCAGATCTACAGTACGAGGTCGGCGATGCGTTGGGACTCTACGCTACGAACTGTCCTGAGCTTGTTGAGCAATTGCTTTCGCATTGTGATGGTGTTCAGGAGATTCATTCTGCTGCGCTTGCGACCAGAGATCTTTCCACTGCAACCGATGAACTGGTCGAATTGTTTCAGGCCAACGTGACCGATGCCACCGAACTTCAACGTTTGGAGAAACTGGTTGAAGACGAAGACCAGATCGACGAGCTGGACGCGTTGGATTTTCTGCAAATGTTCTCAGAGACTCGTGTCTCAGCAGATTCTGTAGTAGAAGCATTGCCCGAATTGAACCCGCGTCTGTATTCGATCGCCAGTTCGCTTAAAGCACACCCCGACCAAGTGCATTTGACCGTCGGAAAAGTCACCTATCAGAAGAGCGGTCGATTACGTAAGGGGGTCGCTTCGACGTTTCTATCGGATCGTGTCGCAGCGGGAGGTTCGGTGAACGTGTTTGTTCAGAAGTCACATGGGTTTACCGTTCCACCGGACGACAACTCGCCGATGATCATGGTCGGACCGGGAACGGGCATTGCCCCATTTCTCTCATTCTTGCAGGAGCGTGAGGCTCGAAACGCTGGCGGTGACAACTGGTTGTTTTTCGGCGACCAACAATCGGCGACAGATTTCTTGTACCAAGACCAGCTAGAAAAATGGCACGAGTCGGGCTTGCTAAACCAATTGGACACGGCGTTTAGTCGAGACCAAAAGGACAAGATCTATGTCCAAGACCGCATGCGAGAGAACGGGGCTCAGCTGTTTAAATGGTTAGAGTCCGGTGGAAGTTTCTTTGTTTGCGGCGATGCGAGTCGCATGGCCAAAGACGTCGATAAGGCTTTGCACGAGATCATTCAACAGCAGGGAGGAATGTCAGTCGATGACGCCAAGGCCTACGTGAAGAAATTGAAGGCGGAGAACCGATATTGCCGCGATGTTTACTAAGCGTCGTCCCTCTTTGAGTAGCGTAAGCCGTCACCACTAGGGCACACCGAAAAAATGCCCAGTGAAACTTGGGTTTCACTGGGCATTTCGAAGAGGGTTTTCTACTCTTGACTCGTTGCCAATCACTTGGCCGAACTTAGAAACGTTTCGTCAGCTGAACGTAGAAGAAGTCAGCATCTTGACCGTTGATGATCTTATCACCAGTCCACAAGTGTGAGTAACCTACCAACACGTTGTTACGTGGGTTGATGTTCAGACTTGCGATCAAGTCAATCTCGTGCCCAAAGTCTGTCGAGTTCGGATCTTGAGCTGGAGTTCCTCCGATACCCGGGACGACGTCGGATGCTTCAGCAGCTTGGAAGCTGTGGTACCACATTAACAGCTTTAGCTTTTTCGTTGGGTTCATCGTTAGCTGGATGTTCGGAGCAGCGATGTTCGCTCGCTGAACCGCATCGATGAAGCCTAGGTACTTGTGAGCCAGTGGGAACAATTGATTGTACCGCTCAAAAGTGTCAGGCGTTCCAGCATCGTTACCCGATGCGTAGTCGTAGTAGAACCAGAGCTGTGGCGTCCAACATACATCCTTAAACTTGCGTCCAATACCGGCGGTGATCGCGTAAGCTTCATGGGATTGGCCAAGTGCCTGCTGAGCTCCCGTTTGGATAGAACCTTCAACATCGTACAGCCAATCGCCACGACTGCCGTACAAACGCGTTCCGAACGTATCGATGTTAAACGTGCCACCATTGGTGTCGTTGTTGAAACCAAGGTAATAGAGATCAAGGTTGCTGTTTTCCCAGCCGTTATAGCTGAGGTACATTCCGTAGAAATCGACGTTTTCGTTTGACCGATCAAACTCGTTGCGAACGATTTGGACTGGCTGAGTCCAAAATGCATCGAGGCTCCAGTCGTCAAACTTGCTGGTCGTTCGAACGCCTTCAAAGGTACGTCGAGTATTGGCCCAATCAAGTGGGGAGATCAATCGCTGGGCTCCGAACAACAACTCTTGGCGTCCGATGCGAACGTTAGTGTTGTCGCTGATCTTGACGTCGGCGAACAGATTGAGAAGATCGCCGTAATTGCGATCAATGCCGCGCGGAATATACTCGTCATTACTGTGAGATACGTCCGCATAGATGCCTTCCGCGTAGAAACGCAAGCGATCGCTAAGCTTGTAGTTTGCATACAGTCTCAAACGAAGTAAACCGAACTCGTTTTCGGTATCTTGGAATCGAGTTGCTCCTGCCTGCTGGCCCATGCCCTCCTCGAAGTGATAGCGAGTACGGATTTCACCACCAAGACTAAGGCGTCCCTCGCTACCGATGTTTTTCCAGTTGTCACCGAGATATCTAGGGCCATCGTAGCCGTCGGTTAGATAGCTGAAGTCGTTGGCATAGTACAAACCCTTGTGTGCGCCTTTGGCAGGGCTAGCTTTGGGTTTCGCAGGTGCCGGTGCTGCCGCTGGAGCCTCAACGTACTGATACGCCTGAGGCATGCCCGAGTCGTATGAGTAAACTGGTGTTCCCTCGGAGTAGACCTCCGATGGCCAAGCAGTTTCTACTGCTGGCGCTGCGGTCTGATCAGTAAGCGTCGTTGCCGCTCCCTCCATCACGCTGCGGGATGTTGATTGAGCAAACGTTGTTGGCGCTGCTACGATCATTGTGATCAGTAGCGCGAACGTTTGAGGAAAGAAAAAGCGTCGCATCCGTATACCCTCCGTGGTACGTCTTGAAATAGGTTGGTTGTAGACTAAGCTTGTGTGACATTCTGGTGGTCAGCCAACATTGAGAATCGACCAGAATCGGAGAACATGGCCAGAGTGAGGTTCATTGCCGCAAAACCGGCAAAGGCCCCACACGCTGTATCTGCGACTGACGTTGAGGGAAGATGAGATGCTCTAAGTAGGATTTGACGGCAAAACGCTTGCAGAATGTTAAGGAATTGTTGGGTTTCTATGATCACGCTAAGACTAAGTTTTGTGAATTGATTATGAATTTGGGGGTTTTCTTCTTAATTTTGGCGGCTCCGGCCATAGTTTGTGCACTCATGGCTTGGCCATTATCCTCCAAGCGTGGGGAAGTGGCCGATAGCTTACACGTCACTCGCGTACGCACGCCTTTGAGATCGCGCGCGATACGGTTGCCCCCCAGCGTTCGATCCATCGGCCTACGATTAACGCTGCGGAGGAAGAAAGGTAAGGGCCAGCTGGCCGATCGCGGCAACGATCACCAGCCCAACGCGATACGTGGCATCGCTTTCAGGTTGAACTATCAGGCAATTTACGTAGAACACAAGTACGATTAGACCGGATGACGCCGATACGCCAGTCGCAATTCGTGCCCTTCCAAGCCTAAATAAGTACCCGCCAAGGATCGCCAGCAGGCCCATGGCCAAGCAGAACCAAAACGCATTTGGCTTGAAAGCCTGTACCTCGATTGAACGCAGAATCCCCGTCCAAACGACAAACAGGCCGAAGATGATGGAAGCAAAGCATTTCATCAACCAAGTCCGCCCGAAGCTGAAACAAAGGCAAATGTTTTGTCGCGATCTTTCTTTCCAGGGGATTGCTCGACTCCGCTGGCGACGTCGACTCCATCCGGACAAGCGATCGAAATCGCTTCGGCCACGTTGTCAGGCGTCAGTCCGCCGGCCAACAGGACAGGCACGTCGGCTTCAATCTTTGAGAACCCTTGCCAATCGACTTGCTTTCCAGTGCCGCCAAACTCATTTGGTGTTGCCGCATCGATCAACAGCGCGTCTACTCCAGCCGTCGCCCATTTTTGTGCTTCAGCATTTACCGATGGCAAGTCCAACGCGACAGTCGGGCTGCGTGGGGAAGTTCTGATGGCACGAATAATGTCAAAGTTCAGGCCCGCAGCATCGCCAAGTTCTTTAAGCGCTGGCACCAAATCAGAATCTTCGTCGCCGTGAAGCTGTACCGTCATCAAACGCACAGTCTCGACGATCTCCAGAATTGCCTCGACCGATTCGTTAACAAAAACCCCAACGATGACGACTTCCGGGTGTGTTTCGCGGACCGCGTCGACAACAATTTTGGCGACTGCGGGTTCGATAAATCGTTTTCCGGCGGAGAAAAAGTTAAGGCCAATCGCGTCGGCGCCGCTGCTGGCCACCATGATGGCGTCGTCAACTGTTGTGACACCACAGATTTTTGTTTTGAAAGGGAATTCCATGCGTATAAAGGTATTCGTTCCGATGATTGGTGGGAAGTAGGAAACTGACGTTGAAATTTGTTGAAAAGCAAAGATGATTTTGGATTGCAAAATCGCGCTCGAATTCCCACCAAGATGACCATCAACACCGACCAAACCCGATTCATTGCCAATCGCACTTTGCTGGCCGACCATGAAGCGCTGCCTTTAATGGTGTGTGGTGTGGCAGGCGTATCGGGCTACAACGCGTTTCAGCAGCTTCGGCAGAAATACGGCGATAGCGTATTTGGTCAACGCCCAACTAGGAACTGGCCGTTAACTGGCGAGGGCATCATTGGGGCGGACCTAGAAGATCCAGTCGCGTTCAGAAAGTTGCTGAAAGATCACAACATCAAAACGCTGCTAAACTGTGGCGGCACCTGTGCGTTGAAGGCCTGCGAGCTTGATCCGGATATGGCGCGGCGGGTCAATGTGTTTTGCCTCGACAAGCTTCTCGACACGCTCGAAGGAACCGACATTCGCTTGGTTCATCTTTCAATCGATTTGGTCTATTCGGGAACCGGTGACGGTGGTCACGTGGAAACAGATGCTACGGATCCAGTGACCGTTTACGGCAAGACGATGGTGGAGGCCGAGCAATTGATTCTTTCAAGGAGGCCCGAGTCTTGCATCTTAAGGATTTCATTGCCGATGGGGATCAGTTTCAACGGTCACGCTGGCGCGATTGACTGGATCTCATCCCGTTTCAAGAAGAACAAGCCGGCGACGTTATACTTCGATGAGGTACGGACACCAACGTATTGCCAATGCCTGACTGAGACAATAGAGGACGTGTTGGTTTCGGATATGCGCGGGCTGTATCATTGCGGGGGCACAAGAAAGCTCTCCTTGTATCAGATCGCTCAAATCGTCAACCGGGTCGGAGGATACGATCCTGAATTGCTGATCGGTTGCCCGCGTATCGACGCTGGGCCCGTTCCACCTCGAGCCGGCAATGTCACGATGAATTCCGACCGGTTAGCCAACGCAATCGGCAGGACGCCGTTTGTGCCGTGGCCGCTCAAAAACGAACAAGTCCCCGACGCGACTGATTGGCATTATCAACGCGACGGGGAATTGGGTTCGGAGGACAAGATTATCTCGGAACTTTATCTACGGCCTCTCTAGATGGGCGAGAGATAGTTTTGTTCCATACCGCGGACATTCCTGTCCGCAGCCTAACTGGCTTACATAATCGAGAAGTAATTCTCACAAGCGAAGTCTAGGGTTTCCTCGGTCATTTCCGGCTTAATTTTCAAGTACTTGCTGTAGTTAGTCACCTGCAGCAACAAGTCACGCGGATGACAGTTACGGAACGGGCGATCCGTTGGAAGGTAATGCTTCTCGATCAGATATTTGATCATCTCAGGACGCCACTCGAACTTGTAGATCTTGCACATGATCTCGAACAGCTTCACGAAGTTTTCGATCGATGGGTTCTCAACCTCAATCTTGTAAGGGATACGGCGTAGGAACGCATCGTCAACCAAATCCTTTGGTTCGAGGTTGGTCGAGAAGACGACTAACTGATCGAATGGCACCAAGATCTTCTTTCCGTTGCTGGTGTTAAGAAAATCATAGCGTTTTTCCAACGGAACGATCCAGCGATTGAGCAACTCATCGACGGACATGCGTTGGCGACCAAAGTCATCGATCAGCAGCAAACCCGTGTTGCTCTTCATCTGAACAGGGGCTTCGCTGATTCCCGTCTGAGGGTTGTACTGAATCTCTAGGTGCTCCATTGTCAGCTCACCACCGACGACGATCGTTGGACGTTTGATACGCACCCAACGCTTATCGTAAGAGTTCGACGCCAACAGAGTCTCATCATTCTCAAGTGGAACTTCTTCATGGCTCATCGGATCGAACAACCGCACAATGTCACGATCCATCGTGATAGCGCGAGGAATCCAAACGTATGGGCCAAACGCGGCAGTGATTCGTTCTGCGATACTCGTTTTTCCGTTTCCGGGGTATCCAAACAGGAACATGCCTTTGCCACTGTTGACCGCAGGGCCAAGCTTGATCATCAGTTTCGGATCGATCAAGAGATCTGAAAACGCTCGTTTTAGATCTTCTTGGCTGGGGTTCTGATTGTTGATCGTTTGAGCTTCAACGGCTTTCACGTAGTCGTTGAAAGCAACGGGCACACTGCCGAAGTAAGAGCACATTTCGGTGTACCGTTGTCCGCGATCGCGTCCCATCTCGGTCAAACGACAGATGTAGTCGTTCATCGCGGCTTGATCGATGTAGCCCAGTACTTGCTCCTGCTTCAACCGGACGACAATTTCGTCGATCAGGCTAAACGGCAGACAAACTTGTTCACTGATCTCGCGAATCGATGCCTCGCCGCGCGCCAGAAGGAACTTGATGACAATTTCTTCTACCAACGCGGCACTGATTTTCGCTTCGGCAAAAGATTGCGGCTCGCGCGGTATGAAGGTATTGCCGTCGGCCATAGCACGTTGCGCTTCTGTAGGCTCATTATCCTCAGGCTCAGGTTTTGCCTGTAGACTGTGTCCTTCTGGGGCAATTGGGCGGTCGTCAATAACTGCGGCTTGTTGGGGTTGGCCAACAGAAGGAATTACAACGGCCGGTGTTTCAACGGCGGACTGTTGAATCGCCGGTTGTTGTACTGCACTAGCGACAGGAGGTGCCATCGGTGCAACAGGAGGTGCGTCTACTGGAACTTGTCCTGATGCCAATCCGTTGATGCGGGCGAGCATGGCATCAATGGCGACATCGTTGTTGGCGTTGTTGGAAGGATCCATGGTTCGATAACTTTCTAAAACTCTTAGGAGGCCGCTTTACAGAGATTTTGTGGAACGTTGAAGTTTACAAACGACCTTTTAATATCGACAATCAGTCAATAATTCTTGGGATAAATTCGATCCAAAGTTTGTTTCACCAGTGGCGCGTTCGAACAACGGTCTCAAACGTTACCAGACTCGGCGACTTCCGTTGTGGTGGCCCGTCGCTCTATCCGGTTGTAACGAAAACACATGTTGTATCAGCTTTCCATCACAAATTCAGATCCTTCTATGAGAGGTCGCGTCGCGCTGATTGCGATGACGTTGCTTATCGTTACCTTTGGGATGCGCACACCTGTTTCTGCAGCATGGCAGGATCGACCAGCCAAAAACTCAACAGAGCAGCAACGCACCACTCCAAATTCGATTGCAGTGAAAGCCGGTTCGCTGATTCGCTGGGAGACGGACATCAATGTCGCCTTCGAGAAATCGTTGGTCACTGGCAAGCCTGTTTTCTGGTTCGTTCCGCGATTGCCCGATACGTTCATGGACCGAGTCAAATCACTGGATGTGTATATGAGAGCTGGCCCTTTTTCGTGGCCGGAGATCATTGAACCAATCAACCGAATTTTCATTCCACTGACGGCAGTCCCCGATCGGGATTCTCAGGCGCGGTTCAATCTTCGGAAGTATCGGTTTGTCGAACCGGGGTTTTTGGTTGTGGCGACTGGAACTACGGCCACGGACACAAAAGTCATTCATCGCACCGATCGTTTGACCACACTGCATATTCCGTGGCTAACGAGAATGATCGCTGGAATTGTTGACGATATCGAACAAAGTGGCACATTTGAATCGGATAAGTTAGAAGCCGAGATGCCTCCAACGTGGCTGGAACAGATCAGACGAGGGTTCTGGGATCGAGATTACTCCGAAGTAGTGCGGCTGTGCAATGAGCACAATGACTCGGTTGGTGCTGAGGCCGTCGAACGCGAATTGCGATTAGCAATGGCTACGTTTCGATTAGGGCAACATAAATCGGCGTCGTCTCTGTTTGCGAAAGTGGCAGCACGTTATCCAGATCATCCTCTCGGCCATAAAGCGGCGGCGGAGGCGCAGGGAATTGGCCCGTTTGTCAGGGGCTTCGAAATTCATTCGGCCATCCCTAATGCTGCAATGGATGTTACGGCGAGTTCTGGCGTCGATCCATTGCATCCCATTTATGGCGCTGCGGAAATTCGCCGTCGTGGTGTTGATTACTTGTTGTCGATGCAAGACGAATCGGGGGGCGTGTTTGACAGCGACTATGATTTTGGCGGCGCCGATAGTTTGCCCAACGTACACGTTGCGGTCACGGCGATTGCAGGCCTGGCATTGCTTGAGCAACTTCAATATCAAACTACCCCCAAGCGTCGGGCGGCGACGTTATCGGCGGTAACTCGCGCTGCCCGGTTTACTGCCGAAGATTCGAATCTTGCTTTCTCTGACCGAGACGAGATCTTTTGGGCGCT
>CAZDBE010000036.1:0-6603 GCA_964503675.1 uncultured Pirellulaceae bacterium | reverse complement strand
TAGCAGCTTCATTCAAACATCATTCAGATCTGGACGCAGCCTACAAGTATGACAACCATACAGACCATTGGGCGTATGGCGGGTTCTTTTTTTGGTTTGATATGCGTGGCCGCAAGCAGGCGATCGATCTGCTACCGGAATCGGAAATGAAGACGAGGTTTCAACAACAGCTGGCGAAGATCGTACTTTCCAAATCCGAGATCGACGGATGCTTTGTCGATTCGCATGAAATTGGTCGTTGCTACGGCACCGCGATGGCTTTGATGTGCCTAGAAAAGTAGCTTCTTGCCGTCGCTAGATTTTTCTCACGCCATTTTGTGACAGGAAGTCATCTTTTTACTAGAATAAGTTTGACGAACCTATCCTCAGCACCACATTTCTTCAGGCAGACACGACGATGAGCTTCCTCGACTTACTTGAGCAAATCCTCCAACCAACGACTCAAAAAAGTTCCGGAGGTACATCGTCCGGCGGAAGCAGTGGAAGCAATCTTCCTGCACTTGACCCTGTTCCGGAAACTGGAAAAGGCGGAGTCGGCGATGTGATGAAATCGGTCGTGCAGATCGTTGCACTCAAAAAGAGCATGATGGGAGGTATGTCGTCGGCATGGACAGGGTCGGGAACCATCGTTCATCCTCAGGGAATTATTCTTACCAATTGCCACGTTGCCCACCCACGCGCGATGGGCATGCCGGGGGCAAGCGCTGACCGAATGGGAATCTCGATCACTGAGGCGTCCGATCGCGCCCCAGCGCTTTCGTATTTTGCCGAGGTGATCGCGTATGATGCGAATTTGGATCTGGCGGTGATGAGGGTCGTATGCGATGTCAAAGGCCGACGTGTTCCTCGGCTTAATTTGCCAGCTGTGGCGCTCGGCGATTCAGATTCCATGGAGCTGGGAGATCGTATCTCGATCTTTGGGTATCCAGGTATCGGAGGTGAAACCGTTACGTTCACTTCGGGAAACGTTTCGGGGTTTTCAAAGGAACGTGGCGTCCGAAGCAATCGGGCGTGGATCAAAACGGACGCGACAATCGCTGGCGGCAACAGTGGCGGGACCGCAGTCAACCAAGAGGGCTTCCTAATTGGTATTCCAACTCAGGCTGCTGCTGGCACGGGAGTCACCCCGGTGGACGCGCGGCCAGTTCTCGATACTAACCGTGATGGACGCGTCGACAAACGAGATACGCCGATGGCGATTGGGGGCTTCATTAACGGTCTGCGTCCGCTGAATTTGGCAATTCCGCTTTTGCAAAAGGCCGGTATGCAGATCAGCGCTGACCGAGGCCAAAGGCGACACAGTCGTGGTGACGAGGTTCCAGAACACAAGCCGAGTCCGATTCCGGGATTTGATTTTGACATGATTCGTGAGAAGCCTGAGTTTTCCAATCTGTTGTTTTCCACACGCGTCACCGAGGACGGTCGTCCGGTCAATCCGACCGACCGTTTGCCGGCGGGCGTTTCGGAAGTCTATGCTTCTTTCGACTACGACTCGATGCGCAACCGAACGCCGTGGAGTGCTGTCTGGATGAACGATGGCAAGATCATCATCGAACAGAAGGACGTGTGGGATGACGGTGAGGCGGGCCGCAAAACGGTCAAGATTGCTAACAGCGCTGGTATCCCAAACGGAACATACAATTTGGTCTTGGGCATCGGTGGCGAGGTCGCGATGGAGGGAGACATGCATGTCGGGCCTGCTGTCGATGAAACCGACAGCGAAGTTTCTGGTCGACTGGTCGATGGCCGCACGGGTCAACCCATCGCCAACGGATTGGTCATCGTCCTCAAGCCACAGGCTTCCATGCGTCAGTTTTTGAAGGATCGTCGTGAGGAGTACGTGCAGTCTTCGGTCGAAACAGGTAGAGACGGACGGTTTACTTTGCCGGATCAACTGCCCAAGGGTCAAGCTTATTCGCTGGTTGCGGCGGCGCAGGGGTTCCGTCCGATCACAGTGGAGCACGCGTTGCGGGTTAGCCATCAGGCGCCGGAACACGCCGATGTTGGAGATCTAGAAATGGACCGCGCTTAAAGCGATACCGCACACCAGTGCTCCGGTAGCCGAACTCGCAAGAGATTGGAAGCGTAGTGGAAGAGCGTCCAAAGTCTTGCGACTTCGGCGACGAAAACGTTTCGCAGAACTACCGCGCTTGATAATTCAGCGCCCAAGCAACGACGCTGTCTTTGGTCGAAACGACTAGATCAACTTCTTTACCTGACGTTGAAATCGCCAAACCACGAATTGGCGATTGGGACTTCCAGTCGCCCAGCCACGTGCCGCGACCAGAGATCAAACACACGGTGTTTTCATCGTCCACCACCGCCCAGAAAGTTTCGCCGCCCGAGTTTTGTCCAACGGCGATCGGTTCAACGGGATTCTCCAGCAATTGAGATGTAAGATCGACCGACCAAATTTGTTTAAGCTGCTTTGAAAGTCCAATGGCGGCCCACCCGTTGTCGCTGCTTCGGACCGTGGCGCCGTAGTCGCGCGTATCGTTATTGGATTGCAGTAGATGGTGGATCCGTTTTCCGGCCAAACCATTGATCTCCTGCCGCGTGTCTAAGTCAAACAGTCGCCCGTCGATGACGCCCATTAACTGGGATCCGCCGATTGAACTTGTGGCAATTGCGGAAACGATCTGGTCAGACAGTTTTTCGGGGTTGCCTGTGTTTGCATCGAACAAGTAGACGCCATTGTTGTCGGCAAAAGAGATCAAGAATTTGCCATCGGCTCTTGGAACGGGTTGGCAATCCAAAATTCCGGTGTGCTTCTGTTCGAGGCTAGGGAAGCTACGAAGTAACTGCATTTGTGAATCGAAAACGTGAACCTGTGCCCCCATGCGTTCGAATCCCACAAACGATCCTTTTCCCGCAGGATTGTGTCGCAGTACCGTGATTGGTGGATCGCCCGGAATTTCAAGAACGATCTTGCCAGTGGCGTCGCCACGGCTATCGATGAATTTGACCGTTTGCTGGCCATCGAATGCAGCGTAACGTGCGGCGCCAAAAGGTTGGCCGGCGTGTTGGGATAAGACTAAGACGTTTCCGGGTAAAGCAAAATCGCGCTGTTCCCATTTTTTGTTGGGCATCAGTTTGATCGATGTATCGCGTTGGCCACGATCGACTTTTGCAACCACAGGTTTGACCGAGCTGACGAAGAAACTGTTGGCGCTGTATCGCTCAAGCTCGTTACCATACTCTTGGTAGTGAACGCGATATTCGTTCAGCATCTCCTTGGCGATGTCTTCGCCGCGCCCCAATCGTTGCAGCACCGCACGCAAACTTTCGGGCCAGTTTGGATCGGATATCTTCTGAGAGAATTGGACGTCGCCGCCAGCGCCAAGGACCAGCAATGCTGGCAACGATTTGAGTTGAAGGTTTTCCAGTGCCGTCCCGTCGTCAAACAGCAGCGGAATTCCAAGCCGCTCTTTTTGACGGAGGGCGGGAACGGGCTTTGGCACTTCTGTTCTGAGGTCGGCCAGTCTGCCTGAAAAGACGGCGTGGAAACCGAATGTGTCAGGGGAAGTTTTTTTGAATTCAGCCAGTTGATCGACTAGGCCGAGGTTCCTTTCGTCTCCCAGCCAGACGACCGTGTTGATTTTTGCTTTGAAATCAGCCGCGCTAACCCGATCGCCGTCGCGATTGACGAAACGGGCCACCGATGCGGATTTGCCGATCGAATCAGACACCAATGAGGCAGGCAGGCGGACGAACTGTTTGACGGGTTGGGCGTTTCTGATCCGTTCAACGGCAAACTGCTGGGGCGGTAAGGGAGTGTTGAGCTTTTGGTTTGGAAATGAAGCGATCAATTCAAGGTCTTTCACATCTGGCGAGGCCAGAATTTTTGAAACCACGAGAGTCTTGGGGAATTTGATTTGTTTGACCAGAGATGTTGATTGGTCGATCCAAAGTGTGGCGGTGTCTTGTGCCGACTGGCCGGGCGTCGATTCGAGAACGTAGCAACTTGCGTTATCCAGTTTCTGATCCGCCTTCCGTTTCAGCACACCATTGGCCAGCCACGGTGATGAAACTTGATCAGACAACATTGCCAGAGCCGGCGGTAAAGCGAACATTCGATCGGCCGATTGAGGTGTGGCCAGTGGAAAGTTTTTGGTGCCGGCGATGAAATTGCGAGCGAATTGGTCGTTAATCAAACGACCGACAGGCGGCGCGGAACGAGTCGGTTGGACCGGGATGACCAGTTGCTGGTTGCCAAAGTTTTCAGTGTCGATATGGTACATAAAGCAACTGAGTAGTTTTCCATCGCACAGGACTTCGCTGGAGAACAATTTTCCAGCGTAGAAATTATTCCGCGCATCCCATGTCGTCGAAAACGGTTGCTGCTCGGCGATCAGCTCACCGTTCAAGCGATAGTTGAGCGCAATTTTCCCCTGATCGGAGTAGGTGGTAAGTTTCTGGTAAGCAGCGCGAGTTGTTGCGAGTATTTGTGCTGCCGAGCGACCGTCGTTGGGAACCTTTTCTGCACCAAGGGCAGCTTTCTGGGTTTCTCGTTTGACTACCGTAGGGTTGCTGGCCTGCGAGAATGGATTTCGCTCTCCCGCTGCGGGCGCGAATTGGGCGCCGCTCGGTTGGACTTGCGGGGGATCGTTTATTGCGATTGTCTGTACTTTAGCGTCCGCCGAGGCCTGTAGCGCCGACGATGTCGTCGGTTCTTCGGAACCGCCGAAGCCCAGCATTTTCGCGAAGGACCAGCTGGATGTTTTCTTGGGTTCGGGCGTTGAAGCAGATGCCGTCAGCACTTCGGTTCCCGTCGTCACGGACTTGCTGGGCGTTGGTTCGCCGGATGTTCCTGCCAACAAATCGACTGCGCTCTGATCGGTGGCGACTGGCATTTCAGGCGAGACTGATCGCCTAGGTCCTACGAAGCGATAGACGACCATGCCAATCGCGATGATGGCGATTACTCGTATGATGTGAGGAAGGTAGTTTTGGTTTCGTCTTCGGGATCGGCGGGCCATCTCGCATCCTGCTAGATTGGGAAGTCGCGGCATAGTGATAGGGGTAAGCGACTGTTTTAAATTCCTTGCAGTCGCTGGTAGACCCAATCGGGGTAATTTAGCAGGATTTGTGAACTTCGGTAAACACCGATCCATTCGAGTCTGGTGGAGTCTATGTTTGGCGCCTGTCGCCCCGGAAGTGATGCAGAGGCCATGCTGTCAACAGGCAGCTGGGCAATTTGGAGGCCTATTCGACATAAGCGTCCAACACGACCAACAAGTGCCGGAAATCCCTCTCCAAAATACCTCTCAGATCAATTGAGGACTGGCCAAAAGAGCCTGTTTCGGTTTTCATGGTGGCTCGCTGGCATGGCTGCCAGAAATATTGCAATACCACCACCAAACGCCACTTTTTGAAGAGCCAACTATGAGTGCCCCAATCGCTGTCGTACTTGCTGCCGGAAAAGGCACCCGCATGAAATCTGACCTGCCTAAAGTCCTCTGCGAGGCCAATGGAAGACCACTGGTTGAGTACGTTCTGGATTCGCTACGGGACGCGGGCGTTGAAAAAATCGTGGTGGTCGTAGGCTATAAGGCGGATGATGTCAAAAAACAGCTGGCAAGCTATGACAATCTCGAATTTGCTCTTCAAACTGAACAGTTGGGCACTGGCCATGCGGTCATGATGTGCCGCGACAACATAGGCAGCCACGATGGCGGGATTGTTGTCGTCGCAGGCGATTCTCCGATGTTGCAGTCAGGGTCGATTAAAGCGTTGCTCGATGAGTATCAATCGACCAAGCCCGGTTGTGTGTTGGGATCGTTGCTGCATGAGAATCCGACCGGACTTGGACGAATCGTACGAGACTCTGACGGAAAATTTACTGGCATCGTCGAAGAGAAAGACGCCACCGACGATCAGCGCAAGATCAACGAGGTCAACATGAGCACCTATGTCTTTGATGGGCAGAAGCTAATGGGGACTCTTGATCGGCTCGGCAGCGACAACAGCCAGAACGAGTACTACATCACGGACGTCCCAGCGATCATGCTCTCCGATGGCGAAGACGTACGGGCGCTGCCGGTACTCAAGCCGATCGAAGCGCTCAGCGTCAACACGGTCGAGCATCTCGCCGCAGTCGAGCAAGCGATGAATGAACAAAGTGCGGGCTAGGCATCCAGCCAATCCAGCGTTGTTCCACTCCAGAAATTTTGATTCTCGGTTTCCATCCGTTTCTTTCTAACCCCGCCAATTCATGAACCGTCAACTGAAGATCTTCAGCGGCCGCTCAAATCCGGAACTTAGCTCCAAAATTTGTGATTACCTAAAAGTGCCGATGGGCGACGTGCGGTTTTCTACGTTCCCCGACAGTGAGTTTCACTGCAAAATCGACGACGTGCGCGGCCGGGATGTGTTCATCGTGCAACCGACTTGTCCGCCGGTCAACGATAGCCTGATGGAATTGCTAATTCTGATTGACACCTGTATCCGGGCCAGTGCCGATCGGATCACGGCGGTGATTCCCTATTACGGTTATGCTAGGCAAGATCGTAAAGACGAAGGACGCGTTCCCATTACGGCAAAATTGGTCGCCAACATGATCGTGCGAGCTGGAGCCAACCGCGTGCTGACGATGGACTTGCA
>CAZDBE010000035.1:0-27317 GCA_964503675.1 uncultured Pirellulaceae bacterium | reverse complement strand
CTCGGCAAACAGCATCGGCTGAAGCATGTGCATAAAAGTTGCTTTCCTAGTGAAGGCGACCTTTACCGCGTACGCTTGCCACTTGAACTTGGGAGCGAGGCAGACGCACGTTGAAAAGTCAATCAGGAACCGGCCTCATGGACACTTGTACTCAAGTGTGTCCAAAACAAAACAGACCGGTAAAAAATAGATCACGTTTATACCGCAGTCAAAAAATAACGAATCATTCTTTGACTGCGTGATCCATACAACCCAGCAAAGCAATGGCTGACCGTTAAGTCGCAACGGTCCGCAAAAGAAAGCGGCTTATCGGGTTGGCTGGTGCATCCATGCCAACGTTGTTACGAAACATCCAAAAGATAGTTCGTGACAAATTAAAACCCTCGTGATCGATAGGCGTTAACAAAAGTAAGGTGTGTGAACTCCAATGAAACTGTGATGTGTTGATGAAAGCAGCGATTGCTGTCGTAAGTAAAACAAAGTCTATATACCCATAAAAAAACGCCGTGCTTTCTCGGCCGGCGTTCTTGTTTATCTCAAATTGTTGCAAACCCAGTCTCGCGATTGCGGCGGTCGACTGTGTTTGCGGTCAGCCTAGTTGTTAGTCAGTGATGATGGGTTGGAAACGGGAGTGGTTGCACCAAAAGGAAACTTTGGCGCCGGTGCCGGAGACGTTTGGCTCTCTCCTTTTCCACCAGATGCAAGTGCTGCTTCGGCTTCGGCTTCGGCAGCAGCACGTGCTTCTGCCATTTCCGCAGCACTACGTCGTCGCCGACGTTTGGCTTTGAGTTTGGTCCATTCTTTGGTTAGGACCTCAAACACCTCGGGTGACTCATAGCGAACGGCAGTTTTGCCCTCTGGAATCGGCCCCACCAAACCGCGGAAGATTGGCATCCCTCGCAGTTCCAGATCAGTGCTGCAATCGTCTATGCCGATCTGCTCGTGGGTAGCTTCGATGGATTCGAAAGATTCGTAATCTTTAGTACGCATGTTGCCGTCGGCTGAACGGGTGACGATGCGGATAATTCGATTTGACATTGGTGGTCCTCTGTCGTTGCGGATCGGGAATAGGTTGCCATTCAGGTAGACCGCAACGCAATTACAATTTCATGCGGTTTTGACAGCGCCCCGCTTGTCCAACTTGAGGGTCTCGAATCCTTCGAATCACTGTGTATCAGTGGTAGTATCGACCAATGCCAGCACTCAGTGCATTCATTGCACGCTGGCAACTATCACCCGAACGACCGGACTATTCCGAACAGCGATGTTCTCAGACGCCGCTCGGGACGGCCCAATTCTCATGAGGCCATTTGGCCAGGACAGGCTTAGGTGCAGAATCTTGGGCAGTCTGGGGTCTATTTGTTTGGCAAATTAGACGTGTTCGAAACGCACTGGGAACAGTTGTGTGACAACATGAACGGCGGCTGATGCAACGGCACACAAGATCACCGTTAAGGCCAGCAACGACAACAACGCGCTGATCGCCGCAACCAGCCAGATCGAAAATTGAGGATTGCTTTGCAAGACGAAGGCTAACAGCACTGTTGCAATCGCAATCAACCCTAGAAAGATCATCAGTCCCCGCTTTGCACCGGCGTAGTCACTGCGGCTGGGCGCCATGTGAGAACCAATGCACAGCACCAAGTATAGAAAACCAAAGAACCGTCCAGAACCGACATGCTCTGGAGAAAACACATGTCGACACAGTCCGGTTATTGTCGCAAAGAGTCGGTTGAGCGGGCTGGCGTCAATCGCTTGGGCATTAGTCGCTTGCTCGATCGCCTGCCTGGCGGCTTCTGGATAAAACATCCACAAAAGCACCGACAGCGCTATCGATCCCCCAATCAGCGGCGCGATGCCGATAAAGAGGTTTCCTAATTCTTCAAACATGTTGCCATGTCGAAAGGAGTGCCTGACATAGCCGAGACGCCCCGCTTCTTCGTCGGGTTCGAACAATGCGATTTCGTCGATGCGATGCCGGAAGGCGAGACACATCACGGCGTGGCTCAATTCGTGAATCGGTGTACCAAGCCAGCCTGTCCACATAATGCTCCGCCAGCCAAATCGCTCCGCCAGTCGTCGTTGGGTCAGACGTTCGATCTGGTGAATGATCCACGCAAACACCAGCAGAGGAATCGCCAGCATTAATAGCAGTTCTAATGCGTTAGTAACCGAAATTTGCATGGTTTGCGTGGTTCAAAGAGGGCGAACGAAACTCTCGAGAACACCGATTTGTTGGGCTGATTCTCAGAGGCTTTCTGATATGAGGCACGCAGTATAGACTTTATCGACTATGGATCGAAAACCCAATTTGAGATTTGAGCGCTCGCAGTTAGCTCCCGGCGAAAACCTGTGTGAACATTGCACGGCCAAGTGCTGTCGTTATTTCGCATTGCCGATTGATACGCCTAAAACCAAACGCGATTTCGATTTTTTGCGTTGGTATTTGCTACACGATCGAGCGTCGATCTTTGTCGAAGAGCCAACTTGGTACTTGTTGGTCCACACGACTTGCAAGCACTTACAAGACGACCATCGATGTGGCATCTACAACACTCGACCTCAGATTTGTCGGGAATACACAACCGACGAATGCGAGTTTGAGGATTCGTTCACCTACGATCGGTATTTTGAAACTCCCGAGCAGATTCACGAGTTCGCCAACGCGCTTTTTTATTCTCCGGAGACCTTTCGGACGCCCTGCCCTGACCCAACGATGTTACCTATTGTTTAAGCGTCGTATTTTCGCCCCACAAGTTTTTGATCGACAACCACTGACATGATTGAGCCCCGTACCCTCAAAGGGTTTCGTGATTACTTGCCCGAAGCGATGATTCCGCGCGAGCGACTGATGGAGATCTCTCGATCGGTCTACCGAAGCTACGGTTTCTGCCCTATCGATACGCCGGCACTCGAACACGCCGACGTGTTGTGCGGGAAAGGTGGCGATGAAGCAGACAAGCAGATGTTCCGCTTTCAGGATCACGGAAAACGTGACGTCGGAATGCGTTTTGACCTGACCGTACCACTAGCCCGATTTGTGGCGAAGCACGGTAATGATTTAGGAATGCCCTTTAAACGCTATCATATCGCGACGGTGTGGCGGGGTGAGAAACCACAAGCCGGACGGTATCGAGAATTCGTACAGTGCGATTTCGACACGATCGGCACCACATCGATGGCTAGCGACATAGAAACGGCGTTGGTTATCAACGATCTGATGCGCGCTATTGGTTTTGACAAATTTGCCATCCGCACCAACAACCGCAAAGTGTTAAACGGGGTGCTAGAGCAGAACGATCTGAAAGAACACAGCGTGGTGGTGTTACGCGCGCTCGATAAACTGCCCAAGATCGGCGCCGACAAAGTGCGCGACGAAATGATGTCCTCCTCGGGAGCCAGCGCGTCTCAAGTTGACGAAGTACTCAAGCTAACAACGATTAAAGGTACCAATCAGGAAATTCTGAAGCAGCTCGAACCTCTCTGTGCGAAGAACGAGATGGCGCGCGAGGGATTTGATCAGTTGATGCAGTTGGTCGAAGCGACTTCGGCTGTAGGAATAACTGATGACAACTTTCAGATCGACGTTTCCATCGCCAGAGGCTTGGATTACTACACGGGCACCATTTTTGAAACGTTCTTGGATGACTTGCCGGGAATCGGATCGGTTTGCTCCGGCGGCCGCTACGACAATCTTGCTCAGCTTTATACGAAACAGGAGCTGCCAGGCATTGGGGCTTCCTTGGGTTTGGATCGGCTGCTGACCGCGATGCAGGAGTTGGGCATGATCGAGCCGACTCGCACGACAGCGGACGTGCTGGTGGCACAGTTTGATGCGGGTAGCCTGAACGAATATCTGAAGATCGCGGCGGCCTTGCGAGCACAGGGAATAGCGACCGAAGTGTTCCCCGACGCGAAGAAACTCAAGGCGCAGTTCAAATATGCCGATCGACGCGGCTTTCGGGCTGTCGTTTTGGCCGGAAAAGATGAGTTGACATCTGGTCGATTGAATGTGAAATGGTTGGAGGACGGAAGCCAGTCGGAGTTTCCGCTCTCGGGCGACCTGAAGGATTTGAGCCAGTGGCTGCAGCAGCGGCTGGGCTAATCGATTCGATTTCCGACGCAGCACTTACACTTAAGAGAAAACACAAGCGATGGTAGAGCAGAGTTTACTGGGATACGGCCTAGTGGTGGCGCTGATATTTCTTGGCTTCCTCGTGGTTTGCATGCCGCGCCCGCGCGGCATCGCGTTTGAAAGTGAAGAGGCTGAAGAGAAGCATATGAAGCGTCTCAAGAACGCTAAAGCCAAGAAGAAAAAATCACGTAAGAAGAAGCCGGCCAAGAAAAAGAAAAAGTGAATCAGCCGCAATCAAGTCGCTGTCGAAAATACTGTCGCGGTCTCATTGGCGTGGTCGGTGCCGGTTTGATGCTGGCGACCTTCGCTGTGTTTTTCCCCGTTAGCCTGATGGCAACTCTGCATCAGTGGCTAGGGCTGGGCAATTTCCCCGACGCCCCGATCACGATCTATCTGGCGCGGTCGACCAGTCTGCTGTATGCGATGCACGGCGCAGTCATGTTGTATGTTGCTTGGCATTTTGACCGGTGCCAGGCACTAGTGCCGTTGCTCGGCTTGCTGCATGTCGCGCTGGGGGCGTCCATGTTCGCCATTGATTTGAACGCCGGCATGCCCCTTTACTGGATTGTAGGAGAGGGCCTGCCGATCGCGCTAACTGGCGGGGCCATACTGCTGCTATTTCGTCGATCGTCGTCGACGAGTAACAGTCAGTCCTCCGATGCCTAGCACGATCATCAAAGATGATGGTTCTGGAACGGCGGCGATTGAGGTGACGATGTTGTCTGCCGCGAAAAACGATGGCGAGTTAAGTCCAAACTGGCCTACATCACTTCCGACGAATGAGAAACTTAGCGAGTTTGCTTCCAGCCCACTGACGTCAACCGTTTCCCATTGATCAACGAGGACTTGGTTTGCGCCCCGGTAGTCCGCCAGCGAGAAAGTGATCGATCCTGTTGCGATCCCGTTGCTGTCGAAGCCATCGACAATCAGGTCAAGAAAGCCATCGACGGGCTCAAGAGGACCAGAAACAAAGTTGTTTCCACCATCGTTGCCATCGCGAAGAGCGAACAAGGTATAGGTTGTGTTGGTGATGTCCAGCGATTCGAAAATCGCATTGGTGTTGGGCAGTGTTAACGAAACTGAACTGGACGCGAAGTCAGGAAACGCAACAGCATAAGTGGCTGATCCCCCCGCGCCTGAACCCGGAAATGCGGCATACTGATTGCCATCGCCGGGGGTGTCGGGGTCGACAACATTCGAAAGTGACCACCCATCCCAGCCGGTGAATCCGCCACCAAAATCGGTAAAGTTGTGCCCGAAATCTATTCCTCCGGAGGAGAAACTGGTCGAACCGTCACTGCCATTGTTGAAGCTTTGCGTGTCCAGCGCGCTGCCGGCATCTTCAAAGTCAATGGTTGTAACTTGACCGGTTGCCGAAGAAACCAGCAGGCTTGATGCGACCAGCATGAGGACGGCGGCGAAGCTTTTTGAAAAATGTTCCATGTTGATATCCTAGATGAAAGTCTCTACTAAATTGGTTGTAAGAATAGTTGTGATTTTGAGTTTAAAATTCGCCGACGATTTCGCCGCCGTCGCGCGTGCAAATAGCGGCGAGAGAATCTAGCGGCATGGTCTCGTTTAGAAACTGAACATGGCCGTCGGCATAAACGCCATTGGCGCCGGCGGGATGCTTGCTTCGAATGTCGTTCTCGAAACTGGGGGCTTGGTTGATTGGAAACGCCTGGTCAAAAATGTTGCGGCCGTTGATCCACTGCCCGTCGCTAAAATCGCTGTCTTCGGCGACGATCAAAGTGTTGGAGGATCCGTCGCGGATTTCCCTGAAGCCGAAGGCTTTGTCGTAGACCATCAGCCCTTTAGGCGGATCATTGGGACCTGAGATGCGCTCGCCAAAGATTCCACCGTAGTCACAGGGGCCGCGGTTTTCGGAAAGCTGAGTGCCACGCTCGCTCGACGGACAAACATAGATGTCGATCAACGCCTTCGCAGCCACTTCGTTTTCTAAACTGTCAAAAGCTTTGGTGAAATCAATTTGTTTGTGAACGTTGCTCTGTTCGATAAATGGAAGGAGAAACGCCGACCATGCGATCTGCCGACCGTCTGGATCGAGAGGGCCACGGAACTCGACCCCACCGACTGGAAATTTTGAAAACGCGCTGTGGTGGTTTTGAAGAGCCAGCCCGATTTGTCTGAGATTGTTGGCGCAGGAGATTCGCCGTGCCGCTTCGCGGACTTGTTGAACGGCCGGCAGGAGCATCCCGATCAGAATTCCAATGATAGCAATCACCACCAGCAACTCGACCAACGTAAAACCAGTTGGTGCATCAACCATGTGATGACCGCTCTTAAACGGGCGCGCGAAGCGGTTGGGCTGTTTGGCGCACAAAGGTAGGCGCGTATTTCTGGTTACAAAACGTCGCATAGGAAAAATTGTTTCCTCGGGTGCGCTCGTCCCTCGCAGATCGCATACCGAAAATGAGCAGGCAGGTATTCTGACTTCCTTCTGGTTCATCGCCGCGACGCGCGGGAAGATAAACACAGCAGATCCGCCTTCTCACCCAATTTCCTTTTGGAGGCCGGGCAATGGCTTGAGATGGATCCCAATGTGAAGGTTACAGCGGCGGGGCCGTGACGGAATTGCACCGAACTTCCCTTTAATTGAGTGGCGAGAATGCCAACCAATCACCTGTTCACTGGAGCCCATACATTAACAACAACTCCCCGGTTGTCCATGACAAAAAAGCAATTCAAGGGCCGCTTGTTCCTCCACCGTAGTATATGGGTAGCGTTGCGTAACGAGCTGTTCGTCTTGCCTTAGTGCTGTTTTTGGCCGTCTGAAACCGTCAAACGGTGTTTGACGTTGGATCTTGTTCGAATCGATGTAGAGCTACCCAAGGAGTGCTAATATTCAAAACATCCCCATTATCGCCGACTATTACTCTGGCAAGAATGCTCTTTGTCTGACATAATCCCCGGCTTTTCCACAATAAATCCGCCCCACAGCAGCAGTTTTATTGGCCTTTATTCAAATGTGCGCCTAGATGTGCAATAAAGGCGGAGGTGGGGCCCGAATGAACGACGCCGCCGCATGTTGGCAACATTCGGACGAATTTGGCGTCCACATAAAAGATAAGGGAGATGGTATGCAGTACAAAATTCTAAATAGCGGTGGTTTGGGTGTTGGCGGACGGCAAAACGAATTGATCGAATTGGCGCTGACTCACAAGTACGATGGTGTCGAGATCGACATGAATGACTTGGTCGGTCGTCACGATACCTTGGGCAAAGAGTTCGCTTGCCAATTTTTGCAATCAGCGAGAATCGATTTGGGCACGTTCGATCTGCCGATTGACTTCGGTGCTACCGATGCGGATTACGCCAAGCAATGTGAGCGTTTAGACACGATCATCGATTTGGCTCAAACACTCGGAACACATCAAGCGGTGATTCGAATCGCTCCACAGTCCAAAGAGCTTGCGTTTCAAGAGAACTTTGAGAAGCATAGTTCTCGCATCAGTGAAGTGGCCGACAAGTTCCAAGCTGCTGAAATGCGGTTGGGACTGTTCTTACAAGCCTCCAAGATTGGCAAGACGGCAGGGGATTTCAAGTTCATCCAGACTGCCGAGGAGATCGCGACTTTGGCAAAAACGATCGGCCATTCCAACGTTGGTTTGTGCATCGACGCCTTTGAGTGGTGTGTCGGTGACGGAGCGTTGGATCAGCTTTCTGACGTGGATGTTAACCAGACAGTTACTGAAGTTCGTTTTGCCGATCTTGCCGCAACGGCAGACAAAGCGAATTTGAGCGCCAACGACCTGTTGCTGCCGGGCGATGGCGAGGGCTCTTTCTCAGTTAAGTTGGCGAATTTGCTGATTGAGAAAGATTACCAAGGTCCAATCGCAGTCGCAACGAACATGGCTAGTTATTCCGATGGTAACCGTCATCGCACCGTTGAAAAATTGAGCTTCCGACTTGCGCAACTAGCAACCGGTGAGGATCCGACGGCTTCTGCCAGTGGTGAAGTAACCGAAGAAGCAGCGGCAGAGAGCGCCGAAGGATCTGAAGCGAAAACCGAAGTCGCCGACGCAACAGCAGCCAAGACTGACGATGCAGCTCCAGCTGCTTCTGCATCTTAAGTACTTGCATTCACATGGCGTTAAAGAAACGCCAAAGTAGAATTCGAATCAGGGCAGGTTTTCATCCAAACCTGCCCTGATTTTATTTAGCGTTTCTGCGAACACAAATAACCTATCAACCATTTAGATTTAGTCGATCCGAGGACTTCATGGCCAGCGAATTGAACAAGTACAGCAAGACAATTACACAACCTCCTGTGCAGGGCGCATCCCAAGCCATGTTGTACGGCACGGGCATGACATCTGAAGACATGAACAAGGCGCAGGTCGGCATCGGAAGTGTTTGGTACGAGGGCAACACTTGCAATATGCACCTGAACACGTTGTCGGCAGAGGTTAAAAAAGGTGTCGTCGATGCAGGATTAGTCGGGATGCGGTTCAATACTATCGGTGTTAGTGATGGAATTTCCATGGGCACCGACGGGATGAGTTTCTCACTACAGTCGCGGGACATTATCGCTGATTCGATCGAAACGATCATGGGCGGTCAGTGGTATGACGCATGCATCGCCCTTCCTGGTTGTGACAAGAACATGCCGGGTTGCTTGATCGCGATGGGGCGTTTGAATCGGCCCAGTTTGATGGTCTACGGCGGTACCATACGTGCGGGAAAGCTGAACGGTTGTAAATTGGACTTGGTTTCTGCCTTCCAGTCCTACGGTGAATACGTTTCGGGAAAGATTGACGATGAGCAGCGTCGTGAGATCGTGAAAAACTCATGTCCGGGCGCGGGGGCCTGCGGCGGCATGTATACCGCTAATACAATGGCCAGCGCGATTGAAGCACTGGGAATGGCGTTGCCTTACAGTGCATCGATTCCTGCGGAGGACCCCGCCAAGATCGACGAGTGTCATCGCGCAGGCGCGGTGATGTTGAACCTGATGGAGAAGGACATCAAACCACGCGATATCATGACGCGTGACGCATTTGAAAACGCGATGGTCGTGGTGATGGCGTTGGGCGGATCAACCAATGCGGTGTTGCACTTGATTGCAATGGCGCGAAGCGTTGATGTTCCACTGACGTTGGATGACTGGCAATCTGTCAGCGATCGAGTTCCATTGCTGGCCGACATGAAGCCCAGCGGCAAGTTTGTCCAGGAAGACCTGCATGCTGTCGGAGGGACGCCTGCGGTAATGAAGTTGCTGTTGGCTGAGGGATTAATTAACGGTGACTGCATGACCGTAACGGGCAAAACGCTAGCCGAGAATTTGGCAGAAGTACCGGAACTGCAAGAAGGTCAAGAGATCATTCGTCCGTTGTCTGATCCGATTAAAAAATCGGGTCACTTGCAGGTCCTTTATGGAAATCTGTCGCCGGAAGGATCTGTCGCCAAAATTACTGGCAAGGAAGGTTTAGAGTTTACCGGCACTGCCAACGTGTTTGATTCAGAAGAGGCGATGGTCAAAGCGCTTGCTGATAACAAGATCAGCAAAGGCGAAGTGGTGGTAATCCGTTACGAGGGTCCCAAGGGCGGTCCGGGCATGCCTGAAATGTTGACTCCAACATCGGCGATCATGGGGGCCGGCCTTGGCAACGATGTGGCGTTATTGACTGACGGACGATTCTCTGGCGGATCGCACGGGTTTATCGTTGGACACATCACCCCGGAGGCTCAAGAAGGTGGCCCGTTGGCGTTGGTAGAAAACGGTGACAAAATCACTATCAACGCCGACGCCAATCGGCTCGACGTGGCGTTGTCGGATGAAGAGCTCTCAGCGCGTCGTGAAAGATGGACGGCACCTGATTTCAAGGTCAAACGCGGCACGCTGTACAAGTACATTAAGAACGTCAAATCGGCGTCTGAAGGTTGTGTCACCGATGAGTAGTGATGGTTAGTTAGATCTTCATCACAGCGACTAGTAATTCGCAACCTTTTCCGGGCAAAGGCAGCCGCTTTCGTTACTTGCGTTTGGACTTCCGTTTCTTCTTGCGGCGTTTCTTCTTTTTCGACCCCTTATCATTTTCAGAACTGGCCGCTTTTTGGTCGTGCTTGCGTGCCTTGCGATCTGCAGCGGCATACGATTTGTTCAGACGAGCCAATTGGACCTGTCTGACATCCAGAGAGCGATGCCGGTCGTCGAACGTTCTGCATAGTAGAAAGGGAAGACAGATTTGCTGGACGACTAGCGCTTCTTGATCATCGTAAGGAAGATAGGTGATCGTGATCGGTTGATCGATCGGAAGGATACTGGTGTCGAAACCATGCCAGTTGAAAGTCGGAAATTGGGAGGACGTAAATAGTATGGCCACATCGTCGCCAACAGCGATGTCTTCAGGGTGCAGCGGCTTGGCAATCGCCAGTTCTGTGTCGGACTGCGTATCGGTGTCGCTAGAATCAGGAAGATTACTTTGGCTAAGATTGGAACGATTGGTCATACGAGATGGACATGGAGAACGGTGTCCGGTTCGCAGGTGTATGAGGATAAAGTAGGGAATAACAGATTGGCTTTAACGGTGGCACAGGTTTTCCTTCAGCTAACAAGGAGATTCGCATTCGAATAGCCTTCCAGCAGGTGGTTTTTGGAAGGGCGGACCCTAAACGAGACATAGACTTTGCCTACTGGCCGCGTAAAATGGTGCGCCTTCCCCGAATCTCACCCGCAGGTCCTTTCTTGCCAGTGCTTTTCCAACACCGAATCTAACATCAGGATCGAAAGCGATGAAACAGTCTCACTACGTTTCTGGAGTTCTAATTCGCATCCAAGAGCTGCTGTTGATGGCTTTTGCCATGTTAACGGCCGCGCTCTTGATGTCTCAACTTGCCGCAGCGCAACTTAGTGAAGCTGGGAGTGACGACATCGGTCTAACGGAACTTCGGACCGAGAATCCGGGATTGACTGAAGGAGTCGGAATTAAAGGGCATCTTGTCGAGGCCTACTTTGGAGCAGATCGTTATGTTCCCAATCCGAATGATGTACAGTTGAGCGATAATGCCATGGACATAATTGGTTCCCCTGCAACGGCAGTTTTGTCTGAGATTACTAGCGGACACGCTCTCATATCTGCTCGGTTTTTCTTCGGCAGTAACGGCGTTGCACGTGACTTAGGAACTGGAGCGCAGAGTATTGATATTTACGCTGCTGCGCCAATGGAGACTCCCAATGACAACACGCCTACGGTGGACTGGCTCAACTTCAATGTGTTCAATGGTAGTGGCGATCCAAACTTGCCCGAGTTTGATCGTTCGACGGTATCTAGCCATAGTTACATTTTTACAGCGGACCCAATGGATCAATTGCCTGATTTGATGCAGCGACTGGACCATATCATCAATGAGACGGACACGACTACGGTCGTGGGAACCGGCAACAGCGGAAGTATTCCACCGGGATGGGCACCAGCTTACAATGTGATTGCGGTCGGACTTTCAGCAGGCACACACAGTAGCGGCTTGACGACTACCTATGGTAGCGGTCGAGTTGCCATTGACATTGTCGCCCCTGCGCCCAACGCAAGCAGTGCAACGCCTGTGGTCGCTGGCGCGGTCGCAATATTGCAAGATGCGGCAGATGGATCTGACGCATCAACATCTGAAGTGATTCGCGCAACAATTCTAGCCGGGGCAACGAAGGGTGCTGGCGATATTGCCGGAACTTGGTCTCGCACTAATACCCAACCGTTGGATTTAGTCTACGGCGCTGGCGAATTGAATATCCTCAACAGTTACAACATTCAACAAGGTGGCGAGTCCAATGGTGGAGCAACGACGCCAGTGTCGCTGCCGAGTCTCTACGGCTGGGACTATGAAAGTAGTTTGGAAGTCAACGGACAGCGGCTTTATGAGTTTGAAGTGAGTGCCGGTACCCAGCTTGAGGATTTGTCAGTTGTGCTGGCGTGGAACCAGAACATCGTCGACACCAACGGAAATCCTAATCAATTTGTTCCTGTCGAGGAGCTGGCGAATCTTTCACTTGAGCTGTTGGACTCGACCGGGGCAACGGTAGATTTTAGCTTTAGCGACGTCGATAATGTCGAACACGTCTTTCAAGATGCCCTCACTGCAGGTATCTACCAATTGCGTGTGAGCAATGACAACGGATTTGCAAGTGATTACGGGTTGGCGTGGCGTGGCGATCTAGTCGTGCCCTTGCTGCTTGGCGATTGTGACCTGAACGGTGTCGTGGATTTTTCAGATATCCCTGCCTTTATTGCAATTCTGATAGCAGGTGGCTACCTCGAAGAAG
The DNA here is from genome assembly GCA_964503675.1 of uncultured Pirellulaceae bacterium. Taxonomy (GTDB): domain Bacteria; phylum Planctomycetota; class Planctomycetia; order Pirellulales; family Pirellulaceae; genus Mariniblastus. The sequence continues at coordinate 14,901 of CAZDBE010000035.1, read as the reverse complement.
CAGATTGCAACCAAGACGGGATCGTAGATTTTGAGGATATCCCTTCGTTTGTTTTAATCCTCAATGCAATCTAGGTTACTGCAAAGCCACTTGACGGATTCTCGTTTTTGCCCGCATCCAATCGTAAAAGGTGAGTTGTGAACTGCGCGGTCCCATCCGACCTGCGGCACTGCGTTCTGTTAGGTCTCCCGAACGGAATGCCAGAATAACGTCACTCGCTTCATGTGACATATTGCCCACTGAGCCCAGTGTTGCGAGCTGAAACGGCTTGCGGTTGACTCTCTGCATCCCAAAACAATCGACCGTTCGGTTCGTGGAGAGCATTTGTTGCACGATTTGGTCGACGATCGATCCATTGTACGGTGTGTGGGTCAGTCCCATCCCCCCTATTCTAAGCGGAACGACCATTGGGCCAGCCTTTGGCTGTTCAAAAATGAACGGTGAGTAAACCGGTATTGCCACCAATCCCTGCTGCAAAATGTGGCCGGTTCGAGTAGATTGATGTTGTCGTTCCAGCGGCAGGCATAGCCAACCAATCCAAAGAAGCGCACAGTACAAAAAAATGACACGATTCTCAAAGTTCTACGCCAGTTCAATCGGTAAAAAATTCATTGCTGCGGTCACGGGGCTAGTTCTGTTCGGATTTCTGGCCGGGCACGTTGCGGGCAATTTCAAGGCCTACACTGGTGCTGATCAAATGGCGGTCGAGGGCGCCGAAGAAGCCGTCAATGTCCCTCACATTGATCAGTACGGCCATTTCTTGCGAGTGGCGGGTGAGCCATTGGTGCCAAAGTATTTTGTACTTTGGGGAGCCCGAATGGTGCTGTTGGTTAGCGTTGTTTTGCACATCATGGTTGTGGTTCAGCTAAGTATGAAGAGTGCTGAGGCTCGCCCGGTGGACTATGTTAAATCAAAAAAAGCGGCTGCCAGTTGGGCGGCGCGGTACATGATGGTGTCAGGCTTAGTCGTGCTTGGGTTTATCATTTTCCATCTATTGCACTTCACCGCTGGCGTAATCGTAATTGGAGATTTTCAAGAAGGTAAGGTTTATCACAATCTCAGGTCTTCGTTTCAGAATCCCATCGTTGCACTAGGCTACATCATTGTAATGGGGATGCTGGCCTTTCACATGTACCATGGGGTGTGGAGTCTGTTTCAAACGTTAGGCCTAGACAATCCAGATCGTAATAAATTTCTTCGAACTTTTGCGATTGTTGCATCGGTCAGTATTGCGGTTGGATTCGCATCAGTGCCGTTGGCGTTTTTGACAGGTGCACTTCCTGATCTTGGCGAGTACCCGAGTTACTTGTTGCACAAATAGAACTGCTTGAACCAAAAAGGCGATTTGCTGGATAAGCACATCGACGCAATCGAATCCATTTAAACTTTCTGAAATTCAGAGACTGATTTACATGTTAAACCTGGACGCAAAACTCCCCGGCGGACCAATCGAAGAAGCTTGGACAAACCATAAAGACCAACTGCGATTGGTCGGCCCCAATAATCGCCCCAAATACAAAGTACTCGTTGTCGGCACCGGATTGGCCGGTGCATCGGCAGCCGCATCGATGGCGGCGATGGGATACCAAGTAGAAAGTTTCTGCTTTCAAGACTCGCCGCGACGCGCTCACAGCATCGCGGCTCAGGGTGGCATTAACGCTTCTAAAAACTATCGTAACGATGGTGATTCGACTTGGCGCCTGTTCACCGACACACAAAAGGGCGGCGACTTTCGCGCTCGTGAGCAAAACGTCTATCGCTTAGCCGAATTAAGTACTGCCATCATTGATCAGTGCGTGGCCCAAGGCGTGCCCTTTGCACGTGAATACGGAGGAAAGCTTGCCAATCGCTCGTTCGGTGGTGTGCTTGTCGAGCGCACTTTTTATTGTCGAGGTGAAACGGGCCAACAGTTGTTGTTGGGTGCTTATTCAGCGATGCAAGAACAGATCGCTGCCAAACGCATCAAAATGCACACACGTACTGAGGTCATGGACTTCATCGTTGTCGATGGGAAAATTCGTGGCTTGATCACACGCGATCTGATCACTGGAGAACTTAGGCGTCACTCCGCGGACGCCGTTGTATTAGCCACCGGCGGCTACGGCAACGTGTTTTACTTGTCGACGAACGCGAAAGGCAGCAACGTTTCGTCTTTGATGCGGGCTTACAAAAGAGGAGCTGGGTTCGCTAACCCTTGCTACACGCAAATCCATCCGACATCGATTCCCGCCTCGGGAGATTATCAGTCAAAGCTGACCTTGATGAGTGAGTCGTTGCGGAACGATGGCCGCATCTGGGTGCCACGAAAGGAAGGAGACAAACGTGCTCCTGTGGACATCCCGGAATCAGAGCGTTTTTACTATCTGGAGGAACGTTACCCTCGATTTGGTAACCTCGTCCCACGCGATGTTGCGGCACGAAATGCGAAAGATGTTTGCGATCAAGGCTTGGGCGTGGGGCCAACCGGATATGGTGTATACCTAGACTTCGCCGCTGCGATCAAAGAAAAGGGTGCCGACGCTGTCAAGGCAAAGTATTCGAATCTCTTTGAAATGTACCAGCGGATCACCGACGACGACCCCGTTGAAACTCCGATGCGGATTTATCCGGCCGTTCATTACACGATGGGTGGTCTTTGGGTCGACTACAACCTCATGACTTCGATCCCCGGTTTGTATGCCGCCGGCGAGTCGAATTTTGCCGACCATGGAGCCAATCGACTGGGTGCCAGTTCACTGATGCAATGCTTGGCGGACGGTTACTTTATTGTGCCCGTCACCATCGGTGATTATCTGTCTCGAATTGATCCCGGCGAAGTTGGTACCGAACACGAAGAGTTTGAGAAAGTTGAGGCGGAAGTGCGCGATCAATCGGCCAAGTTACTTTCGATTAATGGCGAACGATCCAGCCAGTCGTTTCATCGAGAGTTGGGCAAGATCATGTGGGAACACTGTGGTATCTCTCGTTCGAAACAATCGCTGGAGGAAGGGTTGGAGAAGATCCCAAAACTTCGGGAAGAGTTTTGGAGTAATTTAAAGCTTGCAGGAGGTACAGATCATTTGAACCAATCCTTGGAACATGCGGGCCGAGTTGGCGATTTCATTGACTTTGGTGAACTGATGTGCCAAGACGCTTTAGCTCGTGAGGAATCGTGTGGTTGCCACCTGCGGGAGGAGTACCAGACCGAAGAGAATGAGGCGAAACGAAATGACGAAGACTTCGCATTCGTTTCGGTATTTGAACACAAGGGCGATGGCCAAAAGCCAGAACTGAATAAGGAAGCGCTTACTTTCGAGGCATTCCCGCTAGCGACAAGGAACTACAAATCATGAGAATCAAGATTCACGTATGGCGGCAGAAATCGGCCGATGACAAAGGACAAATGGAGTCTCACGATCTTGATGGGCTGACTCCAGATATGTCGTTTCTGGAAATGCTCGATAGCCTCAACGAGAAACTTACCGTCGAGGGTGTCGAACCGGTTGCGTTTGATCACGATTGCCGCGAGGGCGTCTGTGGAAGCTGTTCGATGGTGGTCAATGGCGAGGCGCATGGTCCTCGAAGCGAGACGACCACTTGTCAGCTGTACATGCGGTCGTTCAACGACGGGGCTGAAATTTTTGTCGAGCCATTTCGGGCGGCTGCATTTCCAGTTGTACGCGACCTCGTGGTGGACCGGTCAGCATTCGATCGAATCATCCAAGCCGGCGGGTACATCAGCAACCACTCAGGCCCAAAGCCTGAGCCTAATTCGATCCCAATTGAACCGATTGTTCAGGAAGCGGCTCTCGACGCGGCAAGCTGCATTGGCTGCGGCGCCTGCGTGGCGGCTTGTCCGAACGGGAGTGCGATGTTGTTCACGTCGGCTAAGGTCTCGCATCTCGGGTTGATGCCTCAGGGCCAGACCGAACGCTTCGATCGTGTTGAATCGATGGTCAATCAGATGGAGGAAGAAGGCTTTGGTTCGTGCCGGAACTATGCTGAGTGTGAAGCGCAGTGTCCCAAGGGGATCAGCATTGCGTTTATTGGTCGGATGAACGCGGATTATTTGAAGAGCCAATTGGTTCAGCCGGATGACCGTCGTGGTAAGATGCACGCTCAATAGAATCATACAAAATTTCAGAACAAAAAAAGAGCCGTGAACATGTCTTGTTCACGTCTCTTTGCGTCTCGTTCTTCTGTCCTAGATTCATCTACAACTAGTAGGTAAAGATCGTTGGAAGAATGTTGGCGATTTCCTTGAGTTTCTGCTGAAGCTCGTCAGCCTCTTCGGCGTGAAAATGCTCTCCGCCGCCAACTTGGGCGACGTCGACCATCACACCATCCCACTGTGACTCACCAGCTCCTGGGTAGTTTGGGTTGGGCTGCAGGCCGGTTCCTTCACCAAAGGTAAGGGTGTGAATAGTGATCTCAGGATTCTCGCTCTTCACTGCTTGGGCTTCATCGATAACGACTTGGTCACCATTGTTATTTTGACCATCAGTCATGACAACGATGATCTTCTCGGTGAAGGGTCTCGAGGCATCTTCTTCAAGAACGCGTTCGAGTCCTTCTCGCATACCATCGCTGATGTTGGTTCCGTTCACTGGGATGATGGATTCGACTTCATTTAAAACTGCCTGATAGTTCAAGGTGAGCGCGACTGGTGCTGTAGCCACGCTGTCGAAAACAACCAATGAGATCTTTTCTTCTGCAGGGGTGGCTTCAAGAACATCAACAAAGTCTTGAATTCCACGGTACAGATAATCCCATCGACTTTCTACCGGGGCATGGTCGTTGAACAGCCCCGAGTTAAGCCAAGTGTCTGTTTTGAAGCTTGACTTGCGGTTTCCGTTGTAGGGGCTTACTCCTTCCCAACTCTTTGCGTAGTCGATCATCGCTGGAATGTCACGGCTATCCCCTGGATTGTCCAAGTTGAACTGTTCCAGTTCGCTGATAATGTCCAAATCACTAGTCCATACCCATTGGTTGTTGATCCGTTGGTAATGATTTGGAGAGTATTTAAACCGTGGGTAGTACACGCTGTCAAAACCACGATCAGAGAAATACGGGCGACCTGAGCTAGTGGTGTAGCTCTTTTGGTAGCCAGCCGCGATCCTGAACTCGGTGTAGTTGAGATAACCTTGGTTGTACATGTCGTTGAGAACTGTTCTCATTTTGTCGCTGTCTTTGTAGGTCAGCATCGATCCTGACTTATCGATCACGATAGCAAGATCACGTTCGACTTGTTTGGTGATCGAGTTTCTTGAAGGGGAGAAATTCCCCAACGATCCGCCGCCAAACTTGAAATCGAATGCGAAGTCGGTGTCTACGTTCGCCTGAACTCCAACTCCATTGAATGGGTTGCCGCCTCGAGCGTCTGCGTGAGAGACGACGTTTTGGCCGTAAAAGGAGTCCTCTAGTCGATCCGTTCGGGTACCCAAATTGTAGAATTGGATATAGCTCGACGCGTCACTCGGAGGTGTCAGAGTTTGACCGGCCACAGTGTTCATAACGTAAAATCGCTCGACAGTATCTTGCAGTTTGTCGATCACCTTGTCGGCGGTAGGATTGTTCATGTTCTGGTACACGTTTAAAGCTCGTCCGCCTGCATGCGAAGTAACGTCTGTCGCGATTCGAAGTTCGGTTGTCGTCAGTTGCATTCGAGCGAGATTGACGGAGAACGCGGCCAGAACCAAGAGGATTGGCAACAGTATCGCAAATAGCGGAACAATGGCTCCGTCACGATTAGGTGTTTTATAGCGATGTGAGGTTTGCATGTTTCTTGCTCCGGATAAGTTTCTTGTGTTCTTGTTTATTTGAGTTTCGTCAGCCCGCGGGGAGCAAGGACTAGTCTGTTACGTGAACGTTGGTGCGCAGTGTGACTTGTGAGGTCAGTGTTGCGTTGTAGATCGATTGAGGAAGATAAGGCAGAAGAAATCCATTTTGTGAGTACGGGACATCGACTTGAACATTAATTCTTGTTGCCTGACCTGGGGGAACTGCCGCTTCGGCTTCGTCTTGGTATCGCACAGTTGTGGTAGATCCTTGAATACCGGTGATGGCGAGGCTGTCAGTGACAGCCTGCTGAGCGTCTGCAACTGAACTGCCCTGTACCATGGCAAACCTTGCACCCTCGTAAGCGGCGTTGGCGGTCCGAGATCGAATCATGCTGATTCGGGAAAACTCCATGCACCCAAATACGAACATTAAAAAAATTGGCAATACGAGTGCCATTTCGACGGTCGTTGTTCCTTCTTTTCGGATCAGACGTCGGCGGGTAGATGATGAACGATTCATGGGGATATGGCTTGGTGTCAGTTTGTTAATCGGATAGATTTGGTGATCTAGAAAGTGGCGGAGAGCGATCTGCTGAATTGGTTGTTCAGGCTTAAGGTGTATTTAGGTCCAGAGGTGGTAGCCCAACTTCAAAGGCAAATGTAACCTCGGCAACAAGAGTTCGGTTGGCTATGTCTCGCAACACAAACATTGAGTTCGCAGCTGTTGGGGCTGTCACCCTGACGGTGACAGGATCTAGAGCTCGCTGGTTACCAAACGTTGAAGGGGTGATTGTGATGTTCCCATCGCCAATATCGACCCCTCGATCTTCCAAGATGTCTCTGACGTACTGACGAACACCTTCGGGAGTCGCGTCTTGCCGAGCAGCGGTACGTGCACCTTCGTATGCTGCAATTGTCATAGACTCTTGCAGGTAGTAGCCTGAACAAACCTCGAGTGTTCCAAAAAAGATTGGGACCATCGCGGTGATGCAGATCGCAGCTTCTACCGCGACGATGCCTAGATTTTTGTTGCGAGCGTGAACTCGTTTACGTCTGATATTCATGGAGTAGATTCTGAGAATTGATGTATGTTGTCAAACTGGAATGCAACGTGACTTCAGAAACTTATGTCAGCATTCGTTACGAGGAGCGGATTTAATCCAAGCCGGGCCTCTTTTTGTTTTTGCCTACGTGTTAGAATCGTTATTACCGTCACCCTCCGATGGGACGGCTCTTAAAAGTGTGGTCGAAAGCACAACCTAACAGCACAAACAGTGGAAATAGCTGACAATGAGTGACCTTGAGAACAGCCTAAGAGTGGCAAAATCAGAAGATCTGCGATGGGAATGCGACACGGCGCTTCTAGATTTTCAGACTACAGCTGAGCTTGATCCGGCCGGAGATGTATTAGGGCAAACCACTGCTCAAGAGGCCTTGGAATTTGGAATTCGCTGTCTCTCACCTGGGCAAAACGTCTTTGTCCGAGGCCAGCGTGGCACCGGTCGTATCCGGATGGTTCGCCAGCTGATCAAAAAACTGGCTCCTGCAGCAGACAGCCTTTCGGATTACTGTTACGTCTTTAACTTTGACCGCCATGACCGACCAAGACTGATTCGCCTCACTGCGGGAATGGCGCCGAAATTTCGCCAACAGATGCTGGATCTTGGCGAGTACGTTAATGACGGGCTAGGTAAGGCACTCGATGCAGAGCCTTGGCTATCGCAGCGGCAGGCGATACAGCAGCGCGTACAAGAGACCATTCGCGATTTGACACGTCCGCTAGAAGACAAGCTTCAGGGATCAAAGATGGCTTTGGTCACCCCGAACCAAGGTAGTTTTGCTCAGAGCATGATTCTTCCGGTGGTTGACGGTCAGCCCGTGCCTCCAGATCAATTGAAGGTTCTTATTGCCCAAGAAAAAGCCGATCAGCAACAGTTCGATGACTACGAGGAGAAACTACCTCCGTTTCAGAAAGAGCTGCAAGAGACCTCAAGAAGCATTAATGATATCGTCCGAGAAGCGGGCGATGAGATGAAGGAAGTTGTGCAGGTTGCCGCAAAAACGCTTCTGGCCAGTTTTACCGATCCCGTATTGGAGACATTCGATGATCCGGTAATCAAAACCCACATCGAGCAGATCATCAAAGATCTGACGGAAAACCAGTTGCAGTCGGATTCTGATAGTCGGCCTGATTTCAAAGAGCTTTATGGCGTCAACATTCTTGTTACACATACTGATCTCGAGAAGCGACCTGTCATTGAAGAGTGCACGCCGAATTTGATAAATTTGCTGGGAACCGTTGAACCGGAAGTGGGACCTGAAGGAGCGATGTCCGATTTCAGAGGCGTTCGAGCTGGTGCATTGTTATTGGCCGATCAAGGCTATTTGATTCTGGATGTCAATGATTTGCTGTCCGAACCCGGTGCTTATAAGTCGTTAATGCGAACACTGCGAACCGGATTACTGGAGATTGTTCCGCCGGAAATGGGTTGGATGCGGCAACAGGTGGTCACCCAGCCTGAGCCCATCAAGATCGACGTCAGGGTCATTTTGATTGGTGACGCTCCCACATGGTACCACTTGGATTCGGCCGATCCGGACTTCCGCGAACTGTTCAAAGTGCTGGCGGATTTCGATAGTGAAATGCCTCGTGACGAGCATGGCATCAAGCAGTATGCCAGTGTGTTGGCCCAGTTGTGCAAGGATGAGTCATTGCCTGCGTTTCATTTTGAAGCCGTCGGCGCTTTGGTCGAACATGGTGCCCGCATCGTTGCCCGTCCCGACAAATTGACGGCGCGACTTGGTCGAATCGCTGACATTGCACGGGAAGCGGCTTTCCTAGCGGGTGGGGAAATCGTCCAAGCTGAACATGTAAAGCAAGCGGTTAAACGAAACAAAAGTCGTGCCAGCCTACCATCAAGAAAATTTCAAGAGATGGTGGAACGCGGCACGCTTATTGTCAAAACGTCGGGTGAACAAATTGGGCAGATCAACGGGTTGGCAGTGATGCGTTCTGGACCGTTGACTTATGGGTTTCCTGCCCGCATCACTACCACCATCAGTCCTGGTACGGCAGGACTGATCAATATCGAGGGGCAGGCAAGTATGTCCGGCGCGATTCACACGAAAGGCTTCCAGATTCTCGGTGGTTTGTTGCGTCATTTGCTAGTGCCGGAGCACCCTCTGGCGTTCAGTGCCTCGATTGCGTTTGAGCAAAGCTACGGCGGGATCGACGGAGATTCAGCTTCGGGGGCGGAGATGGTTTGTTTGTTAAGCGCACTGACCAATACTCCCATCGGACAAAATAAGGCCATGACTGGCGCAATCGATCAGCACGGCAACGTTGAGGCCATCGGTGGTGTGAATGAAAAAATCGAGGGGTTCTTTGATGCCTGCAACCACTTTGGGCTGACAGGAAATCAAGGTGTCATCATTCCTAAATCTAATGCGGGAGACTTGATGCTCAGAGAAGACGTTGTCGAGCAGTGTATGCAAGGTAATTTCAGCGTATGGCCCGTCGAGCGAATTGAACAAGCCGTCGAATTGATGACGGGCGTCGAAGCGGGAGAGCTAGACTCTTCTGGGCAGTACCCTGAGCATAGTGTGCTGGGGCAGGCCGTCTCCAAGGCGCGAGATTATTGGAGAATGTCGTTGTCGAGTCCAGAAAAATTGGCGGAGATGGTCGACCTCGCGTCGGATAACAAAAAAATCCGGGGACGACGGGAAGACGAAAATCGAATCGGCTGACAAAAGACCGTTGCGGCGTGGCGGGGCATTATCAGGCTATATTACGCTTGGCCTCAGGCAGGCCGTATGGGCTGGCAAATTCAGTCGCGGGCGTCAGAAGACGGATTTGTGCGCTCATTCGTTCGACATCGATTTCTCGGACGTCGCTGGCGATTGTTGAAAAATAGTCGTCGTTAATCCCCAGTCGCTGCTTGATCACTTCTGCCTGATCCGGCGCCGCATCGCCAACGAGTTTTTCGAACTCGAAATCTCGGTCCCAGAGAATGTGATCGGCAATCGACTCTATGAAATCCGCCCACTGCTCCATGTCAGTACAATTGAGATCGGGGATGTCGTACCCGGCCAATTCAGCATTACTCAAGACAGTGTCTTCACAGGATTGTTGGCAGCCTCCAATCCAAGCGTCTCTGGCGAGTGAACGCAGACGGTGATCGGATACGGTGAGCTGTTGTTCGAAATCAAGCTCGGCTTCGATCAGCGTTTCGAGTTCGCGAAAGATCGCGTAGATCGTACCCTCGCAAGTTGCAGTGAGTTTTGGGGGGGCCGCGCTGGAATCCAGTAGTCCCCGGGCAACAGTATGGAGCATCGCTAGTTGTTGCGTCGGTTGCAAAGAATCGAACACCGAAACATTGGAAAAGTGAGGTTCTCCAATCTCAATACCCACCAGAATTTGGTCGTGAAGATAGTGAATCAGTTCCCTGACCAAATAGGCTTCAGCGCCGCAAAGGGTTCGGATTCCCTGTGATGTTTCCCACACGATTTTTGCTCCATCAAAACATTGTCTCAATCCATCTCCGTCGAGCCTATTTAAGTTGCCGGACATCGAAAGTGCAATCGATAACTTGGCTATTGGAGAAATCATCCAAAGTTTTCTCCATTGCTTAAACGTCTGTTTGGTTGTCCGACTCAGGAGGAATAAGGTGCACGTCGCGTTGCGGAAACGGAATAGAAATATTTTCCGCGGCCAAGGCTCGATTGATAGCAACGTTTAAATTGTGGACGATAATCCAACGGCGCTCGATTGTCGAAACGCAACAGCGCAATGTGAAATTCAAACTGCTATCTCCAAATTCTTCGAATGTCACCGCTGGTGGTGGTTCCTTCAGCAACGCGCGGCTCGAGGAAATAGCATCAAGGACTATTTTCTGGACCAACTCCGGGTCGGTTCCGTAGGCGACCCCAAATTTGAGAGAGATTCGGTTGACGACGCTAGAAAGCGTCCAGTTAAGCAGTTTTCCGGAAATCAAATCCTTGTTTGGAACCACCAGCTCTTGATTGTCCCAGTTGGTCACCGTCGTCGCACGCATCTGAATTCGGGAGACCACGCCTGTCGTGCCATCAATGGTGACGACGTCACCGACGCGCACCGGACGCTCCAGCAATAGAATCAAACCAGAGACGAAGTTTGCGACAATTTCTTGCAGGCCAAAACCAAGTCCGACTGAGATCGCGGCGACCAGCCAGCTGTAGTTGGACCATGGGATCTTCAGGTAGCCCAACGCTAGGATGCATCCGACAACCAGCAATATGTACCTGAAAATGGTCGTTACTGCGTATCGTGCTCCAGCATCAAGCGGTAGTTTTTGAAGAAGAATCAGTTCCAACATCCCGGGAATGTTACGAACGCCGAAGTATGTCACAAGGAACATCATTGCAGAGAAGAGTACATCACGCAGGGTAACCGATTCGATTTTTCCACCGAGGCTGATCTTCCAGAGTTCCCATTCATCCATAATCTTTGAGGCTGGCAATAGGTACTGCCAAATACCCCACAAGATTACTGCTGAAACCATCAGGAAAATGACGTTGGTCAGCTCTCGTGCCTGACGCGAAACATCGGTGATATCCAGTCCTGGATCGTTCTGGAGTTCGATGTCGATCATCTCCGCAGGGGTACCGCCGGCGTCTAGGCCACCTTGCTTCTCGAGTGCCAGTTTTGCTTGGTTTCTTTGGTGGACCAACTGTTCGTATCTCAGATGCCGCCGTCTTACTAGGAGGAACCTCATTGCGCCGGAGTAGACTACAGCAACACCGATTGCCAGCGCGATTGTTGTCAACAGGCTTTTGCCGATTTGTATTGCTGAAAAATAGTAGCCAACGATTGCCATCAGTATCAGCACCAGCGGAATTACGATCGCGCTGATGAACAAGACATATCCGATTCGGAGCCAGACGGTTTGCGAGAATACTGTGCTGCTGGAGTCAATTAGGACGCCGTGTTTGGGATGCAGCGTCCTGAAAGTAAAGACTAGGCTGACCAGCAAAAGCACCAGTAGAACAATACGTCCCAGTCGATTCCAAGCATTGCTGCCGGAGAACTCAAACGAAGAAGACAGAGTGGAGATGGGTGAATCTTCGCCGCCCGTGCCGGCGACAGAAAAATCCAATGATGTTGGTGTTTCTAGCAGAGCTACCGCGGTTGCGTTGGCGTCATTTTCAGCGGCAGGTCTGTAGTCGCTTCCGACCATCGGCAACCACGTCAGTAGTGCGATCAAAGGCAGGCCAATTGGCATGAACCACGTAAGGTTGTTCCAGAGAACGCTTCGTGTTCGTTCTGTCCAAGCGAAATGAGAATGTGCCAGCCCATCCAGTCGACATGTTTGACGGAGAAACTCGAACGGCATACCGATGAAAAACGTCCAATAGCAAGCCTTCCCTAGTGAAACCGCAAAACGTGTCGCTTCAAAATTGTTGGTCAACAGCCAGCCCAGCAACACCAGCGGCGACAGAACGGTGATCGCGAGTGCCGCCGTTCGCAAGTAAGTTGTCAACGTTATGCCAATATCGCGACAACTGCGTTTGATTGCTTTCTCACCGTCCAATCGCGTCGACTCGATAACACTTCCTCGAAATAGAAACATAGCGACTGCGACAAGAGTCATTAGCGTCGACAGCAAAAAACGATTGCGAAAACTGGCCTCGATTGCGTTCCAGACACCACTCCAGCGTTTGGGATTTACGAGATTACCAGCGACGCTGGAGATTGCCTGAGCGTCGGCGAGACTCACTATAGGTACACTACGCACCCAGAGAATATTCTCATCGATTAAGGAAGCGTAGCTCTCGCAGGCAACTCTCAACTGTTCTTGCTCTGTCTCCAGCGCGACAAGTTTTGAATTTTTTTGTTTTTCGAGTTGTTTGAGGCGTGTCAGAATATCCTTTCGCAGCTTCAATAATTCGCCCGTCTCATCTTCCAACTGCTGGTTGGATTTGGGATCGGAGGTTTCCCCCGCCTGAGCGACCAACAGTTCAACCGTCGCTGAAGTAGCCTCAGGAATGTCTGACAGTTTTGCCAGTTCGTCCTCCCAGCGGAAAATCGCGATCTGTGATTCAGCGATTTGTTGGTTACGTTGGTTGATTGGCACGTGTCGCGACTGTGTGTCTGCTAGGCCCGCCCGGTCGCGTTGTAGCATCTGACCAAAACTGTCGCTCAATCCAACCACTTTGATGCGTTCCTTGGTCGTGCCTTCCTCCCGTTTGACGCGTAGAGTATCTTTTTTTATAGCGTCTTGGGCGTTATCGAGCGCCTTAATTTCGTTCGCGATATTGGAAAGCTCTCGGGTCAGAGCGGTATTACTCTGAGCGATCGCTTGCAGTGGTGGAGAGACCTTCCTTTGCGTGTTGACAGATTGAATTTCTAGATTTTCAATCTCTTGTGAACGAATTCGACTAATCGCGTCCTCAGTAATGCTGATTTCCTTTTCCAGTTTCGCCGCCTGTTTTTGAGCAACCTCATTTTGTAGTTCAGGAAGATTCGACGTCGCTTCGCGGAACCGGATTTCCGAATTTCCCAATCGAAGGGATGCGTTGAGTTTCAATCGCTCGGCTTCCAGACTCCACCGGCGCGCCTGTATGAACTGTTCATCTTCGGAAAGCGGGGCGGTTTGTATTTGGCGTTCTACCTCTTCAAGCTTCGCAGCGATTCCAGTTGCCTTAGTTTTGATACTGGAAATTCTTTGCCGTAGTTCGGCGGCCGTAAGGTTCTCCACTGGCTTGAGCGCTTGTTGGAAAGCGTCCTGCTTGGTGACAAGATCTGTTTGCAGTTGATCAAGCGGTGGCAGTTTGGCAATTGGGGTCTGTTCGTTGAACGTAAGATCCACTTCAAAATCTTCGTTGGCCAGTTTTTGTTCTAGCGACGTGATCTGTGCTGGCGCCGTACGAGCCTGTTCATCGAAGGCCGCGGCAGCTGCGATTTCTTCTCGCGCTTTGTTCAATTGGAGCTTGGCTCCTTCAACCAAGTTCTTAATCTCTTCGGACGCATCTGGCGTTCGTTCAGCGTAGTCTTCAAGGATCTTTAAACTTTGTTCGACATCCTCAAGTGCGCTGCCACGACCGGGGACTGCTTCGGCCGTTGCCGATTCAACCGCCTCGGGTTTTTCCTGCAAACGTTGACCGTCCGATTCTTGGAATCGAGGGGCCGGCGACGGTCTGAGAGGACTGGAGACAGGGCGGAACGGGCTGGAATCTTGTGGTGTATTGAAAGAAGATTGCTGCGCTTGCGAATCATCGGCCGAGCCAAGACATGACAGGCTTGCCGCAGCCAAAAGCAGCATTCGGATAATTGTTTCTCTGGCCTCCAACATGAGGCCATTTGCAATGGTATAGGTACAAGAGCGGCGTGCTGGTGACATTGGATAACGCGACTGGTTGTTTGAAGACGCAAGACGGACGGATCAGCGTTGGCCAAGCCGCCAGAAAACCGGAATTCTATTGAAAATCCGTGTTTGAGGACACGTCGGTTCCAACTGCGTTTTCACAATGCGAAAACGGGATTCTGTATCCGCCGCAGGCAGCGCAAAAAAAATGCCGGCGAATAGCCGGCATTATTATTTCTTCGATTAGGTCGCAGCGATCAAGCTGAATCGCTTCACTTACTCAGTATAAGGGTAAGAGTCCGATTCGCTCGGATTCTCTGAATTCTTCGTTTCAGCAGCGTTTTCATTGACGCGTTCGATTGAAACGGCAACGGCCTGTTGAGCGATGAGTAGCTCGTTGCGATTGAAGTAACGCTCAGTACGTCCGCCCATGTTGCTCTCTACGCGATTCTTGGCAGAGAGTTCTTTCCAGCTGAGATTGTCAGTGACATTCCATGCAGCAGCTTGAGCTACGTTCTGAGACACTTCGTCTTCTGCGAGCATTCGGATCATTTCCTTAATCTTGGGGTCGCTGTTAAGCGCTTCCAAAGGTTGGATGACGTAATCAATGTGAGACTTAGGTTCTTTCTTTCCATGTTCGAGGCAAACTGTTTAGATTCCGACTTTGCCAACTTTGCCTGGAGGAATGTTAAAGACGCCGCCGCCTCCGCCACCGCCGCCGCCACCACCGCCGCCACCGCCGCCACCGCCGCCGCCAGATCGGCCGCGACCACCACGGTCTCCTCCGCGATCGCGATCTC
>CAZDBE010000034.1:26270-27568 GCA_964503675.1 uncultured Pirellulaceae bacterium | reverse complement strand
TCGAACGTCTGAGAGTAACGTAAAGTCACTGCCACTGCCTGCGTTTGATCGCCCGCCAAATTGGCGTTGCTAGAACCGCGACGCGAAACGTGAGAAAGTCCTCCGACCCAAAACTGTCATCGGAATTTATTCTCCCCGGCGCCCCCATCGGGAACTCGAATCCACCCGTCTGGTTTAATTCTCGTAAATAGAACCGATTTCGTAAAGAAGCAACTTTTCCAGATTTCGGTCTACGGGGACTGCACCCCCTTCAGGTCGCATTAGCGGGGTTGGGCCCGAAAAAACTGGAGTTTTGGGGCGTCTGTATCGGTGGTTCGAGGTCGGGAAACGGCAACGAATGACGTGTTGAGCGTACTTCGTGTCTAAACGATGGGTTATCCGGGCGGTCGCGCCGCAGCTTAAAAAAAGCGGCCGCTCATCCCGGAAGTAGCATTTCCTTGTTTCTGGGCAGTACCGGCTCCACCCGGGAGCAACGTGCGCTGAAGGCTCCACCTTCCAGTTGCGGCAGAGCAGCTTGAGCATGGCGTTCCTAGGCAGAGGCTAGGAACGAGGTAGATAGTCGTAACATCCTTATGCAATTCAGATGTTCTGCGGGATAGGATTAAGCCTAACGGTTAGCGGATTCGAATCGTAGCACCGTAGTTAATTCCCCGCGCGTGATGTGGAGGCCGCGGACGGTGATAGTGGTGGCTGGGTCTTCCGTAGCCAGAAGACTGAAAAGTAATCGCAGGTCTTGTCACGACCACCGGACGTGGAGCGACTACGACCGGGCGATCAACTACAACTGGGCCCCGATCCACAAGCACAGGGCTCTCTTTCAAAACGACAGGTGCTGGACCTCCGACGCTGGCCTTTTGCATCGCATCGATCACGCGCTCATTGACTCCATTTTGAGACAGTAAGATGATCTCGGATACGCCAATTTCCTGCTGAACGCCGTTGGCCTGAATCTGATTGAGAATCAACTGCGGGCCCACTCCGCTTCGGGAAAGCGAAATGGCATCGTCAATTGAGATCGCGCGTTGAAACTGCTGCTGTTGGGCTTGCTGAATCTGTTGGCGCTCGAACTGTTGCCGCTGAGCGACCGCCTGCTGGTATTGGTACTGCTCCAACTCCTGACGATCCTTTGCTTTGCCCAGCAAGTTACCGGTGATCGCGCCGACGACGCCTCCGATAGCAACACCCTCTGCTGTCTCATCATTCTGATGCCCAACGATGCCGCCAATGATCGCACCTGCGACTCCACCGGCAACGGACTCCTGTTGGTTATTAAATTGGGCAATCGCTTCGCCGGTTCC
>CAZDBE010000034.1:0-26170 GCA_964503675.1 uncultured Pirellulaceae bacterium | reverse complement strand
TTAATACTGGCGTCACGGCTCTGATTTTTCTCGCCGCTGAGCCGGTTAACAATCATGCGAAAAATACTTCCCGACCACGCAGGAATGCGTTTTCGAAACAAGAAAAGGAAACCGCCGACTGCCAGCAATGCAATCACGATGGTGCCTGACGACGGCAACAACATCGTGCCAAGAATCCAAAACGTCAGAACGATCGCCTGAATAGCAGAAATCAGGATCAGAAAATTGATCTTTAATTCGAGCCGATCAATATCGTCGTTTTCCGAATCTGTCACAGCAAATAGCTTAAGGAGAAATGTCATTATTGAAGTCCTCATTTTTTGTCACCCCCTGAACACCAACAACCTCTATTCGTTCATTGTGAAAGAATATTGGCAAACATTGGGCACACTTCTGAACTAACACGAGCCACGTTGCAGCGCGTCGCTGAGGAATTTCTCGATATCATCAAGCATCGCTTGCATCGACTGGTACCGATCAGCGGGCAGTTTCTGCATCGCCTTGAGACAAATCCTCTCGATAGCAGCTGGAATCATCCGATGCGGCGCGGCTTCACTTGGAGGTACCGGTTCTTCGTTGACGATGTTGTCAAACGTGTCGCGCACCTTACTTCCGCGAAACGGTTCACGCTGAGCCAACATTTCATACAAAACGACGCCCATGCTAAAAATGTCTGAGCGCTCATCCACGTTGCGGTTCCCCAGAACTTGTTCCGGCGACATGTATAGCGGCGTTCCGCCTCGCAAGTGCGCACGGTCTTCGTCGCCGTCGTCGTACGGCATCCCCCAGACTTTTGCTGCCCCCCAATCGATCAAGTTCACTTCGCCAAACATCCCAACGATTACGTTTTCCGGTTTAATGTCACGATGAATAATTCCTCGCACGTGAGCGTAGTGAATTGCCTCTCCGACTTGGGTAAAAATCGCCAACAGTCGATTGAGTGAGAAATGCGATTCGGCATCTTTCTCCCGCCGCGCCAGCGCACAGATAATCTCGAAAAGGGTATGCCCAACGATGTTTTTCATCGCAAAGTAGAAATCACCTTGATCATCAATGCCCAGCTCGTAGAGCGGCACAGTCGCGGGATGCTGTAATTGTGCCGTGATCTTCGCCTCGCGCAATAAGCGTCGCAATTCGACCTTGTCATCACGAAATTCTGGCCGCAACCGTTTCAGGACGACGTCCCGTCCAAGATTCGTATCGCGGCAGAGAGTCAAAACCGCTTTGCCACCGGTGTTGAGGTCTCGAAAATGAGCGTATTTTTCGAAACTGTTGGAGACCGATTCAGGAGCCGGCGCTTCGATATCGGCAACGAACATCATCGACAGCCTATCTTCTTTCATCCTAGCCCTTGGTGATCCAGATGTAACTTACTTCAGTTTGTTCCCGCTATCAGATCCGCTTAGGCTACCAACCAAATGAAGCGAATACTAGCTTGGTGATAACGGCGGCTTCCGCAAGGAAACCTCCAGCTCCGGATACATGTCGGCGCTAACTTCTTCACTGGAGGCGCCACTGGGACGAAGTTCATCAAAGATGCGTTCCACCCTCTTCCACTTTGGCCAATCAGCCCGCAGCAGACGCATTCCGAAATCAATCCGTCCCTCCTCAATCCAGCGATTGAGAATGTCCCGTTTCACGGGACCGTACTCGGTCTTGTCCAACGTCCGCAAGACCCAACAGTTAAACGGTTTCTCAACTCTCCAGTCTTTGTTGGAGGTCGTCATCGCAACTGGCGCCCGGACCACCGGAGGACGGACGGGCTTTTTCTTCGCTTTTGGTTTCTCCAAAAACGGTGGTAACTCGCGCCCGGGATTTTTCAACCAGCTAATCGCGACTTGTGCGGGAACATTGCTCGGATCGAGATTGAGAACCGTTTTGAAGTCCTTGTATGCCAATTCAAGTTGTTCCACCTGCACTCGGGCAATTCCGCGCGCGTATTTGGCAGCCCCGACAAATTTGTCGTCGTTCTTCATTAGTCGCGCCACGGCCGTGAAATCAATGATGGCGTGAGAGAATCGACCGGCGCGATAGAAAATTTTCCCGCGAGCAAACAATAACTCGCTGAGATCGCGTGGTTTGGAGAACCGATGGAACGCCTTGGTCAACCAAATCAACGCGTATTCGTGTTCCTCGATCATTGCTAAGCAGCCCGCGCGACCAGACCAAGCTTTGGCCAGCAGCGGGTTGCGAGTGAGTATCATTTCATAATCCATGATCGCAGATTTCGGTTTGTCGGCTCGCGCATAAGCGTTTGCCCGACACAACAGCAGGTCTACCTGAGTCGGATCCAACTCCATCGCGCGCGTGTAATCATTAACGGCGTCGAGCCAGTTCTTGAGCGCGATCTGAGCATCGCCGCGGGCGCGAAAGCTGGTCGCGTCGGTCGAATCAAGCAGTGTCGCCCGATTTAGGCATCGAACGACCTGATCCGACTGACCTAGATTGGCGAGAATCTCCGCCAGCAATTTGTGGTACTGTGGATTCCCTCCACTAATTCGGATGGCCTTTTGCACATCGCGTCTGGCTCTCTCATGATCGCCACGAGCGTAGCGCGATTGCGCCCGGCAAAATCGCGCCCAATGATTCCTGCGATCCAGCCTGATCGCTTTTCCAAAATCGTCCTGCGCCCCTTGATGGTCGCCAGTAACAGCGTAAACCTGCCCACGTCTAACCAGCAAGTCGACATCATTGGGCTCGCGCTCCAACGCCGTCGTCAAATCCTCAACCGCCGACGCATACATTTGTAAAAACTGATTGGCCACCGCTCGGTCTCTGTAGACCCGACGACCGTCATTGCCGCGATGAATCTGATTGGTGAAATATTTGACGGCTTTTTTAGCAATACGCTGCCCTAACTGACGATACTGCGACGCCGCTTCCGGACGTATCGCCATCGCCCGTGCCAAGCTATCGTTGGCGTCGGACCAACGTTCCAGACGTGAGCTGGCCGCTGCTCTCCAAACCCAAGCGCCCGCATGATTGGGACGCAACCGGCTGGAACGACGAAAGTCCTCGACTGCCAGATCAAACTTGGACATCTCGTAGTAAACGGCGCCTCGCAAGTACAAGTAACTTGCCTTGGATTCACTGTCTGAAGCAATCTTCGCCGCGCGGCTGTAGGCATCAACGGATCTAGAAAAATCACACAGCTTCAAATAGATCTGCGCTCGAACCGCAAACGCTTCGCAACGCCGACTGTCAATCGCAATCGCTTTATCGCATTGCGACATCGCTAGATCTAAACGTTCTTTTACCAAAAAGATCTTGCTCAAGCCTAGGTAGGCTTCAAAACTGGTTTGATTGTCTCTAGTGACTTTTTCGAATTCTACAGAAGCGCGGTCAATCTGGTGAGTCACCAATAACACTTGCGCCAGTTCGGCACGCGCAAAAGAATCCGCAGAATTTAAACGCAGATAGGCCTCGAGGTCGTCGATCGCTAGTGGATAGTTCCTGACTTTCGCGTAACATTTGCCTCGCAACAAAAGCGCGCGTTGATACGTTGGGTTCTCTTTCACGACGGCAGTCAATTGAGTCACGGCCGCCATGTAGTCGGCAAGCTCAAAACGCAGCTGACAACACTCCACAATCTTTTCCGGATCCTCGGCCGCGCGTCTTGTCAGACGTCTCAGATCGCGATTGGCTCGGTCCGGTTTCCCCATGTGGTGATAAAGCCGAGCGCGAATCGTTAACGCCTCGCGCTGGCAGGCACGTGACGCAGTTTTAGCCGCCCCAAGGCTGCACAACATGATCGCCTCGCTAGACAGATCGTCCAGTTTTCCACTATCGCGTTGCAGTTTTCTTCTGCGCGACGCACGACGCAGCCGCGACAGCAGTCGACTATCCTTAAGTAGCAGCTTCGCCATCCCCGTCGACGACCACGCGTGGAGTGGGTCTATCTCAAGGGCTGAGCGAAAATCCTCACGCGCTTTGTCGTATTTGCCAGTTCTCAAATGGATCCAGCCTCGTTCAAAAAACAAATCCGCTGACTGCTTGCCCGCATCGATCAGTTTACGAAAGTAGTCGGTTGCCGTATCGGCGTAGGAATCGGTCAACTCGACAAACGAATCTCGGTCATCTCCCGCAACGACGCAGGCGCTATCCAAATCGTCAAAAGCCTCTTTCCATTTGTTCTGTTCACCTCGCGCGGCAGCTCGCCACGCATAGGTCTGCGCATCCTGACAATTGAGACTGATCGCTTCGGAGCAATCGTCTTCGGCACGCACGAAGTCGTTCTTCTTTAGATGGCAATACCCGCGCAACGAATAGCACTCACCAAGACGATTGACCGGCGCGACTTCAATACTGCGGTTCAGCTCATTGAGCGCTGACTCAAACTCACCGGCATCCAGATTTGACATCGCCACCTGAAACATAGTGTCCAAGGAACGTTGGGACTTCTTTTGTGAAGCATGCCCTGCTTCGTTCCTTGACGTCGGCACGATCTGGTTTGAAGTCGATTTCGCCGATGAAAGGTGCTGCGCGACTACACTCCAACCACATTCATCACAGGAGACCGCAAAGTCTTCTAGTTTCTGGTTGCATTGTGGGCAGAGGCTGAGCATCGTCTGTCTTCCGTTACTGGTCCAACCGTGATGGCATTTTGACGAACCTAAAATTTCAAAACGCGCGATAAGAGATTGGACCCGAAGTGTTATAAAGGCGGGAACGGTTTCATTAATTATCAACAAAATTCACACGATCGTCAAACAAATTAACTCTATTGGCGGTCCCCAAATGTCCATTGTCGCGTGATGAAAAGTAAATAAAGGGCGAGATTGACAGTTAGAGCGTGTTTGTGTGCCTCTCAACCCGATGAAGCGGGACAGCCGAAACGAACTCAGCACGTCTACTCAGCGAAATCCGACTCCAGCCGATTTGAATGCTACAATAAATGGTGCAGTGAAATGCGTCGATAACTATTCTCGTCGTTTGCTCTCAACACCCAACAAACGCGTCGCCAATGAAGACTTGGGGCTTACCGGTTCCTAAAGAGGCCACTATGAAATTTTCCATCTCAATTTGCATGACTCTTGTCATCGCGATCACGGTACAGGCTCTCTCCGCCGGCAGTCTCAATGCTCAAGACAGAGATCGAGATAGGGACGACAGAAAAGAACGCGACCATGAACGGCGGTTGCGCGATGATATTCGAAACGAGCAATGGCGGAAGAAATTTGACGCAGCCGAGTATCTAAAATCACAAGACAAGAATAACGACGGAGTATTGGATCCAGAAGAGATCGATGGTCGCCGCACAAAAAAGTTCCTAGAGCAAATGGGCATCCCTACAGGCAAGAAATCAAAAGTTGAAGACTTGGTTAAAAGCTACAACTCTCGCATTTCCAATGAAGCTGCGAAGAAAAGAAAAGCGTTTGAAAGTCGATTGAATAACCTCGCCCAGTTTGGTGCAGAACCTGAGACTTTTGGAGTTGGTGAGTTTGGCACCGAGGACAAAACCGAGGGACTGCAGAGCTTCGACGAGTCGGCAAGTGGAATGAAGGCATCTGATTTTGAGCCTGAGATGCTAGAGAAAGCTGAAAAGCTTCTCGGCACGTTTGACCGAGACGACAATGGCTTCTTGGACGGCGATGAGATTTCACGATTGAGTTGGAGGTCTCCGCCACCCGAGACTAGCGACCTGAACCGGGACGGTAGGCTTTCGAAAATGGAATTGGCGAAGAGGTTCACAGCTGGCGAAGAGACGAGTCAAAGAAGCAGATCCAGCCGTGAACGAGACGATCCCTTCGCGAGAAGTCGAGGATCGTCATCAGAAGAGTCGTCCAGCAGCGACTCACGGTCGCGGCGAGACTACGGCTCCCGAGACCGTGATCGCGGATCCAGAGATGGTGATCGCGATTCTCGCCGATATGAAAAGCGAGAGACTCCGAAACCAACAAGCGGAAGCGCAGTTGCGAAGGCGAAAGCTAACGCCCAAAGTGCAGCAGGCTATGCGAAGTATGTTGATCGCTCGTTCAAAAAGTACGACGCAAACTCGGACGGTAGGCTAGACAAAAAAGAGTTGTCCGCATCCTCGTTATTGAAAAAAGCCAAAGACAGTAATGGCGATGGCTTTATCAGTAAACAAGAGGCAATTACTCTAGTGTCAGGCGGCAAGATTAAACCGCCTAATGCCGCGGCCGGCAGCCAGAAGCCCAAACCTAAAAAGCCTTTCAAACGCCCAACGACAGCTGTCGCAGCCGCTTCGTCGACCGGAGGACGCTCATCACTATCCGACAAAGACGTTGACGCTGACGGTCAAATTCAAATGCACGAATACACTGACACTTGGACGGTCGAGAAACTGAAGGAGTTTCGCGACAAGGACAAAAACGGAGACGGATTGCTGTCGCCAGCCGAATGGCGCGGCAACAATCGTTGATGAAAAACGAACACACAGACAGCAGGCCCCCCATTCTTCTGACGCTTCGGTCACGTGACCTTCCGTTGGCCCATGCGATGCTGTTGGTCTTTACCGTGGTCACCGCTTGCTCAATGGCATGGCTTTGGCTGTCCAACGACGGACTCATCAGTACTCGTTTGTCGATGCCCCAAGAAGTTTCCACGCCATTCCGAGTGGACATAAATCAGGCAACGTCGCCCGAGATTGCCAACCTACCTAAAGTGGGGCCTTCATTGGCCGGGGCCATCGTTGAGTATCGAGAAACACATGGCCCGTTTACAAGTTCGGAAGAACTCACGAACGTCTCTGGCATTGGCGCCAAAAAGTTGGCAGCCATCGCCCCATATTTACTACCACTTCCTTGAGCGCCATTGAAACCGTCTTCGAATTGGACAGTTTTAAAAGTAGCACTCGTAAGCCCTAGCGAGCGAATCCAGAGTCGAATCCGTCTTTAGCAGTTACGGCCGCAGGAGTACTACCGGCCCCACTTCCGCCACCCCCAAAAGAGAAACTTGGCTTTGACGGCGGTTTGGCTACTGAAGGTTGGCTCGAGAATGGATCTACCGTTGGTGCTTTCACCTTGCTGTTAGCTCCGCTGCTGAAGCCGGTCGAGGAACGCCGCGCCGAAACGCCCGAGGAACCGTCAGTCGTTTTTTTGCCAATGTCAAAGGCAGAAGTACTTGGTTTGACAGGCGATCGAGCAGTCGGTTTGGAAACAGGCTCAGCGGCGGGCTGGGATGCGTTTCTGTTACCGAATCCTAATCCGCTGGTGGCAGCTTTTGCGTTTTCACGCGTACCTGTGGCTGGAACTGATTTGGTTGAGTTGGGTCGAAACTCTGGGGTTTTACGAGGAGTAAACGAAGCGGCTGCTACGGAATCATTAGATGACTCTGAAAAATCAGGCATTGGTCGCCGCGTGCGAGACTTAGGAACGGTTGATTGCCCAAACCCGTTTGACGCAGCTCGAACTCTCGAATCCTGTCCACGTTGTGGCCTAGTCTTCTGACGTTGCGGCACCGAACGGCTGGAAGACGCAGGCTGCGACGGTGTTCGTGACATTTGAGCCTGTTGAGTATTGCCTCCAGCATACGGCGCTGCGGCCGTCGGAGACACAGTGGTAGGAGCCACCAGCATCGCGACAACTTGCTCGACCGGTGCACGACCGTATGGAAGAGCCAACGCGTAATCCGTATAGGCTTTGTTGTACTCAATTGTCGAAGAAAGGAAGTCCGCTTCTGCGGATCGCCACGCATGACCCGCGCCCAGCAGTTGTTCAATCGTTGCCTGATTGGATTGGTAGTATCCCTTGACCTGTTCGGCCGTACGCTCCGCCAATAATACTGTATCGGCGCGAGAAAGGATCAAATCATGTAAATCGGTCAGAGTCTGGTCAATTCCCTCCAACCGAGCTGGAATCAATCCGCGTTCTTTAAACGCTTGGAAGTTTGTTTTGACCATTGTCACCGTCGGCAAATCGGCTGGCACGATGGAGGCTCCAGCCCCCAAAACCTGCTTAAGTTTTGCCTGAGATTTACCAAGTTCTATGCGGCTCGACGTTACATCGTTTTCGGCACTGGACTTTGCAACACCAACCGTTGACTGATCGGTAGACTTCGAAACACGCAAACCACTAACCCAATCCCGATGCTGCGCGGCGCTGACCGATAGAGCCCAGTCCTCAAACGTTTCCCAGTACTGGTTGATCAACTGGCTGCGATTGGCTCGCATCTGTCCTTGATTCAGCACATCCGCCAAACGCAACGGTACTAAGTTGTCTGAATTATCTTGTGAGCCTTTGAAACCGAACTTCGAGATCAATACCTTAGCACTGGCGGAAGTCTTTTTCGGGCTACGATTCGTTTGGCGCTGCTGTGTTCTTTGTGCTGCTTGGTTTCTACGACTGTCGTAGCGATTGGTTTGCCCAGTATTTTGGCTTGGCTGGAGGGACTGCATCGGCTGACGCGATTTGTTTTGAAAGCTCTGCACAGGCGCGGCAAAACTCGCGGGCGTTACCGACCGATCAACGATCACCTCTTTATCAGATTGAACTTGCTGACGCGGACTGATACGACGTTCTGTTGGAAGTGGATCTATCTTCTCCTTGCGTGGAATCGCGGCAGCCTGTCGCGCTGAGAACGCCGGAGCCTGAGCGGCCGAGAAATTGCTAGGGCGCAGGTTACCAGTTGACGATCCGCGCCTCGAGGAGGAAAGACTTTTGGATTCGCTGTCCCGCCAGTTTGAGCGATCTGGCTGGCTGTTGGAGGAGACAAAACCGCTTCCGTCCGCATCGCCCATTAAAATACGAGTTCCTTTGGCTTGCGCCGGGCTCTTATCTGCGATTTGTTCGCGTGCGTTGTATGGCTTCGGCGTGGATCCGCTTTGGTGAGGCTCTACGGCGTCGAGCGGCTCACCTTCATGCACAAGAATTGAATGACCTTGCTCGGGCGCCCGATCACTGGCGGTAAATTGCCCCCAGCAATTCGAAGCCAACGGAGTGATCAGGGCGAGCGTTGTGAGTCCAACTAGCGTTGACGGCGCGGAAATCGTACGTGCGAGCCTTGTCAGCGTATCGGAGGGTAGCCAAACCTTCATTTCAAGCATCCTTGCGTTGAATAGTGTTGTTTGCCATCAATGTTGACGGCCAGCAATCCTTGCCAGTCCGTCAATTTGTTCCGAATCCGCTTTTGGGTCAATGCTGATTTCTGGCGCTGATGTCAGAACGCACTCTCTGTCGGCGGTCGAGGTTGGTCCAGGCGGCTCTCAATCGTCGGTATGTGTCAAAGCCAGTGGGGGATTCGCACCCAAACACAACAGATCCTGTTACAATGACGCACGCTTTCCCATCCCGGATCCAATACAGGCTCGGGGAAAAATTGCTAGCGGAACCTGACATGAACTCTCCTGCCACGCCACGCCTGAGAACACTGGCTATCGTTTTACTCAGCAGCTTACTCTTACTCCTGACGGCAGCTTCAAGTTGCACGATCGCGCAAGAAACATCCACCGACACTAAAGCTGTTATTGGCAATGCGTTCATGAAAACTCACGACGGCTGGAGTGTCGACGAAGTCATTCTCAATGATGACCTCAACAGTGCCTTTCTAGACAAGTGTCATGATAAGCTACCGGAAGTTCCTTCAGCAAAACTAAATTGGCGACTGCTAAACATGCGAAAGGCGGGGACGCTTAAGACAAAGACGACTCGTTCTGGGGCAAGACCTTCACGGGAACATGTTGCCGTTGCTGAAATGGTGGCCCGTTCGATGATTGATCAACACGCGGTCACGATCGACCGAATTATGTCTGACCCCAAATTGCGAGTTCAGTTTGACTCCAAAACGAATGAGATTAGTAAGGACCTAGACACCTATCTGGTTCGCAAGGCGGCTTTTGGCCTGCGGAAGAAGCGCCGTCTGCGGCCAGAACTGATCGCCCGTATCGCTGACTGGGGACGTGTCGTCAAAGAATTTCCGTTGAAATCAGTCGAGGAAAATCCGGGCATCATTCCACATCAGCCCGGCATCTACATCTTTCGGGACACCGGCGGCTACCTTTACATTGGCCAATCCGTTGACCTGCACGAACGGCTCAAAGAGCACCTAGATCAGTCGAGCAATTTCTCGCTTTCAAAATACCTAACCGAACAGGCTCACCAGAATGTGACACTTGAGATCCATGCGTTTCCGGTCGATTCTCGCGCCAAAGAGACGATGATCAGACGGGCCTACGAGTCTGAGCTGATCGCCAGCCGCAAACCAAAATTCAATATACAACCCTGACAACTCCTAAAGCTTTATGAAGCTGCGAGGCTCGGTTACCACCGCCAACGACGAAAAAGGTTGCTTTCACGAACCAGATGCAAATAATGGTTCATCGGTTCAAGTGGTTTGCCGATTGCCCAGTCCCAAAGGTTGTCACGATGAAATTTTCAATTGCCCATTGGTCTCCAGCACTGAGTATGTGGGCTATCCTAGCCGCGATCGGCCTTCAGATCCTGTTTGCGCCGTTCGTCAGCGGCCAATTGATTGAACCGATCGTAATCCCAGCAAATGAAAAACAGCGTGTCAAATTCTGGCTAGATCAGACTTGGAAAAAGAACCTCGACAATCGAACACAAAGTGTCGAATTATACGACTTGGTCCCGGTAGATAGCCCAAGCGTTTTTTTGGCCTACGCGGTCAACCGGTTTCGCCACAATCGCATACGTGAGGCAGGTGAGGCCATCGATGCGGCATTGACCATCGCGCCAAACAACCTTGACGCGCGATTGCTTTCAATCTGGATCAAGACAGTGCGCGATCAATACGATTCCGCGATGACCGACATTCGCGCGTTTGCCAAAACGGTTCAAACACGCAACCTACCGGCGGTGAAACTGGACAACACCTATCGCAGAATGGGTCGGTTGCTGGGATATCTTCAGGGTCCAGTCGGTGAACAAGTAAATCAGGAAATCTTGCGTGAAGCCATCCGAGAATTGTCTGTCGGACTCGGTCCCCGTCACCAGCAATTGATGCGTGAGGAAATGGAGACGCTAATCGCAGACTTCGACGGGCGCTTGAAGCATCTTGGCGAAAAAGTGGAACAGTCGGTCAAAGAAAAAGAGGTCACCAAAGACACTGATCGGAAACTGATCAACCAAGAAAACACTCGTCTACAAACGCAGGCCAAAAAGATTCAGGACCGGAAAGACAAAGTCAGAGACGAAGGCGAACTGAAAATCGAGCAAGCAGCTTCAAGACTCCAACCGCTTCAACGTGAACTGGCGTCGCTGGAGGCCGAAATACAATCCGCTCGCAACAACACGCGTGCCCTGCAAACAGCGCTCTATTTTCACCAGAATGACCCCAATGGGTCGCTGTTGCAATGTGACGTCCTGCGATACCAAATTCAAGACAGCTATTTCTTTCTGAACAATCTTGGACGCCGCGCCGATGCCGTTGCCTTCGATATCAATCGTGGTGCAAATGAAGTCGCACAAATCAGAAACCGCTACGGGGGAGAGTTGAGCCAACTCGAACGCGACCTAAACAACTCAGGGAAACAGCAACGCCGCAATTCGAAAAGGCTCGCCAAACTGGCAAAACCCACCAAGCCAAACAACAAAAAAGTGGCGCTCTTGAATAATCGCATCACCGCACTCAACAGCTACGACCAACTTCCCTTGGAACTCTACCGAGCAGATCTGCTGAGCGCTGCAGGAACGCCTTAATAATTGAAACCAAGTAACCAGCTAAGGGCGTGTTTTTTTGGCGGGCGTCTATTGAATCGTGCTGATTTGATCGATCAGCGTCATATATTGCTCTTCGGGAATGCCCAGCGTGTCGGAGAGTTTCATCAGTTGTTCCTGATGCCCCGGTTGCAGAGTCCCTGAAGCGGACATCGTATGAAAAGCCACCTTCACCAGCAGAGCTTTCCCTTTGCCCGTCAGCGTGTCGGCAAATGAGGCCGCGTAAGCATTCAGATCGGCACCAGAAGCGGTCGCCATTTTGATCTCCTCAGCCAGCGTCGCAGCCACCAACGGTAGCCCTGTGATCTCTTCGTACTGTTTGTGAATCTCGCCGCGCTCAAGATCATCGACCTTCCCATCGGCCAGCGCCGCCATCACCATCACACGCAGCATGCGGATCTCGTTCTCCTGTCGTTCCTTTTCCGGATCGTAGCTAAGAATCTGTTCGTCAAAAGTTCCGTTACATACCGAGCATTCCACAAAGCGTCCCGCCACGTTCAACGGAATGATTGGAATAAAGTACAACGTAAAAAAGTTGCGGACGTGTTTCAATTTTCCATTCTGCATCCCCCCGCACTGCGGGCACTGAAATTGGCTGTCCTCGAGGGTAAATGTTATCCCGCGCGTTCCCCAAATAATCATTGTTGTCTCCGTAATGTCCCGCGCTTTAACCCAACGCGTTGAAAAAATGACGATTCTCAAAGCATCTAGAGTGCATTTCAAAACACGTAGTGGATTTCGCCAAGAAATCCCTTTTGCGCAAAAGAGGGAATTCTAGGCGAATCCCACTACAACGAAGGTTCGAATTTGGGTTTTGAAATGTCCTCAAGTATATAGGATCGGAAACGCGCATGCGCGTTTTGGAGATCGAACGGAAGAAAAGTGCGCTGAGGGCAAGCGCACCGAAGAATCATCATTTTCTCTTCGTTTGTTCATACCCCACGCCAAGCTTTACTCGACGCGTTCAAGTACAAAATACGACAGTGGAATACGAATCGGACCGAAATTCGCCGTTGCCCGACCGATCATGTGATTGTCGTCGATCTTCATCACGCGATCCTGCAACAATCGTGCTGGATCGTTTTTAGCGTTGCCGCCATCGCGATACGAGAAAATTGCTCCACGTCCAAAAGCGCCACGGTTGTCTGGAGCCTGAACCGCGAACTGTCCTTTACGCTCGTAAGATGGGTTGTACCCCATGGTCGATGACTTCATCACTGGATTCCAACCCGAGTAACGAACTTGATGGGACTTAACTTGGTTGACCTGAATGTTGTCGCCCTGCCAGCGACCATTTTGCGGATTGATGTCTTTGACGAACTGATTGTATCCCGCAGCTTCAACGATGCCACGATTGACGCCTCGCCATTGGCCGGCAAGCTCCGCCGTTGAAGGCGTCGTGCCTTGCTTCATCATCCGTCGGTAGTACAACAATCCATGGCCCGTTGTATCCATGATGTCATCACGCGGAGCGTCCGGTACCACAGCGTAGTATGTTACTCCTGCATGATTGACCGCGCGGTGTTGCGGTCCGGGCCCTTGCGGGTAAGCTGGCTGAGCCTGAGTTTGGGCAATGCCAATGAAGAGAGTGAAAACGGCTGAAAGAAAAAACGAGGCGGCGGCAATAGATTTTTTCATGAGTTTGGCGTGCTTTGAGGTAGGTAGATATAAGGAGTGCGGCCCAGTTTCAGGCCGAACTCCCACACTAATCACCGCCAAATCAATTTCATATAATTACGACCGCAGCCGAGCGAATCTTCAGCTCAGGGCTCCTTACCGAACGGGTCGTAGCGAATATCTGGATTACTCTAAACGCCAACTTGACTGGCACGTTGCGATGCAGACTTCCTAATCAGCTCAACGCTAACGCTAATTTTCGGGCTAGAGGTGAGAAGACCGTAAACCTCATTGTCGCGCAGCAGCATCAGATGAAAGCCAAAATCTAGAGTGGCAAAATGTTGGATTTCGAGCGCACTCGGCAGTAACAGCCAGAACGCGCGCTGAGAATTGGTCACTCTCAAAGAAGACGGGAGTTCAGTCCACAAAAATGCCGTGCCCATCGTAACGAAGCAAGGCACGGCAAAAGATCTTACTAATTTCAATTTGAATCAGTTCGGCACGACACTCACGCGGAACAAGCAACCCAGTCACTCGAGTAGCACATGTCGGTTCGGGAACGGCCCCGCCCGATTCGATTTTTACTGAGTCATCAAGATTTCGACGAACTCTGGGATATCATCGAAGTCGACAGCCCCGTCTTCGTTGCAATCCGCATTCACGCTGTAAGTGCCAGCGAGCAGAACTTCTACCATTGCAGGGACATCCTCAAACGTCACGTCACCGTCTAGATCACAATCACCTAAGACCGCGCTAGGGACCTCTGTTCCGAGCGACACTGACAACTGAATCGGGCCAGTGGTTCCTTGTAATCCAAACTCAACTTCAGAGAAAGAAAAGATCAAACCAGTCGGTTCATGAAAAACCGCCAGCGAGCTTTGACTACCGACGATTTGCGACCCCTCTTCGACGAACAGAACATCCGAATCAAAAGTTGTATTCAAGTCGTAAATAGCGATTCCAGCTGCGCCACCATCGGCCGGCAGCATAACGATCCCACTACCGGCAGCATCCGTGTGGACTGTTATCTCACCACCCGCAAAGTTGAGCTCTGAAGAGTAGCCACCGGAGAACTCAATCGAACTGGACAAAATAGCGCCCAGATATTCTCCACGCTCTGAACTTGGGTCAGTATCGAGTACGGATGCATCAATCAAAAAATTCGCTACGTACGATTCACCAGGCGATACCTCAGGAGCAAACACTGAGTCATCTGTGCCACCAAGACCGTTTGTGAACCCAGTGATCGTGTAAACAACTTGTCCATACAATTGATTGGCTGAGACAGAGAAGGAAAAACACAAGGCCATGCACAAACATGTTCGAATCAAAGACTTCATTACGACACCTATACTGAAAAAGAATTCAAAGAGAAATGGTTTGCCCCACTCCAACGCAAAATGAGCCACGATCGCGTTCCCAATCCCCATTATAATGCAACCACGGGCGAAGAGCAATTTTTTATTAGACCGTACCATCACCACTTATCGGGAAGAGTTGAGCGATTCTTTGCAAGAAATCATTGAATGATTTTCGACACTAGAACGAGTTATTTGTAAGACTCAACAAGATAATTTGCCAAATACCGATACATTCGACTCTTGATTGACATAACCTTGCTGTCAAAGTCAATTTAATTTTCGGCCCCAACCGAGGACCATAAAGCGTATGCAATTCAAGTCTTTGTGATTGAGTGCCAGAGCACTAATAAACAGGAGGTAAGGAAGGAAACTAGCCAACGTTGGCAAGCTCGTTCGTCCGGCGGCCACTAATTGGGGCCGGTTGCTTCAAGTTCGATTGTCTCTCCCTCCGCAATAGTTACTTCAATACCCACAGAAGAAAATTTCGAATGGAGCCGCGACCGAGTACCTCCACGGCTACCCTGAGGTGCACGCGTTTCCAGAGTGTCGAACAAGGTGACACGATGTGAACCTTCGACTGCGCCAGGCTCGTTCTTGAGTGTCGTCAAAGTAAATTCCCCACCCTCGTTAGACAAACCTTGGGAAGACGGAGCAAGCTTCGATTCATCTTGAGTCAGCGGAACAGCCCTCACCATAATATCAGCTGCAGGCTTTCCATCGATCGTCACAAGACCGGTGGCAGTCACTAGTTTTACTTCACCCTGTCCGCCACAGCCCATCAGCAAGCAAGTGAAGCAGGTTAAAAACAATGATTTTGCAAATCTCAAAAAAATCTCCCTAGACGTTTGGGGCCACACAGGGGCGGACCATCTCACCTTTTTCGCTAGTCCTGATGGCCAGATGTTTGCAGCGATGTTCGCTGGGCTACAGCTCGCCGATAACTTCACCATCGTTGCGAACGCAACGTAAACGAAGAATGTTCTGAGCAATGGTGTCCGCGATAAAATGGGTTGACCCATCACTGTAGGACAGATTCGCCCCACCGGGATGCCCGCTGCCAAAAGCACTCAGTCTTTGATCCTGAAAAATCCACCAAGCATTTTGTGCGCCTGGCGCGCCAGATTCTCCCTCAGCCCAAGGAATGGTAAAGTTGATTGGTGCAAACGCCCCACCCATGATGTTGGACAATCCAATATCTCCGCCAGCGGGATACCATCTCGACCACCCGCGAATATCACTGCCGCTGGTCCAACCTCTCTCGGTAAAAGAATCAAAGTTTTTATCTAGATGATAAAACTCGCCAAACAACACCGTGTTGCTTGAGCCATCGGATATTGCTCCGAACGTTACTTCCTGTCCCTGTTCAGCATCGCTTGCCCTTCTAGCATCTGGCCCGACGGCCATAAACATGCCGTCGTTGCTAGCCGATGTCGCGAAAACTGGACGCTCACCGCCATTGCACCGATAACTCGTTCCACCGTAGAACTCACTTGGGGTACCTGTTGAAGGCCAAGGAAGCGACTCGGTCCCGAGTGTGTCTGACGGGCATAGAAGCGACGGAATAACGGATGATGCTTTTAAATCTACTGTTGATGATACGCGGTTTGCTTTGGCAACTGTTTTGTCCATCGTTGCGAAGACATTTTGCTGCTCCATAAACGGCAGGATGAAGTAGAAGGCAGAGTGACCTTGGAAACCGTTGTTGTCCGAAGGGTTTTGGCCTGAAAGAGATTCTTGGACCAAGCCCGGAGGAAACTCACTATTGGCGCTTTCATAGTTCATCGCAGCCAGTGCAACCTGCCGAAGATTGTTGCCACACTCAATTCGCCGAGCTGCTTCACGCACCTGCTGAACAGCCGGTAGCAGCATGCCGATGAGAATTCCAATAATCGCAATCACGACCAAAAGTTCGACGAGCGTAAACGCTCTGCGTTGTTCGGAGATTGGATGTAAAAGTTTTTGAGAACCAGTGGATTTAGGAAACATAACTACTCCAAGAAAACTACTTATAAATTTTGTGGGTTCTACTTGAGCGTCCCTACTGCAAGGCGGCAGCACTACGAAAAACAATGACGACTCACCCCGTCAGACGTAGGAATTGTCCGCCGTGCAAACTGTTATCGATATTTCATGCGTGGGCTGCACCGTTGGTCGGGGCGGCATCAAAAGTTTTAGTGAAGATATCTGACTGTCCGACAGCACTTGCTGCTGAAAAAATGAGCAGTGCCGAGACTCCAAAAGATGAAAGTGGTGTTTTCATAATGCCATTTCAATCAATTAGGTGTCGCAATTTTCAATGTACCTTCTCAACACGCCCATCAAAAATGATCGGCGCGATTGTGCCGAATTACTTCCAACGGCGATGGTGGTTGCAACTATGGTGCCATTAGATTCACAACGCGTCACCAACATTTGAAACTACCTTCAGCGGTCGCCCTAGTTTTACTTGATTATTTTACGATTTGCAAGCGTTCGGCACTCATTGCTTAACGGTGCGAATTAAAACACTGCGACTTTCCACTCGTACGCCGAACAAAACGAGTGACTCTCACTTTTTCTTTACTGACAATTCACAGAACATTAGCTGATAGTTAACAAACGACATTTGCCCTATAGCGGTTGAGCCCGTTCGGCGGGCACCCAGCGTTAAGCCCAGGAGCATCGCCGACTCCCCTACCTCCGCCTTGCTGGCGTCGCCGAGGCGAACACTACGTATTTTATGCGCAAACCAGATTGCGAGAAGTCTCAGCCCATACTGCGAGCTTATCAGAGGGCACGGTTTTCTGAATTGGTATCGAAGTAATTACAACACTTGGAGTGCTCTTTAAGAGAATTGCAATCTAGGCAGATCCGAGATTTGCATTGGCACTGTTGCAACTCAATTTTTACTACTCTCGTTTAAGATTTCAGTTGAGCAATCAATGAAAACAAATGAATGTGTGGGTTTTTGCACACTTTGGTTTGTATTTCATCGGCTAGTATATTGTGAGTAATTGATTTTGAAGCCAACACGCCGACACCTCTATGATTTTCTCAAAATTTCGTCTTAGTATTTTTACTTCTTTGTTACTGTGCTGCGGTTCTGCGTTCGCACAATGGGACGCGCCGTCCAACTACTACTCTAATGCTACGAGTACTGGATCAACGTTGAAGTCCCAGCTAACTTCCGCCATGTCTGCGGGGCACATTCAACGGACCTATGGCGACTTCCGATTCTCGGCGGCCATTCACGATCAAGATCCGTCAAACAGTTCCCGCATAATTCTTGCCTACAGCGGCCTATCCAATAGTTCAACGTGGGATTCTGCTGCGACTTGGAACCGCGAACATGTTTGGCCACAATCAAGACAGCCTGGCTCAGCGTCCAATGGAGCACAAGGCAACTTGGGCGATCCTCATGCTCTACGCCCGTGTAATACTGGCGTGAACTCCGATCGCGCGAACATGCCGTTTGGGTTTGGGAGCACAACGGGGACGTTTGGGGATCTTGGAACCTATTGGTTTGTAGGCGACATGTGCCGCGGCGATATCGCTCGATCACTATTCTATTCCGATACGAGATGGACCAGCTCGGGGCTTTCACTAGTCAATGGAAACCCATCAGGAAATCAGATGGGCGACCTCGCGTCGCTAATCGAGTGGCATTACTTGGATCCGCCAGACGAATTTGAGCGACGGCGTAATCACACCATTTATAGTTCCTCATTCAATCCACAGTATTACACCAATAATCGAAACGCCTTCGTTGATCGACCTGAATTCGTCTGGTCGATTTACAAGGACCAGATGAACGACTCAACAATTACGGTTGCCGGCGGTAGCTCTAACAGCGATGGAAGTTCAATGCTGGAAATTGACTTGGGCTCCGTCCTCGTGGGATCCAGTGTTTCGGCCAGCCAATCAGTTACTCTCAACAAAGCTGGCGATGACGGAACATACTACTTAGTTGAATCGGTAGGCAGTGCGACGAGTGACGCTGAGGGCTCCAGCAATGCTTTTCGAATGAACGGTAGTGACAGCCGTTCGGTCAATGTGTCGCTTTCATACGACCAAGCAACGGCTGGCATTTATGACGGCATGATCATCGTCGACAATCTCGACATCACGACGCAAGGCGGTGTCGGCAATGGAGCCAATGACGGCAACGATCTCATCGACCTGACTCTCGAAGTTCTAGACCATGCCAACGCATCATTTGCTGGTGGCACTGACGTGAATTCGTTGACGGTTGATCTGGGAGAAGTAACCGTCGGACAGCCAATAGCGCCTGTTGATGTCTCCATATTTAATCTTGCATCCCAAGCTGGTGGGTCGCTAACGGCGAAGCTCGACTTGATTTCATTCAGCTCTTTTCCTCAAAGCAGTTTCTTGACCTTTTCGGGCTCACTTTTTGAAGACCTACCTGCGGGTGACTTCATGGATGTATCGCTTGAAGGAACTCCTATGGTATTGGGAGCTGGCACCACCCTACTACAGTTTCGCCTCTCAGATGAAGATATCCCTGGTGCACAGCAACAGATCCTGCAAATGACTGTCACATACGATGTCGTCGATGCCACTGTACTAAAGGGAGATGTCAACTTGGACGGAGCCGTCGACTTCGATGATATTCCAGCGTTCATCACGGTCTTGCAATCGGGTGTTTTCCAAGCCGAAGCGGATTGCGATTGCAGCACAGTTGTCGACTTCTCAGATATCCCGGCGTTCATCTCCATCTTGCAATCGCAGTAAACCGTACGAATCGTGCACCGAGAGAACCAGAGCCGGTGGTCGCAGCGCGTAAAGTAGCCATGAAAAAAGCTCTATCAGAATTGATCTGACAGAGCTTTTAAAATGACCCCTACGGGACTCAGACATGCCTCGATTCCACGAAGGAAATCGGCCTCACAGATCTAAGTGACGTAAAAAACGACGCAACTTTGAAAAAATTGACCGAGATCTGGGCGAACTTGGATGAAGACACCAAAGCGGCGATTCTGAGATTGGCTGACATCGAAACGAAAGTTTGATCGGCTACGTGTGTCGAGACGGTCAGATTCCCTCGGATCTCAAATAGGCTTCTGCGTCTTCAATCTCACGCAGTCGCTGATGGGCGTTGTGCTGAGGACTGCTAACGCCGTCTGCTGCAGCGGTGGTGTTATCGAAGAACCGCAACAGTGCTTCTTGAGACGTGTAGCGTCTACCGCCGACTCGGACGGTCTCAAGCTGACTACCCCGCGCCCCGCGTGTCCTCCAACGATGAACAGTTGATCGGTTCACTGGATGGCCGAGGTGTTTTTCACACCAAGCAGGGATTTGAGAGAAGGGGATCATGTGTTCGTTAATGATGTCGATCATGAATTGTCCTAGTTTTAGGTAGAGTGATGAAGTAAACAATCACTCAATCTACCAAGCCATCGACATGAGCAATCTGGCTTCTACAGATCCATCCCAGCACCATTCTTGCGCAGCCAGTCCTTACGCTGTTTGAAATCTGGCATCGCTTTGTCGACTTCATGCCAGAACTCTGGAGTGTGATTTGAGTAGGTGATGTGAGCCAACTCATGAACAACGATGTAATCCAGAACCGATAGCGGAGCCATCATGCACTTCCAGTGAAACAGAAGCTTGCCATCGCTGGTGCATGAACCCCAGCGGTTCTGCAGCTCCTGCACGCGAATACCACGTGCAGATACTCCCATCTTTTCTTGGTGAAGCTCAACGCGCTCTCGAATCCGCTCTATTCCCTTGTCGCGGTAAAAGTCCTTAAAGATCTGAGCGTTGTCAATCTTCTCATCAGGCCTAAGATAGAAGTACCCGTTCTGCAGCTTCAACGGGACGTCTTGTGACTCCACAATCTGCAGGCGATAAGAGCGACCAAGGTAGAGAAAACCCTCACCACTGACGAACTCACGGCAAACCCGGGTGGCGTTCAGATCCTCCCATACCGCGAGGTTCCGATAGATCCAGCGACGCTTGCTCTCGATCAATGCCTCAACTTGTGGGCCACCGAAACTGCTGGGCACCTGAAGTGAAACCTCACCGTTTCGCTCGATGTAGATGCTCGCAGTCTTCCGGTCGCTCTTGCTCAGACTGTACTGGATGTCCTTGTAAGTGTTCATTGCTCAACTATCTGATCGTGCCGTACTTTAGCCAGCTGAATAACTTCAGACGCCAACTGTTCACTGTTATCTACAATTTCGTCGATGTCAGTCAGCAACAACAGGTCCGACAGATCACCATGCAGCTCTTCGATCGCGGGATTACCATCTCGCCAAAAATTTGACTTGTAAATGGTGTCTTGTAGTTTCTTAAGCACGACGTTGGAAAGTGTTTTTAGTCTTGAAGAATGCTCGTCTGGGATGAATGAGCCGTCAAATGCAGTCTGCACAATCAACGCATGGAACGGTCCAGCTTCTTCTACAACGCCGTCAAGCTGCTCTGTTCGGCCGGCTGCAGCTTCGCCGGTCAACTCAGTCAGGTCATCACACAAATCGTCCCAGTTGTCTTTGTGTCGCTGAATTAGCTCTTCGAGTTTAACACTGAGGGACTGGTAGAACGCCGGATCTTCGTCGAACTTAACCTTGCAGTGCTTCCTGATCGCGTGCTCCATCTCGCTGGCTCTGGCTTTGGGCGAGACAGTCTTCTCCAACTCGGTGATGAATTTGGGCGACAGCAACTCAACCGGCGGAATCTTGGAGTCGATCCCAAGGCTTTGAAGATGTTCGTCGATCAGTTTCTGCACCTTGCCGCCGACAGACGTGATATTGAGTGTCTCGTCCTTGTACCTTTCACGCACCCTCATCAACAGATACCCGAGTCGCTTGGCAGGAATGCGATATTTGCCGGCGGCCTGATCTGGGAGGATGATGTCCATGCTTTGCAGGAACTTCGTAAAGTAGACCTCGAAGTTTGACCGCTGACGCACGTCTTTTAGAAGATCAATTGCCGATTCAAGAACCGAAAACTCCTCCTTGGGATCTGTCAGGGCCTGTTTCACAAAGCCCTCGAATTTCTTGACGCCTGCATCTTCAAACAGCTGTATCAACCGGCGGTACCGCAGTTCCAAAACTGGGATCTCAACTGCGATGTCCTTCAGTGATGCTTCGAGCCCTTCTGGATCATCACCTGCATAAATGGAGAGCGCCTGCTTCAAGTGATTGGCCAGCCCGATGTAGTCGATGATGTAGCCCCGGCTCTTACCCTTGGCGATTCGATTGACTCGGGCAATGGTTTGAAGCAGGTTGTGATTCTTAACGCTCTTGTCGATGTACATCACCTGCTCGATCGGCGCATCAAACCCCGTCAGCAGCATGTCGCAGACGATCAGAAAAGCGATCCCAGTGTTCTTTTTCTCTGGGTCATCCAAGTTGAACTTCTTTTTGAAGTTATCAACCGCCTTGACCTCTCTGGCGTGTTTTCGCGTCGCCGTCAAAATTGCCGGCTCGTTGGTTCCATCTGAAGACACGATGACGGCCGATTGGAGAAACGCGATGCGCTTGCAAAGCTCTTCATCGCGATACTCTGATGAATCGCCTGCAACTGAAGTACCTGATCCCTCGGCCGCAATCATCAACGCTTCGTCGTCGGCCCCTGATAGCACTGTTGAAGAACCTGCATGGACATAACCCTCTGGCTTCGGCGGCTTCGACGGTTTGGCCTTCTCAAGCAACAACCTTTTAGCCAGCGCTTCGTCGATGAACTTCTTGTATTTAACTGCAGCTGCCTTGGAGGAGCAGACAACCTGAGCCTTAAATCCGTTGGGCAAGATGTTGGCGATGTAGTGATCTACCAAGTCTGCTGCAATGGCTTGGATCCGTTTGTCGGCCTCTAGGATGTCGCCGGTTGTGCCCCACTTCTTCTTGATCGCCTGAGTCTCTTCGTTAGTCCGTTTCCGTATCAAGTCATCCAGCGCTAGGCCTTGAGCCTTGGCTTGTTTGCGGATGACGTTCTGGTTGACCTGCTTTCGCACTTGAGACTCGACATGCTTCCGCGCCAGATCATCGATCTTATTATCAAACTGGTCTCTGCGTTCGATCGTGGCATCGACAGTCTTGCCCTCGTAGAGAATCTGAACGGTGGCTCCGTCCTCAACCGAATCCAACAGCTTGTACTGGTCGATATAGTCGCCAAACCTCTGCTTGGATTTATGCTCGCGCGAGTCGTCTTTAACTTTGATCAATGGAGTACCGGTAAACGCCAGTCGAGTCGCATTTGGAAACGCGCTAAACAGGTTGTCACCCAGATCGCTTGATTGGGTCCGGTGGGCTTCGTCGATCATCAGTAAGATTCGATCGGACTCGTTGACGGTCCCAAAGGACTCGTAAACCGGGATCTCAAGCGCGTCTTCAAGGTACTCTGGAGACTTTCGTATCCCTTCCTGAAACTTGTGAACCATCACCATGTTTAAGTTGCCAAAGTCTGATGAAAGCTTCTCATGGACCGCGTCGCGACTATCGATGTCAGTAACCTTTTCACCAGTTAGAGTTGCCGTCCGGCGAAGCTGCTGCTCAAGGTCGATGCGGTCAGTAACAAGACAAACCTTGAAGTCCTTCAGGTCATCACAGCGCCGCAGCTTTCGAATCAGGAACACCATCGTGAGCGACTTACCAGACCCCTGCGTGTGCCAGACAACACCAGAACGGTCCGCCGGGGTTTCAGCCGTCCTCAAACGATCGACGATCTTCAGCATCGCCCGGAACTGCTGGTATCGGCAGACAATCTTAGCTCTGGTCGCGCCGACATCCATGAACACGGTGCAGTTCCTGATGATGTCGAGGATGTTCTCCTTGGGTAGCATCCCTTGGATCAACGTCTCCTGCTGCCGCTCTTTGCCAAGGGGCGGATCGTAAGTCTTGTATTTGACTGGGTAGATGTCTCGCCAAGGGTAAAAGAACTCTTCGTCAGTCGACGTCACGGTACCGAACTGGCAAATGTCCCCTGATGTCCGAACAATAAATTGGTTCGTGTGAAAGAGCCTCGGTTCGCCTTCCTTGAGCCCGGCTTTTTTCGTTTCCGCGCGTTGTTCTGAGTAACGCATCAACTGCTTGAACGCCTCGGCCATTGGGTTGGATTCGTTGGCGTTGAGATCTTTGCTTTCGACCACAACGACCGGCAGGCCGTTAATGAACAGCACGATGTCTGGGATGATGAAGTTCTTAACGCCGGCAGGCGTATCAATCCGAAACTGGTTGATGGCGTGGAACGAGTTGTTGTCTGGGTTCTTGAAGTCGATCAGGGAAACGTTCGGGTCTTCCTCGCCTGTCAGTTCATTTGAGTCGGCTTGTATCCGGTAGAGCAGAGCTTGGACCTTCTCGTTGACTTCTCGCAGGCTGTTTCCTGACTGCCCCGCAAGTTCTGACAGGAGCTTGTCTAGTTGCTTTTCGGTCAGCCATGAACGCCCATCATCGGTGACATTGATCTTCCCGACGGCTTGTTTGAAAACGTCTTCGAGGATGACTTGGCGGAAACCTGTGCGCAGACTCTTGGCCGGGTCAGACGGTATATCCGGACCTTGGTCGATCATTGTCCAGCCGAGTGCCTCCAGCTGATCAAGGAATGGTTTTTCTACGAACTTGTATTCGGACATATGCTCATTTTTTTACAATAGTTTTATCGTCGGCATCATCTTGAGCCCCCTCTTCGCGGCTATACCTAAGAAAAGCTTGGGACTTTAAGGTTTACGTAGTCTTTGCATGCACTTTCGGTAGTTTCGCCCATGTAAAGTTCAGGGTCTCAACTTTACATCCACCCCATCTCATGTAAAGAAAACGGCTTCAACTTTACATGAGCCTTGTTTGGTGTAAATCAGGACGTGTTTGCCTTACATTGCTGATATTCTGTTCAAAGAGGCTGAACCGTTGAGCGTCTTTGCCTTTCATCTTGTCTCTAAGGCGCGAACAGGTCGACATATCTGCGGAATACAAACGCTTGGCTCCGGTCAACTTGGGCTCCAGATTCGAGGATATCCATTCGCTCAAATTCACGAATCAAGGCACTGGCCGTTGGATGGGTCACGTCCAGCAAGTCAGCAACGTCATTTGGCGTGACTTGGGGCTGGTGGTACAGATGTTCAAGCAGTCTTACGCCATTCGCTGCACGCTTGCCTAGTTGAGGGATCGACTGTTCAACTTCTGTTCTCAATACCAAGACACTCTCAAACGTCTCTCGGCCTTTCTCTGCCGTGGCCAAGATCGCTTGCAAAAAGAACCGAACCCAGTGGCCAATATCATTCGAATGCCGTACCGTCGTCAAAGCATCGTAGTACTCGCCTTTATATTTTTCGAGGTAGGCAGAAAGGTACAGGGTTGGCTTCTTGAGAATGCCCAAGCTGCATAAATACAACGTGATCAACAGCCTGCCGATTCGGCCATTGCCGTCACAGAAAGGGTGGATTGTTTCAAACTGGTAATGAGCAATCGCGATTCGGATTAGGTTCGGCACGTTGATCTCGTCGTTGTGTAAAAACAACTCCATGTCACTCATCAGTTCAGTAACCTCGCTGGGATGCGGTGGTACGAAAATCGCGTCTGAAGGACCACTGCCGCCTATCCAGTTCTGCGAAGTACGGAACGAGCCGGGAAATTTGTCTTTGCCACGTACACTCTGCATAAGGCATTCGTGAGTGTTGCGTAGCAGGCGATTGGACAACGGCAGAGTTTCTAAATCCTCAATGGCCTGATTCATAGCTTCGACGTAATTTTGAACCTCCTGCCAATCGTCACGGCGCTCAGCGGCAACCAGTTCCATTGGTCGGATCGCATCATCCATGTCCGTCTGAGTACCTTCAATGCGGCTGGACATGATGGCTTCTTTAACGACGTGCATACGAATGAACCGATCCACGTCGGGAACAATCACTGAGTAGGCGTTAAGTTCACCTACGGCGCGAGTCGCCTTTTCAAGTAGCGTGTTAATTCTGCCATCGTCCCAAGTCCACTCAACGTTGACCGGAACTGGACTGAAGCTTTTGTACTCAAACTGTTTGATCCATTTGCCGGACTTAAATTGTTCAAATTTCATGTTCTCAACGTCTCCTTTCTGAATGGTGGTGTCTACGATCATAGTCTCTGAAGGTAAATCCATCATTCATCTTCGGTAGCCTTTGTTTCGTTGGTCTGAATCTGTTTCAACGTCACTCCTGCCTTGGTCTTCCAATCCTCTCGCCCATTGGTCGCCCGACCAAGAACAACACCAGCCGCCATCGTAGGGGATGAGAACACATAGTCTTCCGCAAACACCAAGTGGCCGTTTTCTTCGACCACGACTTCTTGCTGCAAAAGCTCTGCCCGCAGGTTGGACATTCCCTTGTGAATGGAATTGGTTTCAGATTTAACCATGCCAGACTGTTTCATGACGACGAAGCCTTTGGGGTCTTCGTAGCCAGACGCCTCGACTCCCTTGGCGTTGATATGAAGTAGATCCGTCTTGCTGGTTCTCTTGGTGACGGTTTTTTCAAAGACTCCAAGACCAAGCAGTGGGAAGATGTTCAGCATGTCCAATAGAAAACTCTCGACATCGGCTAGCTCAGATTCGGAGAGAGTCGGCTGCAGGGATGAGCCGGTGTTATCGAGTTTGCAC
>CAZDBE010000033.1:16073-27695 GCA_964503675.1 uncultured Pirellulaceae bacterium | reverse complement strand
CGAGGCTCATCGCCGCGACCGGATTCTCCACGGACCAGCGATAGCCATGAAGCTTCAAGCCATCGGAAAGTGAGTTGATTGAGAAGTTCTGCACGGAAGCATTGTCCCTTTATTGGCCAGCATTGACCAGATGTCGTGGAGTGCGGTGCGCTGGGCGGTATAAGTGCGATCAAGAACGATAATTAGGCGTTTTGATTAGAGTCACTACGAAATCGATTTCGATTG
This sequence comes from uncultured Pirellulaceae bacterium, assembly GCA_964503675.1. GTDB lineage: Bacteria > Planctomycetota > Planctomycetia > Pirellulales > Pirellulaceae > Mariniblastus. Next base: position 27,470 of record CAZDBE010000033.1, on the reverse strand, counting down.
GCGCTTCTTGATCGAAGCGGCCTGTTGTCTCCAGCACGCCCGGTCGGCAGGAAAAGTGAATTAGAAATCTTGAAAAAGTAGCGCGGCTGTAACTCCATGCGCAGGTTTTACCTATAATTGAGCTTGGCTGAAGAAACAATTTTCAACAACAGGTAACCAACTGAAGTCTGTGAATCGAATGAAATTTAGAATTAGTACACCAGCGGCTCTGCTGCTTCTCTCTGTGGTCGGTTTATACGCCATTCCTTTTTCGGTTGCTGCCCCAATTCCAGTCACCGATAGCGACTCAACTTGGTTGATTGATTCGGAGGAAAGCTGGCAGCAAAGTATTGGGCAGAAAAAGGGGCTGGAGATTAAAGAAGGTAAAGCGAAGCCTATTGAGACCGAGGCGACGTTTACCAGTGTGCTGAAGCGATATGACTCCAAGCGTTCAGCAAAGTCGATTCGGTTCGAGCAATCGCCCGAATGGCTTAACTGGGAACCGGTGGGCAACATTGGGCCAGCTAATCTTGGTGACGCCCCGGTGTTTTTAAGTCTTGGGCCTAACAACTATTGGATGTTTGGACGATATCAGGACAAGAAATCCAAGGGCGGCAACAAGAACTTCACTCCCCGGGCCGCTACCTTGGAGGGCTTTGACATGCCGCTCAAATCAACGCCTTGGGCCAATCAGTTCGATGCTCCCGGTGGACTGCAAGAAAAGCAAGGTGGCTATCACGCTTGGCAGAGCAAGGACATGGTTAACTGGGTGCACCATGGATCGATCACCAAGAGCAAAGGGAAGTGGATGACGACGGCCGAGTATGCCGACGGAAAGGCTTACTTCTATTACGACTTCCCAAATGATCAGGACCCGCATGTGTATGTCGACTCAGACCTTTTTGATGGAGTCCCGGGCAAGAACATGGGGATGGCTTACGAAGATCCATCCCACGGTTCGGACTGTGCGATCATCCGAGATCTCGATGGGAAGTTTCATTTAATTCTCGAAGATTGGAGCCCGATTAACGCTAAAACTCACGCTTGGGACTCTCCATTAGCAGTTCACGCCGTCAGCCCCGACGGACTCAAGGACTTCAAGGCGTTGGCGCCTCCAATCGACGAGCGGACAAAGCCAACAGGCGAGAAGAAGACTTACAAGCACCCCCATTGGGTTAAAGAAAATCCTGAGCGGTTCAAAACCAATGTTGCTGAGTACAACGTTCACAAGCCAGAGCAGAATGCATACGGTGACTGGGCGGCGATCAGTATTGGCGGGCAATACTATCTGTTCTGCGATTTCGACCCTGCAACTGGTAAGGGGAAGCATGCGATGAGCGTTGGCTGGTTTACGTCAGATAGCATCGACAAGCAGTTCAAGTGGTGTGGAAAGATCGGCAAGGGGCATCCAGACCCAGATATCATGTTCGCCGAAGGTAAGTTCTATCTTGCAACCCAACAGAAGGACGATTTCGTTAGCCCCGGACCTTGGGTCGAAGAAGTCGAAGTTCGAGTCGGCGTGGACACCGACGATGACCAGACGATCGACCAGTGGACCGATTGGGCGAGGGCGAAGGAGACATACGATTACATCGAAGGGTTCTCTAAACAAGTCGCCAAGACTCCTGCTCAAGTTGATCTGTCGTCACTTCCCGAGGGCTTCGGATTTCAGTTCGAAGTCAAACTTAAGGACACGACAAAGAATCGATCGAAGCCGATTCTTGAAAAGATCGAGTTGATGCTAGGCGAGTAGACGTAACCAAGTTCTACGAGCTTGCTGCCGCAGCTTAGCCGGCAATCAGGATGTCGATAAACGAAGGAATATCTGAGAAGTCCACGACCTCGTCTAGGTTGCAATCCGCCTCCTCTAGATATTCGCCAGATATTAAGACGTCGATAAACGAAGGGATATCCGAAAAGTCCACAACCCCGTCTAGGTTGCAATCTCCTAGCAGTAACGGTTCAACCTCAACACAAGTGAGCCAGTCCCGGATGATACTTCTCACCAAGAGTCCTGATGTAGTGAGATCAGAATCCGACCAACCGCCAGACGGGCTGGCGTTGGGCTGAAGCGCAGAAGCTCCTTCGACCTTGTCGTGCACAGACCAGTTCAGATGCGAAATTCCGTGCATGTCAAGGAAAGCCATCCACGCGTTGGTAGATTCAACGTCAACGCCTCCATCTCCGTTGGCGTTGACCGTGCCCCACTCCGTTACCATCAGAGCAAGCCCGTTGTTCATCGCAGTTTCCGCTTTTGCACGAAGACTATCTCCATGGGTTCCTGCATAAAAGTGCAGCGTATAAGCAATGTTAGAGAATCCTGTAATCGGATCCAGCGAAACCACATCAACATCTTGTGAATAGAATGGTGTGCCAACGATGATCAAGTTGTCGGGGTCGATGGCGCGAATTGCTGCAATGACCTGTTCTGCGTATGGCTTGATCGTGTTGGACCAATCACGAGTGATGGGCTCGTTGTAAATTTCGTAAATTACGTGTGGTTGATGGCCATACGTTTGCGCCATCTCTGTAAAGAAGGAAACTGCATCGGTTGGGAAATCTTCTGCGTGATGCGAGTGCCAATCGATAATGACATACATGTCGTTGGCAATGGCGGCGTCCACAACCGTCTTGACTCGGTTTTTGTTTCCTTGTGGATCAGACAGATAGCCTCCGAATTCGTCGACCCCCATCGCGGCACGCACGATTGTCGCGTCCCAGTCTTCTTGAAGCCAGTCAACCACGCCGGATGTGTAGTACTTCTCTGCGCCAAAACCAGTGTTCGACCAGAACATGCTGTTGCCTGCAAAGCTGACGATATTGTCATTCTCATCGACAATGTTGGTTCCGCTGACACTCAATGCGCCGTGAACAGAAACTGGATCGGGGCAGTCTTGTCCGTTGCCCGGGTCTTCGTCAGGACCGATGAATTCGACGCTTTGGACAGTGTAGTGATGGGCGGCGGTACCAGCAAACGGGGATTGAATTCCGGTGTCGTTGAGTGAACCGTTTAGAACCCCGTCAGTTACATCGCCGTTGAAGCTAAACGATGTGGGGGCGATCGAGACAGTTACAAAGCCTCCCCCTATCGGAAAAGTACTCGCAGGAATGGTGTACGAAAAGAACTCACCGTTGGCCTGCCCGGCAACGGGCGCCTCACGAATCGAAATAACTAGGTCGCTTTGATTTCCCGCATCGGCTCTTGCAATAACTTCAATCGACGTCGTCCCCGTGATGTCAATCGGAGGATCGATTGGATCTACTCCAAGACCGCCGAATGAATCAGGAGCCGTACTTGCCGGAATGCTTGTTGACACTCCCGAGGAATTGAACGAAATGGCCGAAGGAGACTCAAATGAGCCAAAACTATACCGAAGAGTTTGATTGACAGTAAAATCTTCAAGGTAAAGGCTGGTTTGCGCTGACGCGCCAACGCCGCCAAAGAAGCTGGTTAGCAAGACAATTAGGCAGAGTTTGAGTGTGGATCGCATAGGAAGCTCATTACACAATGTGGAAGAAAAGTTACTGGCCCGAAAAGGCCCAAACGCGGCTAGGCAAAGGTCTCATGCCTTTACAGAGTTTATTTCGCAAGCGAAACAAAAGACATGCTGGAACCCGATAGTGGTGTGGAAAATGCCGAGCTTAGCATCAACGGTGGGTAGTTTGTTCTGGAGTGAGTTAAGGAGGGGAGGCCGTCTCTGAATATATGTCGAGCTGTGATTGAAAGCAAACATTCAGTAGCAGAACCTTGAATTGCAGCAGCAGAGTTCGTTGGACTAGCAGAACCGAGAAAGATGTTTGAACCGCCTTTAACGGTTGTGAAAGCCTAAATGGCCAGTTTTTTAGGGTGCAACAACCCGACAGCTCTAAACGCGATCTTGTTAAGCGTCTGGGATTTCCAAGAGAAAATAGCAGATTACTTTTCGACAACTTGTCAGCACGCCATCATTTCCTAGCGTTCTTTCGTATTGATTTCTTCATTTCGACAACACGAAAATGGCATTATCTGGTAGATTGTCGGTCGCATTGGTTCGACCTGAGAATTTTGTTTCAGGTGAAGCCCAATCAACATTTAGCAGAAACTGAAAATGGCTGAAGGTAAGATTAAGCGTCTCACAGACAAAGGTTTTGGTTTTATTGATGTTGGTCGAGATAAAGACTTGTTCTTTCACTCATCTAACGTTGAAGGCACGACTTACGATGAATTGCGTGAAGGACAAACCGTTGAGTTTAACGAAGCTCAAGGCGAAAAAGGTCCATGTGCTGAGAACGTTAAAGTAGTTTAGAGAACCTAAAGTCTCTTTATGACAGCAACTCCTATATGGAGTTGCTATCCTACTTGCAAACCAGAGCGCAGTGCGCGGTTCATCGCTTGGGTTGCGACATCTTCGAGCCAACCCAAGTCCATTTTTTGATGAGACTCGCAGATGAACCATGGCTCGCGCGAGTCAGGCTCCAGCATTACGCCTGCATCGATTAGGTTCCATGCGAATGCTTCATAGAGCTTGCTGTCGGTCTGTTTCCAATCGCGGTAGTTGGTTGGGACCGAGTCGGAAAAGTGAATGCCAAACATCGCCGGCGGTCCAGCAAAACGATGTTCGATTCCTGCGTTAGTGAAGACGCGTCCGAGCACTTCTTGAATGGCGTCGCCCACACGGTCAACCGTTTCTAGTGCGTTGGTGTGAGTAAGAATATCAAGCGTGGCATGTGCTGCCGCCAGACCGACCAAATTTCCCGTGTAGGTGCCGCCGTGAACAACTCCGCCCTTGTTCGAGCCCACCGAATCCATCACGTCTTGCCGGCCTCCGAAGGCAGCGACGGCGTACCCATTGCCGATCGCCTTGGCGTAAGTGCTTAGGTCAGCGTAAATTCCGTACCGTTGTTGAGCGCCGCCTTTGGCCACGCGGAATCCAGTTTTGACTTCATCAATGACCAGTAGAGTGCCATGTTCGGTGCACAGGTCACGAAGACGTTGCAGCCACTCTTGGGTGGCCGAGATACTTCCACAGTTTCCAATAATTGGTTCTAAAACAACACAGGCCAATTGTTCTCCGTATGTGGCAAATTGGTTTTCCAAAGCCTCAAAACTGTTCAGCGGTAGTAGATCGACCAAGTCTCTTGTTTTATCAGGAATCCCTCCTCCAAATGGAATGATTGCAGGCGGTTCGTCTTTCGCGTCCCAATTCTCTACGTCGGACTTCCACATCATTTCATCATACAGACCATGAAATCCGCCTTCAAAAGCGACCACGCGGTCGCGCCCCGTAAACCCGCGCGCCGTACGGACCGCACCCATCACGGCTTCGGTCCCAGAGTTGGCAAAACGCACCTTTTCAACTTGAGGACACAGTGCTTTGATTTGTTTGACCACTTCAGTATCAAGTGCCGTGGCGAATCCGGTGAGTGTTCCGCCACGCTGGATCTGTGAAACGACTGCTTGATCGACGCGATCGTCACCGTAACCCAAAATGATAGGGCCATAACCCAAGCGAAAATCGACATAGGTCTTCCCATCGGTATCAACGATCTCACAACCCTTGGCCCGATCCACGAACACGGTCCGGTCGTCACCCCAGTAGCGGTAGTTCTCCGCGACGCCCTGAGGCATGTGATTGTGGGCTTCGGCCATCAACTCCGATTGACTGGCGCGCTGGTTGCTTTCAGCGTCGGCATTGATTGGCTCGGACGCCTGCGATTGTTGAGGGCGAAGTAATACGCCCATTTCCTCTTCAACCAAACGCGCGACCGATAGCTCAGGGGCTTCCGCACCATAAGTATCCTTGGCGCGTTCAAACATCGATCGCGCGACCGAGCCTAAAGTAAGCGTGAGCCCTTGGCGATCTGCGATTTCATGAACCAAGCGTAGATCCTTGCAGCAGAGCTGCAAACTGAAGCTCGGATCATAGTGCCCTGCAAATATGGAGTCGATGTCGTGCTGCGCGACCCAACTGTCTCCGGCGCTGGATCGAATTGCGGCAGCGACGGTTTCCAGTGGAATTTCTGCCTTGGCTCCGATCATCAACGCCTCACCGATAGCGGCCGCATTGATAAACCAAAGCAAGTTGGTGATCAGTTTGGTCGTGGCTCCATTTCCGGGCTTACCCGTGATGAAGAAGTCGGTTCCCAACACTTCAAAGATGGGCTTGTTGTGTGAGAAGCAATCGTTGTCCCCACCAATAAAGAATGCCAACTCGCCGCGCGCGGCACCATCGATCGCGTTTGTAATCGGTGCTTCAAGGAAACGAAGATCGCGTTGCTTTGCCTCATCGTCAAGCTGAACCGCAAGTTCTACGGAACTGGTAGTCGTGTCGATAAAGGTGGTCCCGGGCTTCGCGTGGGCAAAAAGTCCTTGTTCGCCGAGGTACACCTTTGTTACTTGGTCGGGGCCCGGAAGAGACGTAATCACAACGTCCGAATCGGCCAGTGCTTCGGTAAGGTTCGTTGACCAAGTTGCGCCCAAAGCCAAAAGGTTCGCGGCCTTCGTCTTTGAAAGGTCATATACGGTTACGGCGTAGCCTGCCTGAAGCAGATTGGCAACCATGGGGTTTCCCATGTTCCCCAAACCAACGAAGTAGATGGAGGGTTTTATTTCTGTCACCGTCTTATTGCCCTTACTGTGACTGCTTTTGGTAGGTGAAAAACTTTCGAGTTGAATTCAAACCTAGCGGTTTGCATCCCAACTCAAGAAAGAAGTCGTGGATCTGTTGTTCGGAAATGACTAGGTAGCGATAAAACTGCTCCGCCACGACATCGTTCTGTTTGGTAAACGTGTATTGCTTGGTAAATAGTCCCTCTCCCTCATTGTGGACGGCTTGAGAGTAGATCAGCTCATCGGTCAACGTTTTTGAGTAGTCAGTGTGAGGATCCTGTAGCGCCAAAGACAATACACCGCCTGGCTCCAGATGCTCGATCACACGTCGCAAGCTCTCTTCGCAAGTTTCGCGATCATCAATATGACTGCAGAACTCTAGCCGATCGCCATAGTCAATAAAGTACCAACAACCGCCGACTGAAAAGGCTGCTTCAAAAGTGCGGTCCAGCGACAACGTAGTAACATCTTGTAATTCGTATCGAATCTTGTCATCCAATCGCTCTTTAGCTTGGGCAAGCATCGGCTCGGTATTGTCCAATCCAGTTAGCAACAACTTTGGATTCTGTTGAAGCAGGCCCTCAGCAACCAATCCAGTCCCGACGCCCAATTCCAAAACCCGCTGCCTTGAACCAAGCACCTCAACCAAGTCGCGCGTGATCTCATCGTAGTTGTAATACCCGTTGGTCATTAAGACATCGTAGTAATCTGATATTCCCGAGTACGTGTTGAGATCTTGTTCCGAGTATGTGGCTTCTTTTGCTGCTTGGTTCACTTAGTTCTCCTAGTATTCAACTCCATCAGCCCTTGCGCTGTTTAGGCAAAACGTTGTTTGCCTTAAAGCGATGTACGGCCAAAGTGGGCGCATGTTTCTTGCGAAACAAATTTCGATCGAAATTCTTGTAGTTCAAAGTTCCAAAAACGCAGGATGATACCAGCCAATCGGGCATTCCATAAGGCGAACTTGTTTCTGAGTGGAAACAAGCCGTTTTTCCTTGGGTGCTGGCTTACAGATCGGTTGGCGGACCAACAAAAAAGCACGGTGGAATGCTTTTCCACCGTGCCAATTAAGAATTCTCTAGAGCCGTGTCGCTTCACAGCGATCAGGGCGTTACCAGAAGATGTAGTACAGTGCTGCCGTCGCGATCACGACACCGACACCAATTACCATCGCACCCTTGGAGGTTTTCAGTTCAATCTGGTCGTTGACAGGTAGCTTCACGGGCTCTTTCATTGGAGCTGCGATGGTAATGGCAATACCTGCAGCCAGCACAATGAAGAAACAAATGGCCATTCGATCAAGGAACGCGATTTGATCCGCGTACCAAAGACCATTGCCTGCAAGTAGATCTCCTAGGAACCATTTGAACGCTCCATAGGAAATAACATTTAGCAAAATTCCCAACCAGCCAAAGTACCTCGGTGTACGTGGTGAGAAGAAACCAAACATAAATACCGCCAGAATACCTGGCGAGATGAATCCTTGGAATTCCTGAATGTACTGGAAGATACTGGCAAAGTTATCCAGCTTCGGTGCGACGAAGCCTGCCAGAATAACGAACAGCACCACGAAGATGCGGCCCACTAGGACTAGCGTCTTCGGATTTTTCTGGCCGGTGAATTTCGCATACAAATCCATCGTCGCAATGGTCGACGCGGAATTCAGCATCGATGCCAAAGAGCTGATGACTGCTCCACACAATGCAGCCAAAACGAACCACGAAATAAGTGGGTAAGGTTTGATCAGGTTTCTAACCAACACCGGGAACGCCGCATCGTAGTCGTAGCCAACCATTTCACCAGCAGATACCTTACCAGCAGCGGTTGCTGTATCGGCAAACTCGTTAATCGCTGCCGCCATCGCTTCGGGTGTCGGCGTCGCGTCGAGTTCGACGGACTGCCCGGCGATTCCAGCGTTTCTCACTAAGATCTCCGCCGCGACGTCAGGCTTTAATTTCACGAATGCCGCGTTCACGTTCAGCACGTCTTCAGCGCCAGCGTTGGCCAAAATCGCATCGTTTTTCTCGGTCGCTCCCAGATGTAAGTCTGCGGAGAACAGATTGAATGCCAGAATACCTGGAATAACAACAACAAACGGAATAAGCAATTTTAGCACCGCCGCGAATACAATTCCCTTCTGGCCCTCGGCGAGTGATTTTGAGCCGAGGGTACGTTGGACGATGTACTGGTTAAGTCCCCAGTAGAAAAAGTTAGGGATCCAGAGGCCAACAATCAGAGCAGTCCATGGAATATCGGTATCCTCTTTGGGGCGTACCATGTGGACTTTACCGCCGGAGAGGTTGTCGCCATTGCGGACCACGGCCTCGCCATCGACGCCGTCATTGAGCAACATGAATCGTTCCCACGGACCCGCAGTTTCCAGATCAGCAACCGTCGCGTTGGAGTTAGCAACTTTAGTCTCGAATAGTTTCTCTGGAGATGCACTGGCCAGATGATCAAAAGCCAAATACATCACGATTCCACCACCGAGAATCAGAGCTGCACCCCAAATCAGGTCAGTCCAAGCACAAGCTTTCAAACCACCAATAAAGACATAAACCGCAGCGAAGATTGCAATTATCCAGCACATCACGGTCAGGTCGTTGAGAACAGGAACCGTGTTGTAGTATTCCGACACAAATTTGGCACCCGAGAAAATCACCGATGACGTCGTGACGAACACGAGCGTTACGATCGCAGGAATCGCCATCGCCAAACGTGCGGTTCCATCAAATCTGTATTCGAGAAATTCCGGAATTGTATAGAGACCAGCCTTGAGGAATTTTGGCAGAAACCAAAACGCAACAAAGATAAGCGTGATAGCCGCCATCCACTCATAGGATGCGATTGCCATACCCAACCAGTTGGCCGACGCTCCAGACATGCCGACGAATTGCTCGGTCGAAATGTTGGCCGCGATCAACGAAAATCCAACCAGCCACCAAGTCAGTCCGCGACCGGCAAGAAAGTAATCCGACGCGCCTTGTTCTTCGCCGCCTGAGTCATCGTCGCGACTTTTCCAAATACCTAAGGCGATCACGCCTACAACGGCAGTGACAAACAGCACGACTTCAAGATAATTCATGGCGGACTTGGGAATGGTGGTGTGACAAAATGGTTTAAGTTGAGGCCAATAGAATACGCTCCACTGCAACCGCTTGCAAGCATTTAACCTTGGTCGCTGTAGTGCAAACTGATATTGAACAAACTTTTTCCATGAGTTGTCTAATCGGTGGAAACCTCGAACCAGTGCTTTGAAAAAGAGAATAGGAAGATGCCATTTCGATCCAGTGCAAGACAAACGTTCACGGGTTGTGTCGGGCTGGGTTGACCTTGCCGGATCAGTTGAGTTTTCCGGGAGTTTGCTGGGTGTTCGGGTTGCCCGCTCACTCCATGTGTTCAGTTCCGCCGATTTTCAAAAATCAGGACACTGTTAAGCTCGTAGGTGAGCTTTGTAACCTTGGGCAATTTTGCAAGCGCTTTGCTACGATGGGGCTCGGCCCCCAAAGTCGCTCATTGCCAGCATTTTTCTTGGAAATATGGACCGTCTCACGCTATTGAGCCGACATTTAGAGCTAGATTTCAATATTGTCGTCGAACTTCTTCTACGTTTCGCAATCCGTGTTTAGAATACGCGACCCGAAATACAGTCATTCAATGAATCACCCGTCCGGACGCGTAATGGCCCTAACTGAGGGAAGCTCCAAACAGCACCAAATTTCTGAGGAAGAAATCTCTCAGGAAGTTAGTCAGAGCGGCGCGATTGACGAAGTTCTTACTGATTTTACTGAACAGAAAGACCCGCCGATCGTTTGGTGGGCCGCACTTGTTGGTCCGATTGTGGCGACCTTGGCTGCGTTGGTGGTTGTCTATTTCGTTTCTGGCTGGCCGTTCGTCACTGGCTTTGTCACGGCCGCTGCAACGGCGTTCTTTGTTACCGGCAGATTTATCATCCTGCTTGGCGCCGAACAGGCTGCCGAAGGTAAGACGTTTCTGAAACTGCTGACGCCTACTCATCTATTCGTCATGCTTACGTGGCTGGATATGATGGTTGCGATTTTTGTTGCCTTTCACATGGCGGTTCTGTTTCGCATTCCTTGGGCGGGAGAGAAATTGAAAAGCCTTGTTTCTGACGGCCGTTTCGTGCTGGCCAAGCAGCCTTGGATCCGACGTGCTGCTTTTTCGGGATTGGTGCTGTTCGTCATTTTTCCCACTTCGACCACCGGGAGTATAGGAGGTACCATTTTCGGGCGGTTGTTAGGGATGAGACGCGTGCGTGTATTGCTCGCGATCTTTGCGGGCAGTATTCTTGGCAACGGAATCATGTTGCTGGGCGCCAACTTCTTTAACAAGTATTTTTCCGGCGACAGTATTGGGTTGAAGGTGGGTGGTGTTCTGGCAATTGTTATCGCCCTGTTCCTGTTTGAGAGAAAAATTCAAAGCCTCAAGAAAAAATACTTGGCCGAAGAAGCGAACCAGTAAGCTTCGCGCAAACGGCCTCGCTGGAGTTCCGAGATTTTTTCTTTCACTGGTAATCCACGATTTATAGGGCGACAGTGAATATCACACGCCTAGACATCTTGAAACCCGGGCGATCTATACAACAATGCGTGTTGTTCGAACGTACCGCCCCTGAAGCTTATTAGAGACTCTACATGAAACAGGTAACCGTACCGTTTCTTGTGATGTTGGCCAAAGTGCTCAGCGGGGCGACGGTGCGCTGGGTCGATTGCGAGCCGGATACTTGCCAGCGCGTCTATTTTGCCAACCACACCAGTCACCTCGACGCGCTCGTTCTGTGGGCATCGTTGCCCAAGCCCATTCGAGAG
>CAZDBE010000033.1:0-16057 GCA_964503675.1 uncultured Pirellulaceae bacterium | reverse complement strand
ACATGATGATTCGCTCGATCGGCGACACCGAATCCCTGATCGTGTTTCCAGAAGGCGGCCGCAACCACCAACCGGAAATGAAACCCTTCAAAAGCGGGCTTTTTTATCTCGCAAAGAAAAGGCCGGACCTTGAATTAGTTCCCGTTTATATCGACAATCTCAATCGAGTAATGCCCAAGGGACAGTTTCTTCCGGTGCCCCTGTTGAGCTGTATTTCAATCGGTGCCCCCATGTGGCTGGAGTCGGGAGAAAAGAAGGTCAGTTTTCTCAACCGAGCGCGCGAAGCGGTCTTGAGCATGAAAGACGGAAGCGACGCCGAATCTTAGGTTAATAATTTCATTTTGAGTCATAGGAACGTAACGCTGTCACCCTCCCTCCGGGAGGGTCGGAGGCTCCGCCGACGGGGAGGGAAGAACCACCTGCGCTTTTTAAATCATTGAAATTCTGGACCCGCCGCACTGCCCTCTCCGTCGCCTAGGCTCCGACTCTCCCAGAGGGAGAGTGATAAGAAATTGACTTTCCTACTTTACTGAATCCAACAACGGTTTTTCATTGCTTCTTTTGGCCCTCAATTTTCAAAACGTCGTTCCGGCAACGCCCAACAATGATCAGTTGTTTGACTTCTGGACGACGCTGTTGATCTTGGCGATGTTGGTCGTGCTGGCGCTGTTGTTGGCTGCAGGTCAAATTCTCAAACGCCAGCCCGAATCTGTCTTAGACCCGGCCATCGTGCGGACGTTCAACAAACGCGTCATCACGTGGCTGACGATCTGTGTGTTATTAGTGGTCAGTCTGCTGTTCAATCGCACAGTGACAGTGGTGTTGTTTGGATTGATTTCGCTGTGGGCGCTACGAGAGTTTATCACTATGACGCCTACGCGTCGCGGTGATCACGGAACGCTGGCGTGGCTGATTTTTGGGTTCACGCCGCTGCAGTACATCATGGTGGCAATGAATTTTTATGATTTCTACACGATCGTCATACCGGTCTACGCGTCATTATTCATTCCCGCCCGGATTGCATTTACGGGCGATCATAAACGGTTTTTGGAACGGTCGGCCAAGATCCAGTTTGGGTTGCTGATCTGCGTCTATGCGCTCAGTCATACGCCGGCGTTGTTGTACCTAGAACTGGAAACGTATGACCGCGTTACCCAAACCAAAGTACCGTGGACAGGAAAAACGGCAGGGCTGCTGTTCTTTTTTATCGTCATCGTTCAGGTCAGTGATATGCTACATTTTGTCTGGGACCGCCTTGCAGGCAAACACGTTATCGCGCCCGGTATCAATAAGACCAAGACTTGGGAAGGCGTGATCGGATCGGCCTGTGCGACGGCCTTGGTGGGAATCCTGCTGCAATTTGTGACACCGTTCACTTGGTATGGTGCCGGGTTTATGGCGTTGCTGATCAGTGTCATGGCGTCTTCGGGCAGCATGACGATGTCGGCCATTAAGCGCGACCGAGGCGTACGTGATTATGGGACCTTGGTCCAAGGCCACGCCGGAGTGCTGGACCGGATCGATTCAATGTGTTTCGCGGCCCCTATCTTCTTTCATGCCACAAGATTTTTTCTCAACGCCAACTAGACTATTCGCAACTACCAACTTCAACGAAATAACGCCGTATGGCCAATCTCAAACAAACGATGGAACTTCACGATCTTGAGCTGCCTGAAGATCAGCGCACCAAGATTAAGCACTACTGCCAGGTTCTTTGGGAATTGAACAAAACCCTGAACCTGACCCGGCATACGACCTACGACAAATTTGTCACGCGCGACCTGTACGACACGATCCAGTTGGCAAAACTAATCCCCGAAGACAAAGAAGTTCTCGACGTAGGCTCTGGGGGTGGGGTGCCCGGAGTGTTGCTGGCGATCATCCGGCCGGATTTAAAAGTCACATTGGCCGAATCGGTAGGCAAGAAAGCTGTCGCGCTGGGCCAGATCACTGAGGGAATTGAAGTCGAGGTTGACGTCTATCACTGCCGGGCCGAGGATTTGCTGGCCGACTTTCGGTTTGACTATACAACCGCGCGAGCCGTTGGGCCGCTTGTGAAATTGGGGACGTGGTTTGAAGAGGTGTGGCCCGCAGTTGGGAAGCTGTTGGCGCTCAAAGGCCCGAATTGGCCTGAAGAAAAGAAGGTTGCCGACGAAGCCAAATTACTGGACGTGGTTAATCTGTCAGTAGCTTCGGAGTATGTGACTCCGGGGGCAGAGTGGACGTCGTACATTCTTGAAATCAGTAGTAAAAAATCACGCTAGTGGCCAAGAATTGGCGGGGGTAGACTCGTCTGGACGGGTAATGCGGATTGACCTATAACGCCTCCCACGGCCTAGAGAAAAGCAAATGTTTTTATGCCTGCGAGCGAAAGATTTTGTAACTTTTTTCAGCCAAAAGTTGCTTCGAAATTGGAAAGTTGATGCGAGTCACTCGCCCCGACAACCGATTAATGGAGTAGACTTATACGAAATAGATTACTTCGGCTTATATACGGCTGAGGGACCAATTTTAGGGTGGACCGAGGTCATTAGTGGCTTGTGCTTAGCACGTCCGACTTTCGTTCTTCTCCCAGCGACTCCCATCGCTTCGCATTGGCCGAGGTATCTTATATTTGGCCGCAACGTTCATTCGTTGCGGCTTTTTTTTTGTGCGCTTAAGTAACCCGATAAGCGAGCTTGGAAGTTGCGGTGTTTCGCCCTCAGGACAAAAAATCTCGGCGGGCCGAGACGGAAATGCTATGAATTGCGAACACCCCATGCCATGAAGAAGAATTCGTTATCTTCAGATGGCTGGTCAGAATATTCTGTGTCAAAATCACTGCTTACCGTTTTAAGCTGCTCCATAATCTGCTCATAGCTCATCGGCGAAGGATGCATCTTTGTGTGTGCCTCCGTTCTTTGAAATGCCTCTTGGACAGTGTTAATTTGAAGAATGAAGCGTCCCCCCACTTTGATTTTCTCAAAAAACAAATCAAACCAAAAGTTTGCGTCGTCGGTGTGGTCAAGAACATTGAAGCAAATACCAAGATCGACGGGATGGATTGAGTCTATTGCTTCCTTCGAGTCAATGTAATTGATATCGGCCGCACGCAGATTCTTGAACAACTTGCTGTAAAAGGCGTTGAGTGGATCAAACGCATAGCGTGCTTTTGCCGGCAAGAACTCAATCATCCCCAGCGGGCCGCAGCCAAGTTCGAATATCCTATCCTCTGAGCCGAACTCATTTTTCCATCCGGTCTTGGAAAAACAGTCCAGCATGAACTCGCGCTGAAGTTCGACGAATTCTAGAGGCGGCCTGCCCGCATAACCCTCGTACGCGACCCATCTCCAAAATGCCAGTTCTCTTAGCTGTGCCTCTTCTTGCTTGTCAGCTGGGTTGTAAGTGTCAGAAAGCAAGTCTTCGATCTTTCTGACTAAGTCGGGATCAAGATCGATTCCTGTTGGTGGATTCATTTGTCTTCCTTACCGGAACGCGTTTTATTTATCACATTGTTGAACAATTCACCGTAGGCGCGGTAGGCGTGAACACTGTCAAGCCGTTGTGCCAGATTGGGATCATGCGCGCGGCGTTTGCTGTCTAAAGCCAATCCCATAGCCTCTGAAAGGCTCGCTTCGAAATTTAGATCTTCGCCGTAAACATGCCGAGCAAGGTTCTCGTATTTGAGTTCGACAGGGTCTCCAAACGGTGGAGCAACTGTAAACACATTTTCTAGGTCTTCAAATTCATATGCCGAACCCACCTTTGTGATCACACACGGCAACCCGTTCAAAACTGCTTCGCCAAGGGAAAGGCTCCAGCCTTCCCAATAGGATGGCAAGACAAATACGTCTGCGGCCATGTAGTGGCTTGCCACATCTCGTTGGTAACCAGCGATGAAAACGTTCGACTCGAGCCCAAGGGAACCAATGGCTTCTTTAATGGCGTCGTAATAGGCTGGCTCCATCTCCGTATTCCCCAGCAGCACCAGAATTGCACTTGGGTCAGTATCCACAACGCGTCGGAATGCTTTAACCAAAGGAAGCTGAGCTTTGCTCGCCATGATGGAAGCGACGTTGAGAAACACCGAGGAACCTTCACCTGCCCCCCACTTATCTCGCAGTTGCGTCCGGCGGTCGGTGGCATTTGGTGAGGCAATATTGCTTGCGCTAATTCCATTGGGGATCACACGAATTTTCTTCGCGTCGAGGCCCATTACCATATCGGTATATCTTGCGGAAGTTTTGGAGACGCAGACGTAATTTTCGATATTTGGGTCTGCTGCCCGGTAAGCGTCGATGTCGGCCGGAGAAAACCACACATATGAATTGTGTATCGTTTCAATGAAAGGAATTCCAAGCTGTTTACAGCTTGATGCTCCGTAGACACTGTAATGCCCATTTACAAGATCGACATTCTCAGTTTTCAGAAAGCGCACGTACTGATTTGGTGTTTTGAACTTCTTGGAGACGATCCGCAACCCAGACTCGCGAGCTTTCTCCGCAGAATCACCTTCGTCGCCTTGATTGAGAATTGTGACGCGATAGCCCGCTGCTTCCAACGAAACGGATAGGTCTATTACCACATTCTCCATACCACCTTGAGTAAAGCTGTCGACTTGCATAAGAACATGTCGATCATTGGTTTTTACTACTTGTTCGGGGACGCTTCGCTTCAACTCCTGTGTTGACCGCGTGTCGTGGAGAAAGAGATGGTTCTTGAAAAAAGCTGAAATCGCATCGCGCGTGCTTGTGCTGCTGGCGTCTAAAGTTGGACAGTCAGCCACCAGTCGAACTCTTTCTGCCGAGATTCCATCTTCAACAAATGCAAGGCAGTTGTTCCGCGTAAGAATACGCTGTAACGCCAATTGGCAAGTGTCTTGTCTATCAAAAAGGATCGCCAGAGGAAGAGCTTGAGAGCTTAAGTCTCCGAGGTGACGTTGCGCGGTTTCACTTGAAATGACTAGGCAACCAGCCTCAATCGGATTTTTGCCGCCAATCTTGGTGTCAGCACCGAATGATCGTATCAGTGATGGTTCAAACCCTAGGTCTATCAACCACTTCTTCCCGGCGGCATCGGCACCGAGGATGAGAGGCTGCTTGTAGAATTCAGCACGTTCCTTTTCGTAGTCCATAAGGCGAATGGCTTTGTCGAAAATGCGATGCTCCTCCGCCTTTCCGCTCAAAGAATTATCATGAACTCGATAGCGATACAGAACATCTTTTGTTCCAAGATGCTCGACGGAAAACAACGCATTGATTCGCATCCAATAATCGTAGTCTTCGACGCCTAACTGGGGGTCGTAGTCAGCCAGTACTTTTCCGACCCAACCGCGGTGCATAAAACATGGACCAATAAAATTGTCTTTCACGACATTCAGGTTGTCCGTCTCGTGCGGTAGACGAATTTCGCCGCTTTCCGGATCCGGCCGATTGTGTGGGCGCCAATTTTCGTCTTTGAGAATCTCACCTCTGTCATCAATCGCGTAGTAATCGGCATACACCATTGCCAAGTCTGGACGACTCCTGAGTTTCTCAACCAATCGCTCCAGCATAAGAGGTTCCATCAGGTTGTCCGCAGAAGTCCAAGTCCAATACTCTCCTCTGGCGAAGCTGAATCCATTGGTAAGCGCTTTCGGCAGTTTCTGATTGACTTGATTAAAAACTCGTACTTTGGGGTGTCGCAGATAACGGTCGGTCACCGCTTCAACGCCATCGGTAGAGCCGTCGTTGATAATGATCAGCTCGAAATTGCGGTACGACTGGGCCAAAACACTTTCGATCGAGTCCGATATGAGCTCAGCTTGGTTGTAGACAGGCAACACTACACTAATGAGGTCGGGAACCAATCCACAACACTCGACTCGCATCTTTCCGGGGTGATCTTCGGTGGTCGGTGGAGGAAGGTCAACTGTCGTTAGAGACGCACCGTTTAGTGAGGTCTGCCCTGGGGGCTGTTTACCCAACCAAAATTCGCGAATTCTTTGCTTAAGCGTTAGCATATTCATTTCGTTTTGAGAGGCAATTTTCGTAGTTTGGTTGGTCGTGACTGCCTCTACCTTAGTTACCGCCCAGAACTTTGTGGAGATAAGCGTGCTCCGCTATTGTGGGTTGGCTGTGGCGGTGCACTCAAAACCGTTACGACCCGGAATTTTCTGCCATACCGGGGAATTGTTAGTCCACCGCGTCTGCTACCAACCGGTAAGGTCTTCGTCGACGAAGTAGCCGCGTCAAAGCTTGAGTCTTTGGGGATCTAAACTAGTATGGAGCGGGGGGAACGTATGAAAACAATGTCTTGCAACGAAAAAGTATTACGGGGGAACGCTATGAATCCTCACGCAATGCGCTCGATCGCCCCTACTGCAATTCTTAAGTCACTCATTGCAAACAGAAATCTGATCTGTCTTTTGGTCAAACGCGATGTAATCGGACGGTATCGCGGATCGGTGATGGGGATTCTGTGGTCATTCTTCAATCCACTTTTGATGTTGGCCGTTTACACATTTGTTTTCGGCGTTGTATTTCAGGCGAGTTGGACGGGAGGATCCGAATCCAAGACTGAGTTCGCGTCGGTGCTGTTTGCGGGGATGTTGGTGTTCGGACTTTTTTCGGAGGCCCTCAACCGAGCACCGGGATTGATTTTGACTAACGTTAACTATGTAAAAAAGGTTGTGTTCCCACTGGAAATTTTGCCCGTTGTTGCTTTAGGGTCAGCCGTTTTTCACTTTCTGGTTGGGCTTTTGGTCTGGTTGATTTTCCACGTGTTGTGCTTCGGAATTCCAAGTCCAACTATCGTTCAGTTACCGCTGTTGATCATTCCCCTGATTCTTATGACGCTGGGGTTTTCATGGTTGTTAGCATCGCTGGGCGTCTACCTAAGAGATGTGGGACAGATGATTGGCGTTGTAACCATGATACTCATGTTCATGTCCCCGATTTTTTATCCGGTCAAACAATTGCCAGAAGTATTTCGGCCTTTCATGTACATCAGCCCGTTGACCTACGTGGTTGAGCAAGCCCGAGACACGATGATTTGGGGCAATAACATCCATGTTGGCGCTTGGTGTGTCTACATGGGAATCTCGCTGCTTGTGGCTTGGTTGGGCTTCGTTTGGTTTCAGAAGACTAGCAAGGGGTTTGCAGATGTCCTCTGAAACAGCTATCGAAGTGATGGACCTGAGCAAGTGTTATCACATCTATGATCGGCCTCAGGACCGACTGATCCAGATGCTTACTCGCGGCCGCAAACAACGCCACCGAGAATTTTGGGCATTGCGCGAGGCATCTTTTTCGATAGCGCGAGGTGAAACGGTAGGAATTATTGGAAGAAACGGTAGCGGGAAATCGACACTGCTTCAAATGATCTGCGGAACAGTCTCACCGACCTCCGGCACAGTGGCGGTCAACGGCCGAGTTGCGGCATTGCTTGAGTTGGGTGCAGGGTTTGATCCTGAATTTACGGGGCGCGAAAATGTTCTGTTGAACGCGGCGATTCTTGGATTCTCCCGCGAGTCGATGGGGCACCGGATGAAGGAGGTGGCTGAGTTTTCCGAACTGGGAGATTTTCTCGATCGACCGGTCAAGACATATTCTACCGGAATGTACGCCCGTCTAGCCTTCTCAGTCGCCATTCACGTCGATCCAGAAATCTTGATTGTCGACGAAGCGTTGGCTGTTGGTGATTCGCGGTTTGTTGCCAAGTGCATGCGACGGATGAGAGAGATACAGGATCGCGGCGTCACCATTGTTTTCGTTAGCCACGATGTCAACTCAGTTCGAACTCTCTGCCAACGCGCCATTTGGCTTGACGAAGGTCGAATCGTCGAAAACGGGGAAGTGTTTCCCGTGACTGGAAAGTATATGGAGTTCATGTTCAAGGATGATGAGTCTGAGAGACAGACGTTGCGCGAAGAGATTGCAACCGAACAGAAAGCGCAAGTCGAAGCAGACAACCAAGAAAGTGTACACGAAGCAGATGACTTGGAAAATCTACCCGAGACACGTGGCGTACAACCCGTAAGTGATCCAAGCGACTCTATTGCGGTCCTCGCGGGCAACGATATCCAAACGCTCCCAGAAACGTCAACTGCTACCGAAAGTCTACTGGAGCCTAAACTTGACGCGCGACCGGTAACGCATTGGGGATCCCGCAAAGGGCTAATAATCGGTGCGTCGGTCTGTGATGAAACAGGAGCCCGCACAGATGTAATTGCTTGGGGAACGCAGATTGAGTTAGTCATTGATGTTTTCATTCCCTTAGACATTCCGCGGGACAATCTGAGTATTGCCGGTTCGATTAAGGACTTGAAAGGGACTGATCTAATTGTCTCGACCACCAAAGATTTGGGCGCTATCGAATTGCCACACCAAGAGCGCTTTAGGGTCTGTTTCCGAATGACGAATCCACTTGTTACTGGGAAGTACCTACTGGTTGTTGCTGTAGAAAATCGCCTCGAAGAAGATATTCACTATTACGAGTACATTGAAGGCGCTCACTACTTTTCATCATTAGCCGACGAGAACTTCTTCGGAATCTTTCAGCCGGAAATCCGACAGACAGTAGAGGTGTTGTGATGTCAGAGCCTTCACGGATAAATTCGGATTACTACTGGAATCAGCGTTTTTTCTCGGAAGACTGGGAAAACAAGCAAGGGCCTCGACAATCGCGCTTCTTCGCTCGTCTGGCCGTCGAAAACCTGCCTACATGGCTGATTGAGAGAATGCGGACGGAGTCACTCACGATTGCCGATTGGGGATGCGCTCAGGGAGATGGTACTGATGTCTGGGCGGCGTATGTCAACCACAAGCAATTGGTTGGGGTCGATTTCTCGGAGGTGGCTATCAAGCAAGCCGCAAAGCGGTACCCGGCGATTCGGTTCGTCTCGGAAAATTGGCTTGAAAAAACCTCTGGTGCCGTTGAGACCTATGACGTCGTTTTCTCCTCAAATACGTTGGAGCATTTCCATGAGCCATTTGAAGTTCTAAAAGCGTTATGTAAGCGCGCCGACAAAGCTGTCGTCTTGGCATTGCCATATCGCGAGTTGGACCGTTTGGACGAACATTTCTTTTCCTTTTTGCCAGAGAATGTACCTCTTAACTTGCCTCACGGCTTTCGACTGGCTTGGTCGCGTGTTACCGACTGCAGAAATATTTCAGGGACGGAGTGGTTTGGCGATCAGATTTTTCTTGTCTATGCGAAAACAAAGTGGCTCGCGTCGCTTAAGTTGGTGCTGAGTGATTGCCTGATCGGGCAAACTGACACGTCTTCAGAGCTCTTGAAACTCAGTAACGAAGTGACCGAACAAAGTGGGCAACTGTCTTCACTGAATCAAGAAGTAGCCACGCGAGATTGCCAAATTGTTGGCCTCAACCAAAAAGTAGCCACGCATGATGTGTTGGTCGCCAATTTGAGTCAGGAATTATCGATCCGTGACACGCAGATCGTCGCGCTCAATCAGGAATTGGCCGCGCGTGATGGACAGATCCTCAGTCTCAATGAAGGTGTCGCCTTGCATTCAGGCGAAGCAGTTAAGCTTAGCGAAGAAGTAACCGCGCGCGACAACCAGATCCTTAGCCTCAACCACGAGATTGCTGCGCGAGATGGCCAGATAGCAGGTCTGAACGAAGAATTAGTTGGGCGTGATAGCCAGATCGTTTCGCTCAATGGTCAGATCGTTTCGCTAAATGGCGAAATCGCTGCTCGCGACGGACAGATTCATGGTTTCAACCAAGACTTATCATCGCGCGACGGCCAGATCAACACTCTCAATGCGCGGATAGAGGCGCTCGGAGAGCAGATTGTCAATCTTAATAAAGAGAAAGGCGCGTTCAGTGAACAGGTCGCGAACCTGAATCAAGACCTAACTGCGCGTGCCGAGCAGATCGCCCACTTCCGACAGAAAGAAGTTGCCTTCCAAGACGAGATCGCCGACCTCAGTCAAAAAGCAACCGCGTATGACGAACACGTTGCCAATCTCAAGAAGGAAATTGAGGAACGTGATGCGACGATCCACGGTCTCAATCAAGAAGCGTCTGCACGTGACGCAAAAATCGCAACTTTGAATGAAGAAGTAACTGCCTGTGACGCTCAAATCGCCGATCTGCAACAGAAGGGGGCAGCCTATGAGGGCCAGATCGTCGACCTCAATCAGGAAGTGGCTACGCGCAACGGGCAGATCGTAGGACTCAAACAAGATGTGGCCTCCCTTGATGGAGAGGTTGCCAAAATCAGGTCAAGCGCTGCTTGGAGGCTTACCGAGTTTTTGCGATTCTTTTCGCCTCGCCGATTTTTTCAACCGACGAGTGATTGATGCGCTGGCTAAACAAGAAAATTAGGGAGACAAGAAATTATTTGCACATGAGTCCCAGTGCTTATGAATTTGATTCTTTCGTTCGATCATGGAACAAAAATAGTCCGATCAATTGGCGCAATGTAACCGTTCCGTTTGAGCATGGACTCGTATCGATAGTTCTTCCAGCTTTTAATGGCGAGAAATTTGTATCAGAGGCGATGGAAAGCATCCTTTCTCAAACGTATCAGAATATCGAGGTCGTCGCGATCAATGATGGATCGCATGACAAGACTGGCGAGATTTTGGACGACTACGCAGCCAAAGATTCCCGAGTCAAGGTTTATCATCAGCAGAATCAAAAAATCCCACTGACTTTATCGCGCGGAGTGAGACTAGCGCGGGGCGAGTTCTTGACTTGGACGAGCGTTGATAATCGGTTGAAGAAAAACTGTATTGAAATGCTCGTCGGTTCGTTACGCCGAAACCCTCGTTGGGACATGGTCTACGCAAACATTGACATCATCGATGCTGCAGGCAATCCACTTACCAATAGTGATTGGTATAAAATGTATCAAGCACCTTTTGGTAGTGAACACATTCACCTTCCTGCCGACACCGCTGAACTGAACATGTGGTCCACGAATTTTATCGGAGCTGCATTCTTATACCGTGCACGTGTTGCCTTTGTCATCGGGGACTATAGTTCTTCCCGGTTCTTGACCGAGGACTTTGACTATTGGATGAAGGTGAATGAGCTGATGACTTTGCGGCATGTCGACTTCACCGACTGCATATATGACTATCGCTATCACGACGATTCCTTGACCAGCAAGCACCGAGAACTTGGTATTACCTCGAAGAAAAAGAGTTTGGCAGAGTTCGATGAGTTTCGGCGGAGTTTTTATTTGACCCAAAGTGCTTGGATCATTACCGATGACGGCAGCGTCGCAGGGCAAGATAGGAATCAGTCAATCAGACAGGAACTCGAGAATCGGAAGTCCATTTTGATCGAAGGCAAATACGAGGAGGCTCTTACGCTTTCGCAGTCGGGGATTCCGCTGGTGCATATCCACTGCTCTGATACGCTACATTCCTCTTGCCCGTTGCCGGTTCTACACAATACCGCGTGTCACGTTTATCTGTGTACGCAACAAGGCTCCATTGCGACTGCCAACTGGGATCTATTTATCTCGACCCAATCAACCCCAGCGACCGACCTGATTCGCTTGGAAGACAGTTATCGTGGCTGGTGGTCTGTATCAGAAACCTCGGACCTGATTTCGTTGTGCGATATCAAGGCGAAGAATAAACAGTTGAGCGAAATTGAGCTGCAGGTTTCTTCAACCAAACCTGATACAACTCCAGAGCGAACTGTTAGGCAAATCCAAGCGGAGTTCAACGGAGAAGAATCAGGCCGAGTCGCTCGGATCGATGGCCCGCCTCTTGCAAGTGCTCGTGTCATGGTGAAGCAGAAAGCAATGGACTTCCTGCGCAGATTCAATAAGCCAGAAGTCCGCAAATAGCCGACAAGTTTAGGTTTTGCATATTGGTTTTTCCGATCACTTATGCTTCCGCGGTCTACCCGCCAGATGGCACGCTTCTTTAAAGACTCCGTCGATCATCGGTTCGGTCAAGCGCCCTGTGAAGGTGTTCTGTTGGCTGGGGTGATAACAGCCCAACAACCAGCGTCCGTCTGTCAATTCCGCTTTGGCGCCATGTCCAAACTTGGGGCGCGGAGAAGGGGTAGTCAGCTCGCCTTGCTCTACGGCGTATCGCACGACGGCGCGCCAAGCCAGTCCACCGAGCGCGACAAACACCCTAGGCTGACACAGCTCAATGGTGCGCTGGAAAAATGGATGGCAGTTTGCGATCTCTTCGGTTGCCGGTTTGTTTTCTGGAGGAGCGCAGCTACAGACATTCGTCACCGCGCAACCGGTTAACTTCAGCCCATCATCGCGCCCTGTCGATTCTGGTTGGCTGGCGAGCCCATTGTTGTACATCGCCCGATACAGCCAGTCTCCACTGCGATCGCCGGTAAACATACGTCCGGTGCGATTAGCCCCATGAGCTCCCGGAGCCAATCCAACGACAAGAATCTTGGCTGGATCACCGAAATTGGGCACCGGTCTTCCCCAGTACTCGTGGTCTCGATAGGCGGCTCGTTTCTCAATGGCCACCTTGCGGCAGTGTTTGATCAAACGAACGCACTTTTCGCACGAAATGACCTCTTGGTGCAACTGTTGCCACTGACGTTTTGCGTTCTGGCGTTGGCTGGATGGACTCATCCGCGCGAACGTATCGGAGCAGGATGGTTGCCCTCTCGCCAGATCGAATGGTCATCTGAGAGGTCAATCGGCAGCGTTTGGTTTGGCGAAACATATATCATGTCACTGCGTAGCTGCCGCTGATCGCGCTCGGTTCGTTGCCTTTGGGCATCGACGACGGCAGACAGCTCGTACTCCAGATCCGCATCGTACCGATCGGCGTCCAGTGAAATTCCCGACGGCGTTCGGTGTCGGACGTACTCAACTGGAATCGTGTCAAACGTCTCAACCTGCGTGTCGAAGAACCTTGACGGCGATTCAGGTTGGCCTGAGTCAAAGACGATTTTTTCGTACTCACGATCCGATTGGGGCTTCGGCGATTCAACGGTTGCGAGCGACTCTTGGCCAAAACGAATCGGACGCGCTTGATTCTCAAATACGTCACGATGGTCGGGTAAGATTCGCACATCGGCACCCAGTTCATGAAACAAATCACGCATGTGATCGTGACAGGTGAACATTAGAATCTGATAACCGTTTCGAGAGAAATCGTAAAGCACTTCCGCCGCGGCTCGTGTGCGGCGGCCGTCGAAATTGACTAATACGTCGTCCAGCACCATTGGGATCAGCGCTCCCCGTCGAGCGTAAGCTCCGACCAACGCCAATCGAAGACTCAGATAGACCGCCTCACGTGTACCGCGGCTGAGTTTATCAACCGGAATTGTGTCGCCTTCTGCATTGTCAACCAGTAACTCCTCGCCCACCAGACGCGTCCAAATTCGGACGTAGTGGTCTTCGGTTAGTCGAGTCAGATAGTTGGAAGCTTCCTTTAGCGTTTCAGGTTGGCGTTTTGATTCGTAGCTTTCGCGAATCAGTTCGAGCATTTGAGTGCTGACTGCCAGCTTCTGCCACTCTTGTTTCAATTCAGAGATCTGTTGGTCGACAACGTTCAACTCCAGACGAGCCTCGTCCAGTCGTGCGTCTTCGCCAAGGGAACGAACTTCTTGCACAAACTCGCCACGTTGCTCCTGCAGCAACGTCTGACGTTTTTTGGTTTCCGCAATGTTGTTCTGAATCGTTTCCCAGTGCTTCTCCAATCCAGTTTGTCCGTACGTGTCCAGCAGTTCACGCATTTGCGGCTGTGTGTAATTGGCACCCAAAGCTGCATTGATTTGCTCGGACAGATTTTCGCGCTTGGTGACCAGTTCTTTGATCTGACGATGTTTAATATCGAACTGTCGGTAGGCCGCTTCGTCTTCGGCACCCGCATTGGCCAGCAACCGTTGCCGCAGGCCAAGTGCTTTTTCAAGCTCTCGTTTAGCTTTGTTCAATCGCGTGCGAAGCGATTTGTACTTGTTGGCCAGTTCTTTCCGCGAACTAACCATGCCGCGTTGTTGGTGGATCAGGCTGGTGATCTTATTCAACCGGTCCGTCAATTTCTCAGATGTAAACTTCACGCCTGTTTCGTACAACATTGTGTTGATACGTTGGTTTAGAGCCGACATTTCCTTCTCGCGTTGGATCTTTTCTGATTCCAACTGGTCCAGACGCACATGTAGGCCAGAGATGCGCTCACTACGTTGGGTGATCTCTTTAAGCTGTTTCGGCAGCAGTGATTCAGGTAGTCCAGCCGTTCGCAAGCTGGCTCGCCATTGGCCTGTCGCATTGTCGACCTCGCGCTGTTGCGTTTCAATTCGACGCTTCGTCTCTGCGGCGATTGCTTTGGTTTTCTGGATCCGGTTCTCCATCGGGACCAGATCTTCCAATCGATTCAGTTTGCCCTCGGCCTCCTGCAAATCAATATCCCACTGGCCGACGGCCGAAGAAGGCAACTGACGCTCGATCTCTTCACGCTCAAGCTTAGAGCGTTTCAACTGTTGGCGATTAATATCCAGCTGGTGGCGGAAATCATCCAGTTCGTCTTTTGCAATTTTTTCCCAGTGGTAGCGAAGCCCCTGAGCGATAAATCCGGCGACGGCACCACAGAACATCATGAGCACACCGGTAGATTGTGTCGCACTGGAAAACGCGCCGCCAAGCTCCAAGAACCCAAATCCTAGCAACACAACGCCAATCACGAATACGATTCCAACGATCCACAACTTACCGACCGGTAGCACCTGTTCGGCGACTACGGAATCAATATCGCGTTCGAGTCCACTGCGCGAGCGTGTCAGTTTCTCAATCTTGTCTTCTAGTTCGATGCGGCGTCGCAGGCGACTGACGTGAAGGCTAGTCTCCTCTAGGGAGTTTGATGGCCCCAGTTCATCTTTCGAATGTCCTACGCGCTCTTGAACCTGAACAATGTCGAATTCAGACCGGTCCAGTTCTTCTTTCAGCTTGTTTAGCCGTTCGGTTTCTTTCTCCAATTTTTTGGCTGCGTCATCGAGCTGCAACATCCCGCGGTTGCCTAAATCACGCACGTCCTTACTGCGGATCTTCAGCTGAGTGCCCAGTCCATCGACCTCGCTGACCATACTGTTGCCGATCTTATCGATCTCTTCTTGCAGCGTAGCGACTTGGCGCTCGAGCGATTCGACCCACGGAAAGTGTTCGGAGATTGCTTCGATTCTGGACTTCTGCGCCCACAGTTGGCGGTTGATGGGTAAAGCCATCGCTTCTTTTTTGATCTTGCGACGCTGTTGTTTGATTTGGTCGATGCGTTCTTTTTGTTGCGCGATGCGAGCGTTGTAATTGTCCAAATTGGAGACCGAAATTTCTTTCGCGTCCGGCATCTTTCCGAACGAGCTGATTTGGTCGATCACCATCTTTCGGTTCTGCCAACGCTCACTGATTTGAGTGGCGATTTCCACAAGTCGTGATTCGGCGTCGGCTTCTTCAAGTTCTTTATCGATGTCAGTCAGCTGGTGAGAAATCGAAGTGACTTCCGCCGCGGTTGCCGCCCAGCGTTTAGAACGTTGTTTTAGGTCGTCGATCTCACGCAACAATTTGGCACGGCGAACGGACAACGACGTTAGTTTTGACTCGTTCTCGGATTCAGATGCCCAGATGCCTTCCCTTCGCTTACGCAGGTCCTTCATCACGTCTATTAACGACACGCGGTCCACGCCGCTGGTCAATTTATAAAGGTGTTCAGCAGCGTCGGTAGAATTAAGTGCTCCCAGCTCTTGGATCTCGCGCAGTCCGATGGCGAAAACATTGTTGAAAATTGATTCGTCAATGTCTGACATCAGTGTGGTCAACTGAGCGCGTCCGTGCACCGAGCCATCATGTGCATCGGTCAGTGTCAGATCACCGATAGGGTCCGAATGTCGGTTGGGATCGACGTGCCGTTGGACTTCCCATGATCCGGTGGAGGTTGTCAGATCGACTGAACCGCCAGCCAATCCACCGTAGACCGGTGGCGTATATTTATTCAGACGGTCCGCGGAAAAACCGAACATCATTGAACGGACGAACTGCATCATGGTGGTTTTGCCGGCTTCGTTTTCGCCGCAAAACAGGGTAAGGTTGTCGGATAGTCCCTGAACTTCAAGACCTTTCCAAACGCCGAATCCATCGA
>CAZDBE010000032.1:5034-27774 GCA_964503675.1 uncultured Pirellulaceae bacterium | reverse complement strand
TTGCCGCGTTTCTGCTCTGGCGTGCCGGGTTCGGTCGCCGGAATTTTAAACTCCAGATGCAAGTGGTAGTCGGTGAAACCTTCAGTCGTTTGAACGAAGTAACCAGTACCATGCACAATGGCTAAGTTGCCGTCTTCGTCGATCTTCCAACCGATCTCGCCACCGCCCTTCTCTTTTTCAAATGCTTCTGTGCTGGTCCCGTCGAAGAGCACGACTGCATCGGCTGGTCGAACGCGACTGACGCCAGCCGCGTACTCAATGCCTCCGAGTAAATGCGTTAGGTACAGCGGCTGAGTGTAGCTCTGTTGGTGGTGTCCCAACCCCGTAAAGAAACTTCGTCCCCCATCGTAGTCGTGCCACCAAGCAATGGGTTGGTCATTGAAATCGTTCGTCAGCAATACGTTGACGCTGCTACGTGGATCGGTTCGATAGCTGTCCCAAGCATCGTGTCGTGTCCATTTCAATGGCAGCGAATCGACAGCCGGATGATGCAGGCCTGAACCACCCGCTTCGATTGACGCTTCTGAATCGACGCTAACCGTCACCACTTGTCGTGCTGTCCGGCTCTCGGCAGAACTTCCTACCAATCTACCGAACCAAGTCCAGTCTCTCTCTGTCGCAGCGGCCGACGGGAGGCCCACGAATCCACCGCCGGACTGAATATATTTCTCGAACGCGGTCTGTTCGTTTTCGTTCAACACGTCACCGGAAGTATTGAACACGACTGCCGCGTACTGCGTTAGGTTGCTTTCAGTAAAGACATCATTGGAGTCGTCGGCAACATCCACGCTATATCCATTTGTTTTGCCCAAGCCGATGATCGCTGAGCGGGCTGCTCGCGCGGCTTCTTCGCTGCGATGGGAATCGCCTGCGGTCTCCTGAAACAGAAGTATCTTGTAGTCACCCCGGCCACCGACAGCGTGAATCGGTTTCAGTTGTATGTTGCGGTAAAGAATCTCTGCTCCTTCTGCCTGCAATTGAATTTTCCCTTCGGTCAATGAGATCAGTTTCCCTTCAACACCGATTTTCATATCGGTCGCACGGTTCACCACCGCTCCATTGACGACGACTGTAACGTTGTCCTGTTCAACAATGACTTCCACTTGATTCCAATCGGTTAGCGAGTCAACCGTTTTGCTTTTGATGATTCGGCCACCGTGGTCTGTCTTGGGCTGTCCGGCGGGTTGATAAACATCTGCGCCCGGGCCACTGGTAACCGTGGCTACCGTCTGGCCCTTTGACCAGAGGAAGTGAAAGTCGCCGGTATCTTTTTCTTGAATCTGCGTTTCCACTGAATCAGTCCAAATCTCGTCATTCGGCTTCGGGACGTGGTACAGCAGACCGCTATCGCGCACAGCGTTCTCGCGCGGCGCAAATTTCTCCTTGCCCCATTTGTACTCGAGAGACAAATGGTAGTTGCGATAGTTGTCTTTCGTACTGATGTAACCGAAGGGTTCGATTTGACCTTCGTTCGGAACACCTAAGATGTGGAGTTCACCTTGGGGCGTGAGTCGGAAAACCACGTTGTCGTCTGTGGCGTTTTTTCCTTCGTCTTCGTCGTGTCCCTTATTAACGCCTCTGAAGTTCCGATACGTGTAGAACTCATCGGAGTCACTTTGAAACCTTGAGGGATCTTGCCCATCATCGGTAAGCGGATCGAAAGTATCGCGGGTCAGCAAGGGGATAAATCCGGTCACGCCCGTGTTGCCTTTCACGCTGACAGGCTTTGGAGCAGGCGGAAGTTCAGACGAGATTTTCACTTTGTCGAAAGTAGCGGTATTCAGCGCTTGGTTATTGTGGGCCGTAACCGAAAGCCCCACGTAGATATCCTTTGGCATGACGACCGTTGTGCTGCTTTGCTCGATCCATTCTTCCCCGTCAGAGGACCGGTACCCCGTAAACGTATCTCCGCGGCGAACCAACCGAACGAAGTAAGGCGCTCTGATACCGCCATTGACCCTGTATGACGTTTTCTTGCCTGCACTTTGCCGATACTGGAACTCGGCACCTGCCGAAGACAAGATTTCCATTACGGCATTTGCCGCGTCAGCATTAAGTGTTTCTCGAAACATCACTCCTGCCTTGGCGTGTTTGTGGGTTTCGTCCAATTTCGTTACGCGCGCAACAATCTGACCGTCACCGGACCATGGCACATGGGCGTAATGGAACTGGTCGCTCTTACCAAAGATGTCTTCGCCTGAGCCGCCCACCGTGTACTCGCCTGTACCAACATTGACGGTAGTGGTTCCGGCGATGCCGACGTCCCCAATATCGATTCCTTTCAGAGCAAGGGCTGCCGGCGAGTTTTCTTTCGATTGGGCAAGTAGGCCAGTGCCGGCTAGAGTGGTCAACTGAAGAAGCAGAATTAGTAGATAGATCCAAATCGGTTGCATCATAAACCTATAGTTGTTGGTTGGGTTGAGTGAATCGTGATTGTAACTTCTTCGCGACGACGACCGGTCTAATTATTTAGGACCGCAGACTTTAAAAAGGAGTCGGCACGCTGCTGAAGTTTCCATTGCTTGAATTTGCTTTTGTCCATCGCGGCAGATGTTGCGACCGAGCCCAAAATACAATTGACAAATGACTTTTAGTTGGGCACCTATGACCACGGTTTCAATCTGACAGTTATCCCGATCGACGCGGGAAAACAGCGAATATGGAGCGGTAGGTTACGTCACCTTTGACTCAGGTGCAAAATGCAGAGTCACACCATCGATTGAGAATAATAAGATGGATATTTCAACGGTAAAAAGCTACAATGGTACGTGGGCATTATCCGCAGAGCCAGCAAATTTGCTTGAGGTCTGCCGCCTTACCATTGCGTTATTCTTATCCTTATTTTGGATCACCTGATGAAGAATCGAAGAATTGGTTTTACGCTCGTTGAGCTGTTGGTGGTCATTGCGATCATTGGAATTTTGATTGGCATGTTACTGCCTGCTGTTCAGCAGGTCCGCGAAGCGGCTCGAAGAACTGAATGTGCCAACAACAGTCGTCAGCTTGTTTTGGCGATTCTCAATTTTGAAAGCGCTTATCAGCGCTTTCCTCCATCCATGAACTCCGCAACCAGTCGGGGACGTCTTGACGCTCCCCCCATCATTTCTTCCCCCACTGATTCTGATTTTGGGGGAGATCAGGGATGGGGATTCTTTATTCTTCCGTTCCTCGAACAGAACGCGATGGCCGAACAGTTCAAAACTGCAACAGGCAACGGATCTGTACTTTGGGAACTAGAAGTGGACCCCAACATGCAACTTGTGGCTTCGCAAGTCATCCCCGCGTTCATCTGCCCCAGCGATGCGAGTCCAGACGGCGACTTTAACTTAAGCCTCACCCACAATGCCGCTCCCGATGGCCAGGTATACGGCAAGGCGAACTTCGTTGCAGCGATCGGAGCCGGTGATCATGTCGATACCCGCTGGCGCGAGCCTATCACTTTTGGCATTATGGCGACAAATTCAAAAACCACTTTTGGTAACATCCAGGACGGATCAAGCAATACGATTCTGATTGGTGAGCGAGCAAGTCGAACCGAAGAGGCCTCTGGCGCCTTGCCTAGCGAAAGAGTTGACGCCTACGGTGCGATTTGGGCAGGAAGAATTCGCAATAGTCGACGCAATGAACGGGGGCATTTTTCAAATGATGTTTGTACTGGTCGCTTGACTACAGGTGACGATTCAAGAAGTTGGGGTGTTAACGGTACACGAACATCTGACGGACTCATAAGCAGTTTTCATCCTGGCGGTGGACACGCGACATTTGCGGACGGTTCGACTCACTTTCTTCCTGACAACACAACGCTGGACAATCTCAAAAATCTAGCTGCGATGGCAGATGGTCAAGTCGTCCAACTTGATTTCTAGGTGTTCAACAAAATGCTGATCTGGGAGAGTAACAAGGTTCACCGGTTCTAGGTTAGACCTTGTTTTCACGGTTCGAAATTCTGAATAAGAGAAACGAATATTATCTACACAATGAGTAATTTCACGACCCCAGCCATCTTGTGCTTCGCCATCGCGGTTCTGTCTTCCATTGGATGTGGAGACTCTTCAATCGCTCCAGTTTCTGGAAAAGTGACGTTAGGTGGAGAACCAGTTGAAGGTATCAGGTTAGTCTTCTCTCCAGTACCCGTAGACGACGAGGCAGATCCGGGACCTTGGTCTTCAGCTTTGACCGATGCCGCGGGAGAGTACTCGCTAGTGACGCGCTACAAGGACAGCGGAGCTGTAGTTGGAAAACACACTGTAGCTTTTGTGTACGATGGCGTCGATAAAATCAGCATTTACCGAGAGCTACTCAGGGAAGCCAAGGCCGATGGCGACCAAGCTGGGGTAGATGCGGCCAAGAAACAAATTGCGGACCATGAGGCTCTACAGAAATCTCGCCCTAAAGCTGCAGGTGAATACACTGAAAAGTTTGATGTCCCCGCTGGCGGAACGAAGGAAGCCAATTTCGAGTTGCCGGAATAGCCTTCAACGTCATCTCCTCCAACAACATCCCACCACCAATCCTTTTGACTGTACACCTTATGAAGTTTCTTACCTCACTGAGATCTATTTCGGCATCTACGTTTTTAACGCTTACGTCGATCGCCTTACTCCTCATCTCCAGCCGTAGCTTTGCGCAAACAGTGACTGTCCATTCAAACGTTGTTGGCGAAACGCCCAGCGTAATTGGGCTTAACAGTGGCAACTACCTTTCGGGAGCCAACACGGCCACCTTTTGGCGTTGGACAGGAGTCAACGGGGCACGAATTTTTACATCTGCCCCAAACATTGAGCAGGACGATGACATTCCGGGACAGGGCGATGGCGTCAACAGCGAGTTTTCTTTTATTTTCCGACGCCTTGCGGTTCGCGCGAATCCAACCAACCCAAACAACATCAATTTTGCTGAATTCGAAGACGGCTACGGAAACAACGAATCAGATTTCATCAACTACGACCTTGCCTATGGTGAGCTCTCATCCAACGGAATCAGTCCGCTGGCGATCATCAACCGCACCGAAGGACAATTTCCCTTTGCCGCTGATGGGACGGCAGCCGGCTGGGCAGATCGCTGGGAGCATTGGCAACACTATTACGCACAAGCTTACTACTTGGGCAGTAACTACGACGTGCAGCGGTATAGCATGTACAACGAGCCAGATCAGGGAAGTCAAGATGTTACGCAGGCTGATTACCTAAATCGTTTGCAGCTTGCGTCCGATGCCATCCAAAGTGCATTGGAAGACGTCAATCGTGATTTCGGAAAGAGCCTCCAAGCCAACATACTGGCTCCGATCACCGCTGGCGGTGCCAACGAATATTTTCGCAGGTTGGACAACTCTGACACGCGTGATGACAACCAAGGCTGGGGCGAGTTGGTTATCAATAACCTCAATACAAATCTCTTTGGTCAACCCGATCCAAATTTCCAGTTGATCCACACCTACGCATATCAACAGTACAACGCGGACGGACGCCGATATGCCGATGACCTAGAGTTTATTCAAAATGCAACCGCGAATGACATCGCGGTAAACGGTCTCAATGGCATCGTGAAATTTGGACTGACCGAGTTTAACGTCCACAGTAATGGCACGTTCGATACACGCACTGATGATCTCAATACTCCCTCGCGCTATGCTCGCCTCGGAGGGATTTTCACTGGCCTTGTCAACCAACAGGCCGACGAGCTATACCTTTTCAAGTTTAGCTCTAACGCCGAAGACAACTTTCTTCAAAAGAATGCCATTTTTATGAACAGCCGTTTTGACGCCCCCTACAACGTCGGCGGCGCGACATCGGCAGCAGGCGTCTTAAAGCTGTTCACAAAAGGCTTTGTTGGCTCACAAGAACTTCTGCAAGAGCCTACTCAAAGTATCAACGATCTGGACGTTGCGGCAAGCTACAACGCATCCGAAGGTCGTTACTATGTTTTATCGGCCAACGAAAGGACATCGGATCGCAATCTGACGTTTAACCTCTCGGCATTCAACATTGAAACGGGTGCAATCGTTCAGATTGAAGAAGTCTCCGATGGAAACATTGCAGAGGTAACCCACCGCATCCCACTTCCAGCGAGCGGCCTGATCACATTTGAGCAGTCAAGAGAAAGCGTCGCGCTAATTTCTGTATCTGAGGTAGCCGCCACCTCCCTTGCTGTCGCGCCAACCGATGATGCAACAGTAAGAGCCGCCAACAATAGTGACAACAACTTTGGCGACAGCAACAACATCTTTGTTCGAAACATTGTCAATTCAACCAGTGACGCAAGTGGTCGCTCGGTTGGTCTCTTACAATTCGACATTCCTGATCTAGGCAACGATCTAATCGATCGAGCGGTTATTGAGGTCAACGGAGAGGTCAACGAAGGAAATGCTGATTACGTGACGACTCACGTGTTTGCTGTCCAAGGCGACGATTGGGATCAAGACACCATTACTTGGGATGATGTCAACAACCTTCTGGCTGCAAACCAGCAAGACACAAGGGCTTTGATCGCAGACAATTTTGTAACGGGTGTTTCGGATACTGCAGAGTTTCTTGGACATCTAACGTTTAGCCAAAATTATGCCCCGGTGGCCTTGGACATTACGGACTATCTCAACGCCAATTCGGATGAAAATCTTAGATTACTCATCGCCAGAGAAATTCGTTTTGATGGCGAAGCGGCCGACCGATCTGACGGGGCGGTTCGTTTTGATTCTCTCGACGATGTTGACGGATTGGGACCTCAACTGCTTCTTGAAGTAACCGAAGTACCTGATCCATTTTCATTAGGTGATGTCAACCTTGACGGCATGGTTGACTTCGCGGATATCCCAGCATTCATCAGTGTTTTAATCTCTGGTGAATATCAACTCGAAGCGGATGTTGATCAGAGCGGAATGGTCAACTTCGATGATATCCCAGCATTCATTGCTATTTTGATCGGCCAATGAACCAGCGCTCGCTGCGGCGACCAAATCGCTTTCGCGGTGGTCGAACGGTCTCTTCATCGCTGGATGAACTAAGAACATCCATGCGAACCGTCTCTATTTCGACGGCAAATTCTATTTTGCTGCGTTGCTTCTAATCAATCTTTTCGGAACACCGCCAAGCTTGAAAACAAGCGATGCCTAGGTGCACTCACGCGGTATCAGATTCCACAACCCTTTATAACAAGGCATCGAGAAATTGTTCTTGTTAAAATTTCCAAATCGGAACATTCGAAATGATCCGTCCTCAGCCCCCCCGAATGGATTAGTTGAATAGACGAAATATTTGTCTATTTGCCGCCCAAAAAGAAGCCATGGTCTATTTTTTTGAGGGAAAGAAGATACCTCTCCCCAACCTGTTTGTCTCAAGCTGTTCACAGCGGCTTGAGATGGACTCTTATCAAACTTTGCCGCTCTAATCTTTTCTCAGCGGATCTGAAAATCATGAATCAAACACGTTCAATTCACATTAGATGGCCCATGCATCCGCCTTGGCTGCCCGTTGGAACTGCCCGATCAATACCCTTGCCTCATTCGAGGTAGATGGGTTCGATTCATGAAATTCCGGTGATTACGCTGACGACAAATCGGCTCGTTAGTGATAGGGACAGATGTCTTGCAGCAGGGATGATTGAGTACTTGTCTTAGCCCTTCGTAATCAAAGAATTTTGGGTCCCCTCCCATTCCCCTGAAAGTTTAACTGATGAACACCCATCAAACGCCATCGTGCGAACTCGTTTTTGATATTGAAAAACTGATTTACCAATTCGACGACAAAGCCTTCGCGCTCGAAATTGCTAGTCACTTCGTATCCTCAGTTCCTGAATATCGCGAGGAACTTTTGGTCTGTTTGGACCAACAGGATTCAAAACAAACTCTCAGTCTCGCTCATCGGTTGCGGGAGTCAGCGGCTGCAGTGAAGGCAGACAGAATCTCTTGTATTGCGTCTGAACTGGAATCAGCGGCTCAGGAAAATCGGGGAGAGCACGTTCAAACGCTCGTGTCCGAGCTACTGTTGGAGTTCGACAATTTCGCCAATGCAGTGCGCAATACAGGTGCCACCTGCTAGGTCCCTACTGAAGACTTGAGGGGTGGGCGTTTTGCAGCGGAAGTTTTGCAGCGGAAGTTGTAACGACCTCTGCTGCGTTCAATACTGCTACACCATTTGAATCGGGCAAAGAATCTCAAGTAGTACGACCGTCTAGAGCTTTTTCGCTTTCCAGATTTCGTCAGCGTATTGCCCAATCGTTCGGTCGCTGGAGAACCAGCCACTGTTGGCGACGTTGATGATGCTCTGGCGGCTCCACTCCTCCTGATATCGATAAACGCTACTGACACTCTTTTGAGCATCAATGTAGCTGCGGAAATCAGCGATTGTCAGCCACTGATCGTGAGGATCTCGCAGACCACGAGTCAGGATGTCAAAAATGCCAGGCTCTGACTGATTGAAGTGTCCGCTCTCCACTAATTCCATCACACGTCGAATGTCAGGATCCGCTGCAATGATTTCATTTGGCTTATAATTCGCGCGAGTCTTCTTAACTTCCGCAGCGTCGAGACCAAACAAAAAGAAATTGTTCGCTCCGGCTTTTTCGCGAATTTCAATATTTGCTCCATCGAGTGTCCCGATGGTAAGGGCGCCATTCATCATAAATTTCATGTTGCCTGTGCCAGACGCTTCCTTCCCGGCGGTGGAAATCTGTTCTGAAAGATCTGTCCCCGGACAAATTACTTCCATCGCCGACACTCGGTAGTTTGGAAAAAAGACGATGCGCAGCCAATCTCTTGCCTTCGGTTCAGAATTGACAACCGATGCGACGTCATTGATCAGCTTGACGATTAACTTGGCCAAATGATATCCGGGAGCCGCCTTGCCACCGATCAAAACACAACGCGGCGTCATTCCGGCAGTATCCCCTTTAATAATTCTGTCGTACAGATGAAC
This sequence comes from uncultured Pirellulaceae bacterium, assembly GCA_964503675.1. GTDB lineage: Bacteria > Planctomycetota > Planctomycetia > Pirellulales > Pirellulaceae > Mariniblastus. The sequence continues at coordinate 18,865 of CAZDBE010000032.1, read as the reverse complement.
GCAATGCAAAACATTCAGCAACTGACGTTTGTATTCGTGGATGCGTTTGACCTGAACGTCAAATAGAAACGACGGATCAAATTCAACGCCAGCATTCTCTTTAACATAAGCGGCCAACGCTTGCTTGTTGGCATGCTTGACCTCTTGCCACGAGGCGCGAAACTGGTCGTCTTCTGCGAACGGTTCCAATTTCTTGATGTTGCTCAGATCTTTCTGCCATCCCTCTCCAATCGACTCATCCAGAAGATGTTTTAGCTTAGGGTTGCAGTGTGCCAACCACCGGCGTTGAGTCACACCATTGGTTTTGTTGTTGAACTTGGCGGGCCACATCTTATAGAAGTCTGAAAACAGCCCGTCGGTCAACAGATCGGTGTGCAGTTGAGCCACACCGTTAACGGAATAGCTGCCCACGATCGACAGATAGGCCATGCGAATCTGCGGATCGTGTCCCTCCTCAATCAGGGAAACACGACGCTGCAATTCAACATCGCCCGGATATTGCTCGGCAACCGTTGTCAAGAATCGGCGGTTGATCTCGTAGATAATCTCTAACAGACGCGGCAACAATTTGCCGAACAGACGCACCGACCAGCGTTCCAACGCCTCCGGCAACAGCGTGTGATTGGTGTAAGCCATGCAGCTGGTTGTGATTGCCCAAGCTTCGTCCCACGTCTTTCCATATTCGTCGATCAACAATCTCATCAACTCCGGAACAGCACATGCAGGATGAGTGTCGTTTAACTGGAAGCAGTTCTTTTCGGCGAAACCAGTGAAATCCTCACCATGCTTACTCACCCAACCAGCCATCACGTCTTGGAGGCTAGCCGAAACGAGGAAATACTGCTGCTTCAGGCGGAGTTCTTTACCGTTTTCGCTTGCGTCATTCGGATAGAGCACCATCGTAATTTGCTCGGCGTTATTCTTCGAAGCCACGGCCTCGGTGTAACTGCCAGAGTTGAACTCGTCTAAGTCAAAAACATCCGTTGCCGTCGCCTTCCAAAGTCGAAGAGTATTGACGGTTGAGTTTTTGAAACCTGGAATGGGCATGTCAAACGGAATCGCCACCACGTCGTGCGTATCGACCAAGACTTGCCGAATTTCGCCGTTCTCGTCAATGCTTTGCGTCGTGTTGCCGTAGAAGCGAATGTTCCTAGCGTCCTCCGGGCGTTCAATCTCCCATGGGTTCCCGTCACGCAACCAGTGATCGGGGTCTTCCACCTGACGCCCGTTCTCAATGTGTTGATGGAACATGCCATACTCATAACGAATTCCGTATCCGACTACCGGCAGTTCGAGATTCGCACAACTGTCTAGGAAACAGGCTGCCAAACGCCCAAGCCCACCGTTGCCGAGACCGGCGTCGTGCTCTTGTTCGGCCAATTCTTCAAGGCTGACTCCGTAGTCGTGCGCGACCTTGCGCGCCGTATCACCCAATTCTAGATTGTGTACTGCATTGGAAAATGAGCGACCAATCAAAAACTCTAGTGACAGATAGTAAACGCGCCGGTTGTCCGAGGCATTCATCTGGTCTTTCGTTTTCAGCCAGTTGTCGACCAGTCGGTCACGAACGGCAATCGCAAAAGCGCGATAGACGTAACTGTGATTGACAGTCTTGGCGTGATGTCCGAGAGAGTAGTTAAGATGGCGAAGTACTTCGCTATCCAGTGCAGCAAGTGGATGGTTCACGCTAGTGCCTCGATAAAGTGTTGGTTTGTCTTGAATCTCCATTTTCAAATACGCTCGCCGATTTGTTTTAGTGGACAGGGCAACGCTTCTAGAAGATATCAATATAGGGTTATCGTCACGAAATGTGCTTGTGTCCAGTGTCATAAGCTACCTAATCTGCGGAAGCCAACCAGCTTGCCATTAAGCCGTCCGAAGGGACTCAGGATTGCCCCATTAAGCCAAACACGCCGAAAATTAATTTCTGAAGGCTCCACCTAAATTGTGTATGGCCTACTCCTAAAAATCTGTCAAACCTAAAGAATAGGGTTTTGAACTCATCGGCTGTTGCGGCGCGCGTGTTGGTCTCCCCTCGAAACCTCTGGCTGACGACAAACAGGCTAATATTGAAACTAACAGTTAAGGACTCAGGATGAAATTGGACGTAATGGTAGTCGCCCCCCATCCAGATGATGCGGAACTTGGCATGGGCGGTGCGATTTTGAACATGCTTGCATCGGGCATGCAGGTGGGCGTGCTTGACCTGACTACCGGTGAACCAACGCCTTTCGGATCGCCCGAGAAACGGGCAGCCGAAACTGCAGCCGCAACAAAAATTCTAGGGCTGTCTTGGCGTGAGAATCTGGGGCTGCCCAATCGCAGCTTGGAGGCCACTCTCGAAGCGCGTAAAATGTTGGCGACCAAGTTTCGCTTGCATCGCCCAGATTGGATTTTTGCCCCATTCTGGACCGATGCCCACCCGGATCATATTGCGGCGACTGAATTGGTGGAGGCCGCCCGGTTCTGGGCGAAGCTTTCCAAAACCGACATGCCGGGCGAGCGTTTTCACCCGAAACGGATTTATAACTATTACTGCGTCCACCTTAAGATGCACGCTCAACCAAAATTCGTGCTCGACATTTCCGACCAATGGGAGCGTAAATACGAAGCCATTTCATGCTACCACAGCCAATTCGTCGAAGGACGTGAAGACGTCAGCCCGTCCTTTTTGGAGCAACTTCGGGACGAAGCCAGCTACTGGGGCCGGTCAATCGGAGTGAAGTACGGCGAGCCGTTTACCGCGCGTGAGCCGCTGGGAATGACCGGACTAGGATCGCTGGTCTGATTCAGAGCCTGACTGCCTATCACTGAGCAAATCCTCTTGGAAACCTAAAACTTGCCCGCAAACTCCACCCATCCGATTCAGGTTCACAGGGTCGCTAGCGTCGAAACGAATCAACCCATAGAGCGGACGGGGTTTTTCCCAGAAGATCGTCAAAATCGGAATTATTGTCTTTGATGATGTCCGACGCTGCCGAAAACAAGGTTGGGTTCATTGGAGTAAAACCTGAAGGAAAAAATCTACAGCCGCCGATTGTTTGACTCGAAGCTCGAGTGTCACGATCTCGATTGTCGATGTTCGAGCCAAAGGATTGGTTTTATTTTCACCTTCGGGTTACTGACGATAGACTCAAGATCGAACAATTACAGAACATTTTTTTTTGAACGCTCAGCGAACGATTGGGCTCACTCAAACCGCTTGTTTTAGCGACCGGCAGTTTGGTTGAACCGATTTCGTTTTTTTGCGATGCGTGATTACGAACCAGGAGGGATCCTATGCGACGTTTAGTGCTTGGAATCGCAGTCGCGGTAACATCGCTTATGCCAGTCGTTGGCATGGCCGATGACCAGCAGATTGCTGAGTATGTGAAGAGCCGACTTAAGACCGAACAAGATGCTGGAAACCTAAAGGGTTTCAATGTCGACATGCGTGTCGATGGCGGAACTGTGTGGTTTGAAGGTTTTGTTTCTTCACCAGAACAACAGATGACCATTCTGCGAACGGCTCAACAAGCCGGTCACTTGGGAGTGGTTCAAGTGGTAGATGATATTGAAGTTCGTGGATCAGCTCCCTACCAAGCCGCTCCGGCAGCTTACCAGGGCTTGGGTCAACCAGCACCAGTTCAGTCTGCCAGCTATCGCGCACCTTTTGCGCCCGCTCGAGTCGCTCGACTAGCTCCTGTCATCCGACGGGCTCCTGCCGCACCCGTGGCTCCATACGCTCCGACTCAAGAATACATGGAGAGCTACAACGAACCACTACCGTTTGCCAACTGCGAAAGCTGTGCCGGCGGTGGAGTGCCTTACGATAGCGGCTCCTACGGTGGCGAGGTCATTGAGGGAACTGTAATTGGTGATTCATACGGCGCACCAATGGCTTCGAGCTACGGTGGCGAGCCACTGGCGGCTGGATACGCTGGTGAAGCGGGCGGTGGTTCAGGACCTGCCAACCTACCGGGTTACGCTTGGCCTTCTTACGCTGCTGCTCCAAACTACGGAGCAGTCAGCTACCCACGCCAACATTCGGCATCAGCATGGCCTTACATCGGCCCATTCTATCCTTACCCTCAAGTCCCACTGGGATGGCGTAAGGTAACTTTGGAATGGGATGACGGTTGGTGGAATCTCGATTTCCACGACAAGTAGGCAATCGACTTTTAAGTAAGGCATCGAACTTGCTTGAACAAAAACATCAAAGCCTTGCCGGTGTAACGCCGGCAAGGTTTTTTTGCGTTGGCATTTTCTCTGCGACCTCGTTGTATGGCTCCGCCGTGCAACGGGCTACTATAAAAGCTCTGCCTCTCCAAAGTATGATCGGCGAAGCCACTTGCTCGTACGTATAAAGGCTGAGCCTGTGATGCAGTTAGTTCCGAGGCAGAGCCTAGGAAATAGGACAAAAACCACCCACGAAAAAAGCCTCAGCGGTTTTCCCGAAGAGGCTTTATGATTTCGTATTTTCCAGAGGTTCGACCTATGTCGAAACTTACTCGGCACTTGCTTCATCGACTTGCGGACTCACCACACGGCCCATGTAAAAACCACAGTTCGGGCATACAACGTGAGTCGGGATTGTTGTGCTGCAATTAGAGCAAACGGCCAACGGACGCGGCTTGATAAAATCGTGAGCGCGACGGCTACCGGTGCGAGCATTTGAGTGTTTGCGCTTTGGAACAGCCATTTTTAAAAACCTGCGTGATTTCTACGTGTACTAATGTTTAAATTTAGAGTTGCGGGATTGTATCGACTACTTCCCCATGACTCAATGCCGCGATCTGGCATTTTCGCCAATTTTCCTCTATTTGGCAAGCATTTTACCGGACTTTGCGCTCCCAATCAGCAATTAGCCCCCGACCAGTCCGGTTCAAGCCCAAGCAGGGTCCCGGTCGACTGGCCGGAGTCCAGAGCAAACTCAGCGTGACACTCCTACGTCCACGTCAGTTACTGATTCAGGACGGTCTCCCTCTAGCCACATATTCAAGCGTTCTTTCGCATCGGCTACACTGTGAAGAACGGAATGTCACTTCAACAGCATCAGGAAAACAAATGTCAGAGGCTTCGCAGGACTACTGGATTGGATTTGATCTGGGCGGCACAAAAATGCTGGCTATCGTATTTGACGACGACTTCAAACAGATCGGCAAGGCCCGCAAAAAGACCAAAGGCAACGAAGGCATGGAGGCAGGCCTCAAACGCATCAACGCCACTATTCAAGAAGCGCTCGAAGACGCGGAAGTAAAAGCATCACAGGTCAAAGGGTTGGGCATTGGCTGCCCCGGGCCACTAGATCTAAAGAAGAAGTCCATTCGATCGGCACCGAATCTGGGTTGGGAGAACGCACCGATCGGCAAATCGATTGAGGGCGAGTTTGGATTTCCGGTGACGGTCGCCAATGATGTCGATGCTGGTGTGTTTGGCGAGTACAAATTCGGTGCTGGTAAAGGTGCACGTTGCGTCGTGGGAATTTTTCCAGGTACCGGAATTGGCGGCGGGTGTGTCTACGAAGGAAAACTCTTCCTCGGTGGCAACTGCACCTGTATGGAGATAGGCCACATTCCAGTCCTACCCGGGGGAGCCATCGATGGTGCTGGTAACCATGGATCGCTGGAGGCAGTCGCGGCTCGGCTGACCATCGCCGGGCAGTGTGCACTAGCGGCTTACCGAGGGCAGGCCCCTAACTTGTTAGAAAAAGCGGGCACCGACATCTCTGACATTCGCAGCGGAGCGATCTCTTATGCCATTGAAAAAGGAGACAAGGTTGTCAAAGAGATCGTTGAAGATGCTTGCGAATACTTAGCGATGTCAGTTGTGACCATGGTTCACCTGTTGGCGCCAGACGTCATCGTTTTTGGCGGCGGCTTAATTGAGGCAATGGAAGACACGATGTTGCCCGTTATTAGGAAACGAGCACAGAAACGAATTCTTCCAGCCATGCGAGACGTCTACAAACTTGTACCGGCAAAACTCGGCGATGATGCTGGTGTCATGGGAGCCGCCGCGCTGGCTAAACAGGCCGTCACTGAAACACAGGCTAAAGCTTGACCTCTAGCATTCCAGCCCCTTGGGTACTAACGCATGATCAACCGCGACTCTAACTATCCCAACGACACGCTGACGCCGACTGGCCCGAAGCTGGTCGCGGTAATTGACGTGGGCGCTTCATCGGTTCGAATGCAGATCGCCGAAATTCGCGACGACGGTAGCATCCGAAACATTGAATCTTTCTCGCAGGCGCTTAGTCTAGGAAAAGACTCATTCAGCAAAGGACTTATCGAACGTGGCACGATCGAGGATTGCGTTCACGTGCTGAGCATTTACCGGGCCAAATTGGATGAGTACGGCATCAGTGATCCGGAGGCCATTCGCGTCATTGCGACCAGCGGCGTCAACGAGGCGTCCAATAGTTTGGCTTTCAAGGACCGTATCTTTATCGCGACCCAGTTTGAAATCGAGGACTTCGACCAATCGATTTTGCATCGGGTGACGTATCTGGGGCTACTGCCGTTTCTGAGGAACGAGCCCCAGTATTTTGCGAAACAGTCGGTCGTCATCGAGGTCGGCGGCGGAACAACAGAGGTGCTACTGCTAGACAAACACGATGTCTCCTTCGCAAAGACCTATCGCCTAGGAGCGCTGCGATTGAGAAAGCAGCTAGAAGCATACGACGCACCGTTGGTGAAATCGCGAGAACTAATGGAGGCGCAGATCGAGCGCTTCCTCGAACAGTTCTTGCATTCGGTGCCAAAAATCGAACCAAAATACCTCGTATCGATGGGCAGCGACGTGCGGTTCGCAGTGCAAGCGATCAAGCAAAAATCTGTCCGAGACCAGATCGTCAAGCTTTCGATCAAAGAGCTTTCCAAATTCACCGACGATGTACTCAAGCGATCCCCCGAAAGTCTTGTGACCAAGTATCACTTGAGTCTTCCTGACGCGCAGAGCTTGGGGCCAGGCTTGTTGACGCATGTCATGTTCGCCAAAGCGCTTGGTGTCGATAAAATTGCAGTGGCCAATGTGAACCTGCGCGATGGCCTAATCAAAGAGATGACGGACAATCACCAGTGGACCGATTCTATCCAAACCCAAATCGTTCGTAGCGCGATGTTGTTGGGTCGCAAATATAGTTTCAACGAATCGCATGCGACGCATGTGGCCAGTCTTGCCTGCCAGCTGTTCGACCAACTGGAAGTGCTGCACCAACTCCCTCGTCGTTGGCGAGGTCTATTGGAGATCGGGGCGTTGCTTCATGAGATAGGTTTGTATGTAAGCAGTCGCTCTCGCCATAAGCATTCGATGTACTTAATCAACAACAGCGAGATGTTTGGCATTGGCGAACAAGAACTGCAGATGATTGCGATGGTTGCCCGATATTTCCGCGGCGCATCACCTCAGCCATCGCACCCGCCCTACGGACGGTTGTCACGCAACAGCCGTGTAGCCGTTTCAAAACTTGCCGCAATTTTGAGGATCGCCAAATCGCTTGACGTCAGCCACCGGCAATTGTTTTCCAAATTCGAATGCAAGCTTTCTCCCGGCGAGGTCGAACTGTTTATTGACCAGTCAATTGACCTGTCACTTGAAAAGCTGGAACTCAAACAAACGGGGGCTCTGTTTTCCGCAATCTTCGGCAGAACGCCCCGCCTTAAGTCCACCCGCGATGAGCTATGAAAAAAAACAAATCGAACTACCTCAATCGCGAGCTCAGCTGGCTTGATTTCAACCAACGTGTGCTTGACCAAGCTTTTTTGAAGAAGAATCCGCTACTCGAACGGCTCAAATTCTTGGCCATCAGTGCGTCGAACCTTGACGAATTTGTCATGGTGCGGGTCGGCGGTCTGAAGCTTGTCGAACAGCAAGGCAAAAGCATGCCTGATATTGCCGGCATGACTGCGTCCAGACAACTGACCTCGATTACCAAACGAATGAGGGAAATGTACGCGACGCAGGTAGGTTGCCTGAGTGAATTGGAAGCCGAACTAAAGGACAACGGCATCATCCGCCTGAGACCCGGCGACCTGACCGACGCCCAACGTGAATTTCTAGGACGGCAGTTTGAGACAGAGCTATCCGCTGCTGCGGCTCCGCTGGCGGTAGAGAACAATTTTGGATTCCCAATGTTGGCGGGAACGCGGTTGTGCCTATGCGTAAAATTGAAGTCTGACAATGAGAGCAACATCGGACCTCGATTAGGGCAGGGCACACCCCAAACCGGAGAAACGCTCCAACCTGAAGATCACGACACAGAGACCGGCATACGATACGCGCTAGTTCCTCTGGGGCGCTCTCTCAACAGAATCTGGTCAGTCCCCGGCAGCGAGGCTTTTTCGTACATGTATCTCGAAGAAGTCTTTGGCATGTTCCTGTCTGAAATGTTTGGCGGGCAAGAGATTTTAGAATGGGCTCCCTTTCGCGTGACCCGCAACGGCGATGTCGAGATCGATGAAGACAGTCGATTGGATTTGATGATCGACATGCAAGAAATGCTCCAAGTACGAGAAACGAGCCAGTGCGTGCGTTTGGAAATCAGCGCATCTGCATCAAGATCGTTAACCGGCTTCCTCTGCAACGCTTTAGAGATCTCTCTGGAAGATGTTTACGAAGTCGATGGCCCGTTGGCGATGAAAGACCTGTTCGCAATTTGCGGCATGAAGGGATTCAATCACCTGAAAGATGTCCCGTGGCCGCCCCAACCTGTTGCGGACATGATGCGGCCGTCCGAACTGTTCGAGAAAATCGCAGTCGAAGATCGATTGCTGATTCATCCTTATCAATCTTACGATCCCGTAGTCGATTTCGTCCGCGCTGCCGCAGCTGATCCTCAAGTCATTGCGATCAAACAAACCCTCTACCGCACCAGCGAAAATAGCGCGATCGCGTCAGCCCTTGAACAAGCCGCGCTCGATGGAAAACACGTGACCTGTATCGTCGAACTGAAAGCTCGATTTGATGAGGCTCGAAATATTCAGTGGGCCAAACGCTTAGAACTGGCCGGCGTCGACGTGATCTACGGCATCCAAGGGCTCAAAACGCATGCCAAAGTCTGCATTGTCGTTCGCAAAGAGACGACCGGCATCCGACGTTACGTTCACTTTGGAACGGGAAACTACAACGAATCGACCGCGCGTCTGTACTCCGACATCAGTCTGTTCACGTGCGATGAACAGCTTGGTATGGACGCAATTCATTTTTTCAATGCGATCACAGGACTGTCAGTTCCCCAATCCCTTGGCAAACTCTCGGCGGCGCCGATCAACTTGCGAGAGACGCTCTTAGAAATGATCGCAATCGAGATCGAGAACAAGCAAAAAGAAGGTTCCGGGTTAATCATTGCCAAGTTGAACTCGCTTGTAGACAAAGAAATCATCGACGCGTTATACGCGGCCTCTCAAGCGGGTGTGGAGATCCGTCTGAACATTCGAGGTATCTGTTGTTTGCTACCCGGTAAGAAGGGGTTGAGCGAAAACATCAAAGTGATCAGTATTGTCGACCGCCTTTTAGAACACGCTCGAGTGTTATATTTTCGGCATGGCGGCGATGATCTAGTATTTATCTCAAGCGCCGACTGGATGGGCAGAAATCTAGACCGACGAGTTGAATTGCTGGTGCCTGTTGAACAAGAACATGCGAAAGGCCGCTTGATCAGAATGCTGAACGCGTATTTCGATGACAACACAAACGCGTCAGTTTTGAAAGACGACGGAACCTACCACACCGTCGAGGATAAGAAAAAGAAGAAACGCACGTTCCGCAGTCAAGAAGCGCTCTACAAGGAAGCCCATCAGATCTACCAAGCGCATTCCGACCCGAGGACAACGGTGTTCGAACCCATTCGCAAACCGGAAATGTAGTAGCGAAAGGCTCTGATTCCTTAGCCGAACCAGCCTCGGTTGGCTAGTTTTGCCATCGACGTTTCCTCGTCTTCGTCGATGTCGAATACCTTCTCCAAACGCATCAAATCGAACACTTTCCTTACGTTGTCGTTGATGCAGCACAGTCGCAACTTGATCTTCTCGCGTTTGCAGGCGTTGCCGAAATCGATCACCTTGCTAATCATGGCCGAAGACATAAAACCGACGGACTGAAAATTCAGAGCGATTTTTTCGTTGACGCCATCGCTGGTTAGGTCAAGCAACTCCTTCCCAACAGACTCAATTCGGCTTTCGTCGATCAGACTAACGTCTTGAAAATTGACAATCAGAATCGAACCTTCGCGTTTCGTGTTTAGTGTTGTCACCCCAGCACCACTCATTCTTAAAACAGATTATGCCAAGTACAATTCCCGGTAGGGTACCGAAAGGCTTGGCTCTCTGGTTTGATTGTAGACCAGCGAACCCCATTGTAAACCAACCGGCCACCAATGCCCAACGCGCCGGTCGATTATTCTAATTGCGTTTCAATCCTAGTCATTCAAAATCGTACTCGTACCTATCCCAATGAAAATCCTTGTTTTTGAATGGCTGGTCGGAGGGGGAGTCGCCGGTGACGACACCTTACCGCTGGACGATCCATTTCTTATTCAGGGCGCGGGCATGTACGGAGCTATTTTGGAGGACTGCCTGAAGCTAGGAGCAGAAGTCCATTCGCCTCTGGATCCGCTGCGTACCCAAGCCATCGGCAATTTCCAAATTTTGTGCCGTCACGATGGCTTTCACATTGCCCCTGTCGACGTCGGGAGGGACCTTAAGCCAACACTTCAACGCCTAGCAAAGGAAACCGATCACATTTTTTTGATCGCCCCCGAGTGCGATGGGATTTTGACACAGTGCCTTCAATGGCTCGAAGGGTTCCAACCGAAACTGGTTTGTGGTCCGCAAAATTTGATCAACATTTTTGCCAACAAGCACTTCACTCAGCGACTGCTACAAAAACAGAGCATCGCCGTTCCACTGGGCATTCCATTACCTTCGGGAATTTTTGCCGACGGCCGTGGCTGGGCGTTAGGAAAATTCATTGAGGCACACGAAGCACTCGCATGGCCGCTGGTGGTCAAACCGCCGGGTGGTGCGGGCGGGGAGGGCGTTCAGCTGTGCCACAATCTGGAGCAACTCGAAACGGCGGTTGCCACACAGGGAAACACCGACGAAGCCTTGTGGGCGGAGAATTACATCGCGGGACTATCGGTCAGCGTTTCAATCGTTCGTAACCAAGACGAGACTCGGCTGCTGCCTGCAACCGAGCAGCGATTCTCAAACTTATGGAATCAACAACGACCAAACGATTCAAAGAATTCGAATCCTGAACCTGTTGGACACTTTGTGGAATCAGTCTATCCGCTGCAGGAGAGCCTGCAGCGCCGCGCGGCAGTATTGGCGACGGCGGTCGCCGAAGCCTTTCCTGACTGGCATGGTTATCTAGGTGTGGACATGATCTTAGCTGACAACGGTCCTGATGTGGTTGTCGAAATTAACCCGCGATTGACTGCGTCCTATGAAACGATTCGCGCGGAAACGGGATTCAATCTGATGGAATTTTTACTGGGCGGTGGAAGCAACAGATAGCCAGACACGCCATTTATTCCGTGGTGAACTTGACCGTGTCTAGCTGCTCTTCAAGCCGTGAGACAATGTCCGGCGACATACTCTTCCGCGCGATATGGACCGACGGCACATTAGGTAATCCGTCGATCAATCGGGCAATCTGGTTAATGTCGGCGTCCGTCAATGAGTTTTTTTTGAAACGCGGGTGGTCAAAGAAAACCAACTTGACCGGCGAGATATCTTTCACCAACCAAGGGTATTTCCAGTCACGTCGATTGTCGCGCAACGTAGCAGCGGCGCCATAATTCTCTAAATTTCTCAGCCGCTGCCGATTGCTGTGATTGAAGTTGGTGCAATCGAATACTCGATATCCAAACACAACCACGATCAACACTACCGCCGAAGCAGCAAAGAGATATCGTGAAGCAAGTTTGGTTTTTGCAGGGGTAGAAACGTCGTTCCCTTGCAGATCTTTAACCGACATCTTCTAGATCAGGCCCTCGATCAGTTTACCGCTGTTAGCAATTTTCATCGGCCGACCACTAGTGCTGGTGAAGGTCGTCTCAAGATCAATTCCCAGCGACTTACAAACTGTCGCCATTAGATCCTCCGACGAATAGGCCTGCCCTTCGACTCGCGTGCCGTCTTCATTGGTTTGACCAATCGCCACACCTGGCGTCATACCGGCTCCGCCAGCGACGACTGACCAGCTGCGTGCCCAGTGGTCACGTCCGGTATTGCCGTTAATGTTTGGCGTGCGTCCAAATTCGCCCATCCAGATCACAGCCGTGTCGTCAAGCATCCCACGTTGATTCAAGTCTTCAAACAAGGCACTCATACCACGGTCAAGCTCAGGAAGTTTCTGATTCTCAAGCGTGTTGAAAATGTTTTGGTGGTTGTCCCAGCCGCCAAGGTTCACCTCAACGAAAGGCACGTTTGCCTCCACCAGTCGCCGCGCCAGCAAGCAACCGCGACCGAAATTTGTATCGCCGTATCGCTCACGAACCTCTGAGGGCTCTGTCTCCACTCGGAACGCCTTCATTTGCTCACTGCTCATCAGAGAGACAGTCTTCCCAAGAACTTTGGCATGTTCAGCTGCGGCAAGACCGCGGTTCTGGTTAATAAATCCGGTTTCCATCATTCGCAAAGCCTCAATTCGGCTGGAGACACGGTCCGGAGAGATGCCAAGATTCAAATTTCGGATGCGTCCACTTGAGTTGACCGCAAAGGGCGAGTAAGCCATTCCTAGAAAGCCGGGGCCTTCACTATCTCCACCGACGGAAACGAAAGCAGGAATCTCCAGCTCCGGACGTTGCGAGCCAAGCTGGTGTGCTACGACCGAGCCATAGCTGGGGTGAACGATGTTGGGATTGGGCACGTAGCCGGTGTGCATGTAATATCGGCCACGCGTGTGGTCAGCCTCGCGTGTGCTCATGCACCGCACAATGGAGGCTTTGTCCATTTGCTGAGCCATCATTGGAAGGTGTTCGCAAATTTGCATGTCGCCCTTGGTTGAGATCGGGCGAAACGGGCCTCCAGTACTGGCCCCGGGCTTAAGGTCCCACAGATCGATAGAGGACGGACCACCGCCCATCCATAGCAAAATGGCCGCTTTACGATTCTTGGTCAACGTCTGGGCATTGGCCTCTAGAGTCCTTCCCATCGCCATCGCACTGCCAACAAAAGCCGACGCGCCGGCAAGGTGACTCATGAAGTGACGCCTGTTCATGCCTCGAGGAGTTTTATAATTCATTTTGTTACCTGAGCTTCTTATTGATTGACTTGTAATAAATTCGGTCAGTTCACATGCAACGCATCAGTGAACCAAAATAAACTCGTTGGTGTTGAGGATCACCCACCAGAGATCACTCAGCCCCTGAGAAAGGTTTCCGTTGTTAGCATTGACCAACGATTTTGCCAGTGCCACTTCATCTTTCGTCGGCTTACGAGACAATCCAGCCATAAAAATTGCGTTGACCATTTGCTTCTGAGACAGAGAACTGTTTGCGATATCACCTACCAACGTACCGTCGGCAACGCCGGTGGCTTCGCGAATCATGTCACTATTGAACATCATCAGCACTTGAGGAATGGAACCATTGAAATTGGTCGCTTCACCGCCCTCGTCATTGCCAAAAGCGCGATTGAACTGTTGCAACCACTGGTTTTTGACTTCTTCCTGCTCCTCCCACGACAAATTCTTTTTCGCTCCACCGGTAGTCACCAACAGCGATTCGTATAACTGCTCCGCCTGCATTTGCCGAAGGTAGAAGTGTGAAAATTTTGGCGTTTCGCCAAGTAGTGGATCGTCCGATTTGTTGGAGCGGTTTTCCCTGCTGGACAGAGCATAGGGC
>CAZDBE010000032.1:0-5024 GCA_964503675.1 uncultured Pirellulaceae bacterium | reverse complement strand
GGCTTGCTTAACACAATCCATTGCAGCAGCTGGCGAAAATTAAACTCGCTGCTGCGGAACTCTTGGCCAAGGTACTCCAACAGGGAGGGATGAGTCGGGATATTGTGTGGACCAAGATCATCGATGGGACTGGTGAAGCCGTAGCCAAGAAAATGTGCCCACGTTCGATTGACGATCGCTTTAGCAAAAAACGGCGAGGCAACGGTAAGGTCAGCGAACTTTTTTCTACGGTTGATTACTTCCACATCGCCGCTTTTCTCCACTTCGGTGCCGTCGACGAATACTGGCCAAGCTGCAGCCACCAATCCATTTCGCATCTCGTAGTAGATCTCGGCCTCGTCCAAATTGTTGCCGCTTTCGCCTTTGAAATTGACATCCGTGAGAGTCGCGACGGTTTCCATCGCCGAGCGCATCCCACCTCTAACGGCTCGGCTCTGGCGGAAGAAGGCGTTCATTTCCCAGTACTTTTTTTGCTTCCAATCATTGAAGGGATGATTGTGGCACTGCGTACATTGCACCTGCAGTCCCAAGAAGATGCGACTGGTTGAGGCGGTAGCCTGCGAACCTTTTTCTTGGTTGACTTTATCAATCAGATAGTTGGTCGCGCCGTTGAAGTTATCCGTTCCAGGGGCTGTCGAGCCCGTCGCCGAGATCAGCTCATGTGCAAATTGATCGTAAGGCTTGCCTCGCGCGAACGAATCCCGTAGGTACTTCAGCATTCCATCTCGGTTGATCATTGAACCATTGGCGTTGCCGCCAGTTCGACCGATCAACAAGTTCGACCAGATCGTTGTCCAATTCCGAGCCAACTCTTCAGTGTAAACATCGTCATACAACAGACGCTCAACGAGAGCCTGTTTTTTGGTGGTACTTTTTTCGCCAAGAAATTGCTCGACCTCGGCGACAGAAGGAATTCGGCCGATCAAATCAAGAAACACTCGGCGGCACCACTCCGAGTCCGATGCATTTCGAGAAGGCGTTAGCTCGTAGGCATCCCACACTTCTTCAATCATCGTATCAATTTGGACAACTTGGTCCGGCACGCTAACCGCAGGCGACTTATCCGAAACGGGCTCTGATGCCTGCGACACAGAGAAACCAAACATCGCCAGCAACATGGCGATCAGCAGCAACAATTTGTGCGGCAACACCCTCCTATGATGGGCCACCATTTCAAAGACGAACGTAGAAGCAACCGCGCTGGGGCGGTGGGAATTGAACGCAAGCTTAGGCTGGTAGAAAGCGAACCATTTGAGGTTTGATTGGCGTCGACGCATCCGCTCTTTCCTTCTGCAGTGGGATGATATCCGATTATACCTCAAAAACGTGATTGGGTCTTAAATGAACTCGTCTTAGGCCGCCCCAAAGACCCGCCATTATCTGCTTTGTTCTGTCTAATCGTCGAAATATAGTTTCTTTAGTCACACCAATCGCAACTCAAAAATCGGCATCCAAATGGGATCCGGTATTTTTTTGCAGAAACGTCCGATAATTTTTTCTGAAACTCAGATGAGGCCAAAGCCACTGACAAAATGTGTTCACTTTTAAAACACGTGTGCTTTTTTGATGTGTTTAAAAATGCAACAGGCCGGTCTGCTAATCAGCAAACCGGCCTGTTATGAGCAATAACTCTTATAATTGCGACCTTGATTGCCACTTAAAAAAGCGACAATCAAGGTACTGCCTCGTCTCTATTCCGCTCTTCATTGCTTTCACAATGAAGAACGAACCACTTCCAAAAAACAGGTAATGCAACAGGCGTGCCAAACATCATGGGGGAACATAAATCGCTTTAAACCCAACCTAGGGCTGTCGGTATACCGAACGCGGCATTTCAGTCAATTGGAGGGCAGGGCGGTTGCTGCGGGCTCAGCTACTCTCACCGCAACTCAATAATGAACCCTAGGACGGCTAAACTATATCTAGCGTTCGCTTGGTCAACAACTTCTATGGCTTTGGGTTGTCTGCATCGCCGTGTTGATCGACAATCGAAGCACGAGAATTCTTGTTAGTCCTGCTTCCCCAATCACACGGATCTAAATTTGGTAACGCCAGCTCGTAAGTCCAATAAACTTGTGTTTTCGATTGGGTCAATGATGGTGATCACATTCGTGGTGGCGATTGTAGGTCTACTACTTGGGCGCATGTTCATTGCAGGTCGATCGGGAGAGACCAACAGCGTGGGTTATTTTGCGATCCTCGCAGCAGTGGCGCCCACGGCAGCACTAGTCGGAGCAGGCACAACGTTTCGCGTTCTCCAGTGGATGCAACGACAGGGTAAGTAGGGTGATTTATCTGCATCCCACTTTCCCTGAGCTACTTCTAGCCAATCCCAGCTTTGGCTGCCGTCCCCTAGACCAAATTGCCTCTCATTTTTACCATGGTGCTTCGGAAAACATGCGCTTGGATGGAAATCTATGGGACAGCCTCAACCAGAAATACCAGTAGAAGAAATACTGGACAAAGTGTTGGGCTATCTCAATTTCTCATCCGGTCAGCACGACCCAAAATTCTTCTCCAATCTTGATTCGATCTTCCGACACTGTGACGCTGAGACGGCCCCAAAGGCCTCTTCTTCAGCAACGGATCATCCACTTACACAGGACAAAGCGTTAGTTGACCGTGTCGCCGTCCTGCTTCGTGATCGGCTGAACGACCTAAAACAGTCCAACGACACTTTTCGAGATTCGGTTCAGGCCGAGAACATTCTCAATCTGGTTTTCGAAGATTTTCTGCCGGCTTGGCTTCTACATCACCGCGACCTCTTCTACCACCAGAGCAAGGATACTCTGTTCAACTCGTTCCTCACGGCACGGGTGATCGAAACTATCGCCGCAAAAGCATCCGAAAGTGACAGCCCGAATCAAATCATTTCGCAAAGCATTGCGTTCCTGAACGACCATATCGGACATCGCCCTGTCGCCACGCTGACATCCCAGAAGATCGAGCCATATGCGAACGAATGGGTCCGCCCCATCCCAATCTATATCAAGGACGCGGGGGTCTGTTTTGGGAGATACGAAACGCTCGCGCGTATCGCGGTCGAGGTACTTTACGCAACCGATCCGGCAATTCTAAGCGCCGCTCAGTTCGACCCGGACCATTTGGAAGAACTGGCGATTGACCCGCGTTCATTCGATTTCGATCATCCCGTCAACAAACGGCCCAACCATCATTTCGGTACTTGGGACGAACATGTCGTTGACAATCGCGGCTACTACACACGTTTCATCATTCACCAGGTCACACTTGATTCTCTGTTAGAACGTATCGTCGAACTTGAGGACAACGACGACTACGATCAAGACGAAATCATGTTCGAAGCAGCCGCCGCGCTCGCCGGCACGATGCTAATGGGATCCGGAATCAGTGGAGGAGCTCCGGGCACCTATGATTCCAATACTTCGTTGGGGTCGCTGTTGCCTACGATCGCCGGCTACCGCGATGCGTTTTACAGTTCGCTGATTGAACAAATCAATCCACAGCATCGCCAGCACTTGGAGAAAGAAGCCAACGTCAAGAAACAGATTTTTGGTGGCGTCCGCCAGCATTTGAACGCTCAACTTGCCACTCGCCGCGCCTACCAACTGGTGAACTGTCGACTGGCTTCAATCTTTGCCCGAATGGGATTTCCCGCTGCAGCGCAGGAGCAATCGGAATTTGTCCCCGTGGCTTCAGCGCGCATTATCTGCCAGATCGACTGCCTCTTAAGCGAAGCCAACCGCGCGATCAAGAAAGGAGAACTGTCCGAGGCCCTCAAACGGATTCCGGAAGTCAAGCAATTGCTCAAACGAGGCATCCAATGCGGCGCCATCGTTGACCCGTGGAACATCATTGGCTTCGACGGAAACTACAGTCTGTTCCCGGCCATTGAAAACTCAGTGAGGGATCATCGCGCGTATGAGTTGGTGGACTTGGTCGAGTGCATCATGGCGATTTGTTCAAAACTGTGGAGTGAGGCCGCTGCGCTGGACCAAGAAGACATTTCGCGACAGATCCGTGAAGAGTTTTCCTCCTTGGTCGATTGGTGGCGGCCGTTCGCTGCTCACGAGGTGATGTCGATGGATGCCGTCGACGGCCTCGACATCTTCCAAGCAGCCGAATTGGTGGCTCAAGCGCTTCGACTGTGGCATCAGGGCGGTGCCGAAACGGGCGACATCAGCTTCTGGGCTGGGCACGCGGATCTGTTCGATTCCCCCAAAGCCTATACGCTGGTGGTCGATTCATTGATCCAGCGAAAGGATTACTCGACCGCCATGGCACTCCTAATCCACTGGCTCAGCCAAGCCGATGCGATTGGATTGCAACAAGCCGACAGTTCTTTTCACAACCTTGCCTTCCGCTGGGTCGTTGAACAGAAGAAGCTGCTGCTGGCAAATGGAAGTAGCCACAACGATGCAAAATCTAAGGACGCGAAACCTGAATCGCCAGAGACGATTTGGAATCGAATCGCCAAATTTTACGACTTCATCGAAGCGAACGCGGAGCAATATTGGAATGTTCCAAATTTCAACCTGGACCGCCAAGCTCCCGGTTCAAGTTCAGCCGAAGATTTTGTCACCGAAATCGACAAACTGGATTTGGATGGGGACGATGAGGATGAGGAAACCTCACTCTTTAGTGCCGCCTACGAAAATGTCACTTTCAGTGATTCGGCCGACGACGGAAACGAAGGTGAAATTTACGACACCAGTGGATCTTCCGATGAAGCGTTGGAAGCAGAAGCCGACCGCGTCATGGACCGGCTGGAATTTATAGGAACCGTTGCCAGCTACTGGCGTATTGCGGCCACGATTCCATTGCCGGTTGACCGCGAACACGGTCCGCCAGAGCTGTCTTCGGCCGTGAAAGAGCATCTTGAAAAACAGCGCCGCACCGTTGCCAGTTGGCTGGACCAAGCGAAACGCAATTACGAGAAACTAACGAGTCTCAGCGAGACAATCAGCCGCTACAAAATCCCACGCAACGGCGTCGACCAAGACTCGATGTTGCAGTACGACCAAAATCGGCTGTACAAGGAATCG
>CAZDBE010000031.1:0-27794 GCA_964503675.1 uncultured Pirellulaceae bacterium | reverse complement strand
GAGATTGACCGCTAGAAACTGTTTGTACATAAGGCTTGACCTTCCCGTTTTCCCGTCACTTGAGAACCGGGAAAAGTAAAGGAAACACAAGAAGAACAGGCAGATCGCCCCGAACGCCGAAGCTTCCGGCATCAAGCCAACCACGCGTTTGTACCCCCCAACGTAATTGTCCGTCATCAAGGAGTAGCTGCCAGTACGGAAAAGGTCCAGCAGTGGAGTGATCGGAATAAACGACGATGCAAAGTCCAGCCATCCCGTCACGACGGCAACACCGGCTCCAAACTGAAACGCGTTGATCGCCTGTTCTCTTTTCTTGGCAGTATCCAGCATTCGGCTAAACATGAAAACGGCCGAAACCGAAATCGCCACATACAGCAGCTGGGAAATGTTTTGTTTCGTTGGTTGCAATCTGTCTGCCCCCATCATGCCAACGGTCTTGAGTTTCATGGGAATCACATCAACATCGTTTAGAAAGAAACGAGGAGCGAAAAATGTAACGGTGCCAGCTACGACGAGAAACGCAAAAAGCAAACCGAGCTTGCGGATATCGAAGGCAGCAGCAAGGTAGGCACGAATCGAATTCTTCCTAAGGAAAGACTTCATCAGCATGAAAGATGCGATTACCGGTGGCCCTGTTAATGTCATGCCAGCCGACAATTCTGTAGGCACAACGGCGAAGCACCCCAACGACATCGTGGCAAACATCAAATGGAGGTCAATGGATGACCCGCGTCTAATGCCGGCGAGGATCAGTAGCCAAAAGAATGCGATTGGAATCAGGGTCATTAAACTACGCCTCCCTCAAAACCAAGCGACGAACTCCTGAAAGCTTCTCTAGTACTGAACTTTCCAACCCAGAACGAGATCCCTCCAAGCGCCAAATCACCAAAGCCATAGCGATGTATGCCCCCGTCGAAATGCAGGCGGCAAACACGCATTGCAAAATGACCGACTGAGATGTCGCTCCCGGCACGTACTCTGGCGTGAGCCAAAACAACAGCCCCCCCATCGCCAGCAAAGCGATCGCCCTGTATCTCAATGCCATCAGCAGATCAGACAGACTAACTTTGGCGAGTATGCAACCGAGCTGCAGCATTACCGAGCAAGTTACGACTTCAGATATCACCAATGCAAAGACCGCTCCTTGCCACGAGTACAAAAGCAAACCCACGAGAATAAGTGGAACTCGTATCGCGATCGTCATCACTCGGCCAATGGCGAGGGGTTTTGTCTGATCGGTAACGAGGGCCAGCGATTCGGTAGGGCGATGAAGCGTCGCAAAGATCGCGCAAACGCTGAACCAGCGGAGTATCCACCCGGTATCACTCCATTGATCACCCAACGCAACCGCCACTACGTGCTCCGATAGCAAAGCCAATGTCAAAAAGACGGGACTCGCAATCAGGAATATTGCAGTGCACGCTTTCACGAACAGTGTGCCTAGTTTGCCCGTGTCGTGAAATTTCGCTGAAAAAGCGGACGCCAAAGGCTTCAACATGGGCGGCGTGATAGCCTGTTGTGAAGTGTTGGAAAGATCTTTGGCAACGCTATACCTGCCGAACATCGCCGGCGCGAGAAACGTTCCTAGCAGCAGTTTGTCAAATTGCCAACTGATCGCTCGTGAAAACTGAAGGACCGTCATCCAACCGGCGAAACTGGAGAATCGATTCCATTCCATCATCGAGAAGCGCGGTCGATAGGGCGCGACTACGTAAGATCCGAGATTCATCAACACTGGCGGAAGCACGACACCAATTGCTAGGGCCCAATAGCCTCCTCCAGTGGCTGCACACAGGATACAAATGAGGCCGCCGATTAGCTTTCCAAATAATTCCAAACCTACTTCCCAACGAAAGTCCATGTCGCGAAGATAGAAGATCATCGCTGGACTGCGGGCACCTCGAAAAGCCGGCGCGAGGGCGAGGACACAGGTGAGTGCGGCCAGCCTTGGTTCGCCATACAGCAGTGAGATTGGGATAGAGAGAGCGCACAGAGCGATCGCAAGAATTCCGCCTCGCAAAACGCCAAGCGTGAAAACGGTGTCCATCATCCTAGTGCTGATCTTGCTCTCTTTGAGCAGCACCTGATTGAGTCCGACGTCAAGGATCGCTTCAAGGATGACAACAAACGTCATCGCCAAACCGATCAATCCAAACGCTGCTTGCGATAGCAGCCGCGCCAGTGCAAGCAAGACAATAAAATCCATCGACTTGACCAACAAACGGCCCACAAGAATAGCCATGCCCCCCGACAAGGCTCGGGAACCGTTACTTTGATTCTCAAATTTTCGATTTTGCTGAGTCACAATGCCTCTCGTTTTCTCTTCGATACTCCAGAACTTTCTAGCTGCTCAAAACGCGTTCAGATTGGCGTGGCTCCGATTCACCACAGATCTTAAAAATCGCTTCTTCAAGGCTTCTTGCTGTTCTGTCCCATGAAAATCGTTTCGAATTGCGCAATCCTTCGCGTGACAGTTCCTCTTGTAAGCCGCGGTTGGATTGCAGTTCCATAACCTGATCCGCGAGGTCTTTTGCTGATCCTGATTGAAAGGTCATTACCGCTTGGGCCCCGCCAATTTCAGCTGTTGCACTTTCATGTGGACAGACAACAGGTGCTCCGTGAACCTGAGCCTCCAGAACGGGAAAACCGAAACCTTCACCATGGGAAGTGTTCACTAAACACAAACAGGTTCCATAGAGTTTGGAAAGGAACTCTTTTGAAATGTTGGCCAAGCGTATCGGCGGCGTGGCGTACCGCAGTCTTTTGCGAGCCTGAACCTCTAGCCCGCTTGGGTCGTTGCCGACCACGATCGTTTTGATCTCCCGGTCACGTTGCGCTAACATGTCCAAAGCCTCATAGAAGCAGCCGATGTTTTTGTTGGCAGTGACATTGCTAACCCAAAGCAGATGAGTTCCCTCGGAAAAGGCCTGTTTTTTGGCGACCGAGCTTGAGGGAGATCCGGAGTAGACTCGGAAGGATTTCTCTTTTGCCTCGGGATAGTGTCTCTGCAAGTCATAAAGAGTGCTGTCTGACACGCACACGACCGCGTCATTGCACCGCAGCATTTTCCGAAAGATATGGTCGGAACAAACACGTTCCTTCCAACTGTATTGATTTCGAAGTGTCTTAAAATACAGATCATGAGCAACAAAGATTCTTGACCTTGCTCCGGTCGTCGCGCCGATCGGGTCGACGTTCACGATAACGTCGGCTTCCGCACGTTGGGCAACCGCGGGCATGGTGAGGGACTGCCAATAACAATCGATCACTCGTGGCCAAAGCATTTTTCGCTGCTCAAAGTAGCTCAGCTCTCCAACAAGCTCTTGTGGCAGATCCGCACGTTTCCAAGATGTGACCAGACCAACTTGGAGTCGTTTGCTGTTAACAAGACTCCTTGTGAGGTTGATCATATAGTTCGAGATCCCCGTAGGCTTTCCGCTGTTGGCGGAAGGACTTCGGTGATTTATTAGGACGACAGGTTTTCTTTCAGCAGTCATTTTGTAGCGCCGATCAAGTAGGACTAAAATTTAAGTGCCGCGATCAGGAGGCATTGAGGTCGAGAATCGTCGTGGGATGAAGTTTGCCTCGAAGAAGATGCCAAATCGCCAAGATGTTGCCTTTGAGTCGGCCACGACGGTCGATCCACGGTTCAGGAAACAATGAACGGACAATGTTCTTGGATGCGTTTCTAGTCATAATTCGTAGAGTAAAGGCAAATGAAACCGAGCCTTTCTGAAACAGGAAAATCGGATTGGCGACCTGCGAGTAACCAAGCATCAAGCCGGGAGATCGCCCCGACTTGTGCCCCAGATGAACTCCGGCCAATGAAGCATCCTTTACCACGCGTCCGTGTCGGGAGACGCAACGACTAAAATCGACATCCTCCTGCCACGCATATAAAGGCAGGTTCTCGTCGAACAAGATGGCCTGCTTTTTCACCACGGCGTTTCGAACTGCCATGTTGCAACCATAGCCCGCGTAAGAAACGGAAATCGAATGACGATCCGTTTCCACGACATCCATCAGAATTTTTCGAGCCTGCTCAGGTGACAATCCGGGGCCCCCAATGCCGTCAGCAACGACCTCTCCAGTTGCGATGGCAATGTCGGGATGATTCTGGAACAGACTTTCGCAATTTGAAAGGAACAGAGGAGCCAGAAAGAAGTCATCGTCCATAAATAGGATGACGTCCGCCTCTGCTGAGGCCCGAAGGATTGCGTTCCGCTGAGCACAACTCCCCGTCGGGCTTTCAATCACTTCCACAGGCAACGCGCTCTCACGCAAGTACTCCTGAGGCAAATCATCAGGGCAAGTTGGACAGATAAGGATGCGGTCCGGTGAGCGCATCTGGTTCTCCAAGACCTTCAAAGTCTCTGCAAGGATCAAAGCTCGTCCCTTGGTGGCAATGCCAACGAAAATCTTCATTCCCGTCTCCTGTGCTTTTTGTTGTTGTCTCACGAAAGTTCCTCAAGAACCGACAGAAGTTTTCCTGCCGATTTTTTCCAACTGAAATTGGTTAGATGTTTTGCAATTGCTGCCTTCGATGACGTGCTTTTCGATTGCAGAACATCACGGACTGCATCCACCCATTGCGATGGCTGGTGTGGCGACGCATATCGAGCGTGATCGGCGCAAATCTCTGGCATACAGGAAGCGTCCGAAGAAACGATGGGACAGCCAAACGCCAGCGCTTCCACCAGCGGAAGTCCAAAGCCCTCCACAAAAGATGGAAACAACAGGCAGAGCGCATTGGAATAGAGTTTTGCTAAGTCGTCATCAGTTACGTACCCCAAATGGTGCACGTTGGAATGGGAGCCCGACTGAGATTGCCCTGCGGAATCGGTCTGGCAAAAGACCTTACCTCCCGTTCCACTTACAAGTACGTCAACGCCGCTCTTGGCCAGTTCAGGGGCTATTTTGTAGACCAGTTCAATGTTTTTGTGTGGGGCCTGACTTCCTATTACGAGAACAAATGGACGTTTTGTCAGCGTGTCAAGTTGCAACGTGGAACGAGACGCGTCCCAGCTGAAAACATGCTCATGACCGTTGGGTACAACTTGGATCTTTCTACGGCTGGCGATTCCACAGCGTGCTAGAAGCTCTGCAGACGTATTGGAAACCGTCAGGATTTTTGTGGCGCTCCGTCCCAATAGTGGCAACATGACTCGGTAGTAGTTTCGGAAGGCGCGCGAGTAACTCTGCGGATACAGGAACACGTTTGTATCGTGAATGCACAACACATGGCGTTTGCTGACGATCGGGCCCGTGTTGCAAAGGCTGAGAACGCCTCCCTTACTAGCCAAGCGCGGTAGGGAAATCTGTTCCCAATACTGGCCCGCCTTTCGCCCCACTCGTCGAAAGGGCAACGAGGATTCGGGAGAGGTCGCCGATTCTGGCGCGACAATCTCAAGGTCAGGCGCCTGAGAGCACCTGCGACTTCGTTCTAGTGAAGCCTTGGGATAGCATGCTTCCCCCATCGCATGTACCAACTGCGTCGCATAACGCTGGACTCCAGTCACACGCTGGGTAAGGAAGCGTCCATTGATGGACCATGTCATATTGTTGGATTGGGAAATCATTTCTATCAGGTTAGGCAGCCTGCTCCTTTGAATTCTTGGACTCGATCAAGCTTTGAATCGCTTTGAGAGTTTCCGCGCGAAACCTCTCTGGACCAAACGCTTCAGCGTTGCGCCGGCAATGCCTAGCGAGTTGGTCCCCTTGGGTTTGGTAGAGGAGTTTCAGTTTTTCAATCGCGTCATTTAGGCTGGCTGGGGTTTGTTCATCAAAGAACAGCCCCGTGACTTGATCCTGAACCGTCTCTAACGCTCCGCCTTGTCCAAACGCAATCACTGGTGCACCAGCAGCCTGGGCTTCCAGCGGTGTGATCCCAAAGTCTTCAATGCCAGGAAAAATGAAAGCGTGGCAGGTTTCGTAGTGCTTTTGCAGAACTTGAGACGGACATCGACCGAGGAAGCGAATGTTATGTTTTGCCAGCGCCTCCAAGCTCTTACGCTCTGGCCCATCGCCAATAATTACTAGCGGAAGCCCGCTCTGATTGAAAGTTTCGATTGCAATATCGATGCGCTTGTAAGAGACCAGTTCCGACACCATCAAATAGAACTTGTCTCTGGGCTGATCCCAGCGGAAGTTAGGTAGCTCAACTGGAGGATGCACGACTACCGAGTCACGCTGATAACACTGTCTGATCCGATTTGCCACAAAGTTTGAGTTGGCGATGAACAAGTCCACACGCGAAGCGGCTTTCAAATCAAACTTTTTGCAGTAAGGAATAATGAGCCGGAAGATTTGCTTGGCTAAAAACCCCAACCCGGAAGTTTGCTGTGCGTACGTGTCCGCCATTTCCCATAGGTAGCGTGGCGGCGAATGGCAGTAACAAACCAACAGACAATCCTCAGGCACAGGAATGCCTTTCATCATGGCCGCATCACTGGCCACAACTAGTTCAGTCTCTTGAGGCACCTTCATTGTGCGAATCAGCAGCGGATGAAGCGGTAGCAGTTCTTTGTAAAAGCGCTTCGCCCAACTCCACTTCTGCAGCAGACTCCCAGTGATGCGATGCCCGTTGATGCGCAGAGAAAGCTTATCACGCCCAAAAACAAGGCAACTAATGTTGGCTGAAGGAAACAACATGCACAGCTGCTCAAGAACTTTCTCCCCACCCCGCATGCGGAACATCCAGTGGTGGGTCAACGCGGTTTTTTTGTTTACAGAGATCATCGGTTTAGTACGCTCCTTCGCATCGCAAAACGGTTTTGACTGTGCGGATCAAAATGTAAAGGTCGAACCAGACTGACCAATTGCATGCATAGTTTTCATCGAAGGCCGTGCGCTCTTCGTAGGTCGTGTTGTTGCGACCATTGATTTGCCAGAGCCCCGTGATTCCCGGTGCAACCGCCTGATAACAAATGTAGCGATCCGCGTACTTTTCAATCTCCTTAGTTACGATCGGGCGAGGCCCCACGAGGCTCATGTCTCCTATGATCACATTGAAAAGCTGAGGCAGTTCGTCAAGACTCGTCTTCCGCATGAACCGCCCAACGTTTGTCACTCTCGGGTCACGCTTGAGCTTATGATCGCGTTCCCATTCCAGTCGCATGTCGTCATTAGCGGATAAGTATTGTTCAAGTACATCGTCTGCGTTGGGCACCATCGAGCGAAACTTGAAAGCCCGGAATGGCTTGCCATTCTTTCCAGTTCTTGATTGCGAATAAAAAATTGGTCCCGGTGAAGAAAGCTTGACTAAAACGGCTAAAACAAGCATCACCGGCGCGATCAGAGGTATCGCAGTGACGACCACGGCCAAATCGAACGCGCGTTTGCAAAGAGCATGTAACGGCGATAGCAACAGATTTTTCTGGTGGCGGGTCACTTTGGGCCGACTGCCGAAGTATTCCACGTGCCAGAGATTGCGAAAACGAAAGATCTTTTCATCATCGCGTGCAGTTTGCGAAGCCAAAATAGCGTTACTGTGGCTTCCTACGGGGCCTGCTGCAGCAAGCCCAAAGTGGCCGTTTTGATGAAGCCACGCGATTACTTTTTTGCGATCTTCTGGCCGTCCGAAAACGACAACTGGCTGTTTCCACCACGAGGAACTCCTGAGACAACCTCTAACCACAATTCGCGTCAAACCACCGATCAAGAATAGCAGCGAAAAATTCAGCACACGAATCGGAAGATGGGATAAGCTAAAGTCGTGATAGAGATAGCTCGCAATGATGAACGCGGAAAAAGAAAACGCCGATGCGACGAAGACTCTACGCAGCTCTTCATCCGGGGCGATCACCAGCCCAGGGTAGAGCCCGCTGCCATAAAGCATCATCGGATAAACAAGCCCTACCGCGACGATCGACTTGAATCCCGGAGCTATCGTGATGCCAAAGAGAAAGAAACAGATGCATTTAACGATTATCCAAGCAACAAAAACGGCTCCTACGTCCGCCAACAGAAGCGGAACCGAGGAAGCAAGGTTCTGACTAAAACTGCCCAGCCAACCCTCAGCTTTTCGCGGACTACCGATCGAGGAACCTTGGTTCATCGAATCCACAACCTGTTCAAATACTAGTTTTCCACCGTTCATAACGTCTCCCAACGTATGTTCACGCGATAAGCCAGTGTCGGAGCAGAACGCCAAGCCACACAGGAGGCGGCTGGAAATATGCAACGATACGAATCTCTATCGTCGGTGGTCAACTGCGCTGTGTTGCTCTCCGTTCCTCCTCATCCCGTTTTAGAAATCATGATTCGAAGGGAAGTCCGTCTTATCAACGGAGGAAATCGTCGAGCAACACAGCAGGCCGTCGGAATGCAACCACGGTGCCAATCGTCATCGACATCGCCAGAAATATGCTGCACCGACCGTTTTGGCGGGGGCGACTATTTTTAAGAAACCGGCACTTGTGGCGAGCGAACAGCCTTAGAGTGATTCTTAGGTCAAATAGAAACGCGGACAATCTTCACTTAGTTAAGAACCACTTTTTGTTTTAAAACCAACGAAATTGCAGTTTTACGCCATCGCTGGGAAAAATGCGTTTGGGCTCGCTGAAAAAAAAAGAGCAGGCTGCGAGAATTTTGCGCAAAACCCTAGCTCGTCAACGCGATGCGTTTGCCCTTTAGGTTAGCAATCCATTTTTGCCGTTAACTGGCGTCAGCGACAGCTGCGTTTCCTCACTGCATCTTCTTCCGAAACCGATTCCACTAACGAGTTCTGCAGCCTAAGCCTGCCTAGCAAAAGTGAGCTGCAACGGTGCGCAATAGCATTCGGTTGAGCCTAGAACAGGCCACGACTGTGGCAGCAAGAATCAATTAGCGCAACGTTATTCTCAGTACCACTGCCTAAAAGACAGTCGCCTTTCCTTCCTTGAAATTCTGTCAGCCCCGTACTTTCGCCAAGAAAAAGGCGACTTAATACTCGACCTGATCTTCCATCATGCGTTTGGAAGATCGCGCAGCAGATTCCCAGTTGCCATCTTGGGCTTGTTCGACGATCGAGGTCAGCCACGCAAGCTCGTGACTGGGAATCGGTTCTTCGGTATCCTTATCATCGACGATTAACTGGCTGATTGCCTCGAGTCGTGCTTCACTTTTGGAAAGGCACGCACCATAAAGTGCCGTCGCAACCTTGTAAGATCGCTCGGAGACTTTACCGTAGCCACGTCCGGAAATCAGATAGATCCCGACGATGACCAATAAACCAACGGCCAAGAGAATCCACTTGCCCGCCGAACTCTCCGGTTTAGGTCTTTTCATTACCATTCACCTACGACTTCGCCTTCGTTCATACTACTCAGTTCAGCGTAAGTGATCAGATCGATGTCTTGGGAAAAGAAGTGCACCGATCCGTCGCCCATGCAGATGTTACCGCCGCCAGTATGTTCGGCGTACATTTGCCCCACGTGAAAGGTGGGAAAGTTGACGGGATGGATGATAGGGAAACCTGTGATGTCCAGTTCGCCGCCAGAAGGCCCCATGTGGACCAACACCATCGTGGCAGCTCCATCTGGTCCATTCTCAGGTGAACTAAACCGAGGATGTACTGTGGCGCCAGGTATGACGCCCACCCAAGTCTTATCACTCAGCTTTGACGAATGTTCGCCTAGAAAAATGGTTTGGGTCGTCCCGTCGGTGATTTGTGACATCTGAGTTTTGGAGTTGCGATAAAACGGCCCGTCGGAGACGCGGCGGACGTCACCATTGATCTCAACCGAGCGTGTTGTGCTCGTATAGATGTTGGTAAAAACCTCTCCGATTCGATCCGAACCCGCCTCGGGTCCCCATGCCGACTCTTGGCCGTGGCTAGCGACGTAGTGAGATCGGCCTAACAGAAGCGGCGCGTTGCCGTCAGGCGAATACGGCGTATTGGAATCGTCGACAACCTCCACTGGTCCTGTTGGCCCCGAAGAAGATGGACACAGCAATACAGGCAACTGCACTTGGATCATCTCTCGATGCTGCGTTTGCCAGATCGGTAAGTCAAAATCTAGTTTTACAGCAACGTTGTTGGCCTCAAAAAAAGGAAGCAACTGGGCTGCCCAGCCCCAACCGGGAGCTGCGTCCCAAGTTTCCGGGTTGATTACGACTCCAGCAGGAACGCTGCCATCACTCGTACGAGTCGACGAGTAACCCGAAGGAAGATGCTGATGCGTCGATTCATAGTTCAACATTGCGATCCCCATCTGGCGGAGATTATTGGCGCAACTAACTCTCCGGGCCGCCTCGCGTGTTTGTTGAACGGCCGGCAGCAACATCCCGATCAGAATGCCGATAATGGCGATGACCACCAACAGTTCCACCAAAGTAAACGCAGTTCTTTGTTTTTTCATTCCAGAATCGCTCGTCGTTTCGATCTTGTTTTCGCGCACACCTCCGCATCCGTAGCATTGGCTACACAAAATGTAGCACATGCTACGGATGGTGTAAGTGCTAAAATTTCAATTTATACTTGCATTTACGGCACTATTAACCAATCATGCGCAATTCAATTAATGTTTGCGGCACGGACGCATGGCGAAAAAATCGAACAACAAACAACCGAAAGAGCGATCTGAGCCCCATACACGTACCCGCGCCCACCACGCTGAAGAGACTGCCGAAGACTATGTGGAGGCCGTTTTTGATGTGGTCCAAGAAAAAGGCGAATGCCGCGTTCTCGATTTAGCGCGGCACTTTGCTGTCAGCCACGTAACTGTTTCCAGAATTGTGGGGCGACTGAAACAGCAAGGCCTGATGGAAACTGCGCCCTACCGCCCCATCACGTTAACGGCTGACGGAGCGCGATTGGCCAAACGGGTTAAGAAGCGACACCAAGTCGTACTGGAGTTTCTCTTGTCGCTTGGCGTAGACCAAAAGACGGCCGAAATTGACAGCGAGGGAATCGAGCACCACGTC
The DNA here is from genome assembly GCA_964503675.1 of uncultured Pirellulaceae bacterium. Lineage (GTDB taxonomy): Bacteria > Planctomycetota > Planctomycetia > Pirellulales > Pirellulaceae > Mariniblastus. The sequence goes on along the minus strand of CAZDBE010000031.1, from coordinate 16,889 downwards.
AGCGACGTGACGCTGGCTGCAATGAAGCGGCAACTGAAGTTGGGCAAGTCTTAGACCGGACGCGCGGCGATCGTGTTGGGAGAGACCAACCGGAGACGCCCCTCACCGTCGGCGAGCCTCCGGCCCTCTAGGAGAGAGGGTGACAGAAACTGTAAAGGTCTAACTTTCTAAAGCTTGCAATAGTTAGTGTCTTCGGTCAGCTGGCTGCAAGGATTTCGCCAGGTAATCTCCTCCGGTTCGATCAATTCGTTGGCGACCAGCGGTCCCCAAGTGCCGGCCGGATAGCCGAAGACGGGAATCGAGTCATCATTTTTCCAAGCGTCAAGAATTGCCTCGACAAACCCCCACGAAGCTTCCACACTATCGCCGTGTGCGTACAACGTGGCGTCGCCCTTCATGCAATCCAGCAGCAAACGCTCATAGGCTTCAGGAACGTCGCCCTCAGCCAGATCGCTGTAATGGAAATCCATCCCGACGTTTTTCACTTTAAACCCCTGCCCAGGCACTTTCATGCCGAACTTCATCAGCAATCCTTCGTCCGGTTGAATGCGGATAACCAGCTGGTTGTGAGTCTGAGTGAAATCGTCTTCGTGGCTGAACAGACGGTGAGGCGGATCCTTAAATGTAATCGCGATTTCAGTAACCTTGGTCGGCATGCGTTTCCCGGTCCGGATATAAAATGGCACGTTCGACCAGCGCCAGTTATCAATGTAAAACTTTAGCGCAGCGTAGGTCTCCGTTTTAGACCCTTCGGGAACACCTTCTTCATCGCGGTAGCCTTTTACCATCTCGCCCAGCATATTAGACGCCATGTACTGGCCACGAATGGAATACTTGGCAACGTCTCCCGGCTCGATCGGGCGCAGCGACTGAAACAGTTTGCTCTTCTCGCTACGAATCGATTCAGCGGTGGGAGCGATCGGTGGCTCCATCGCGACGTGGGCCACGATCTGCATCAAGTGATTCTGCAGCATATCGCGTAGTGCCCCTGACGTATCGTAATAGCCACCACGGTTGCCTACGCCCAAAGTTTCGGCGGATGTGATTTCAACATGGTGTATGTAATTACGATTCCACAGCGGTTCAAAAACGCCATTGGCAAAACGCGTGACCAGCAAATTCTGAACCGTTTCTTTGCCAAGGTAATGATCGATGCGGTAGATTTCTTCTTCAGGGAAGTGGGACTTGAGGCTGTGGTTAAGACTTTTCGCAGAATCCAGATCATAGCCAAACGGCTTTTCAATCACCAAGCGTCGGTAGCCATCCCCGTCAGAAGTGTTCAAACCGTGAGCAGACAAGAACGCCGGTATTTTTTCGTACAACACCGGTGGCGTCGACAAGTAAAAGATATAGTTGCCGTCGGTGGAGAATTCTTTGTTCAACGTGTCGAGCCGCGTTGCGACTTTGGCGTAGTCAGCTTTATCGTTGGTGTCGATCGGCTGGTAGAACAGTTTTTTGGCGAACTCCGTTTTGTTTTTCTCTGACTCTCCTGAAGTATCGAACAGATCGTTTTCCAAAAACGCTTTGCTGCGAAAATCGTCATCGGAAAGCTTGCTGCGACTGACGCCGAGAATGGCGAAGTTTTCTGGCAGAAGACCACACTTGAACAGGTCGTAGACTGCCGGCACAAGCTTCCGCCTAGCCAGATCGCCTGACGCACCGAAGATCACCAAGATCAACGGCTTAATTTCTTCTGGTTGCACAGTCATTTTATTTGGCGTTTCGTCTTTTAGATGAGTTGATAAACAAATGATCAATGGGGGTTGTTCAAAATCACACGTAGCAGATCCCGCAAGAGATTGGAGATATTACTGTTGATGCATTCAAAGTCTTGCGACTTCAGCTTCGAAAGCCAGTCCACTGCAAGAGACAGGAATACTCGCGATACGGGTAGCTAAATCACGACTTCGCGCCCTAAATCCCGACGAACGATGACCCACTGGCCAGCGTGCATCATCCAATGCGATCCCAACATGTTGACCACGGCACCAACGTTCGACGCATAGGCCTGCATGTGCTCTGGCGCAGGTTTGTCAAAATCAGCATCAGAAATACCATCGATCATCTTCAGAACTGCTTCACCCTGAGATTTGGCAATCTCCATCAACTGGCTGTGCGGGACAAACGCAGATGGATCATCGCTGGCGGCCGTTTCCTTGGTGTACTTTTCCGCAAACCCTTCAGGCAACGCGGGTAGAGCGCCTTCGACACATGCGCCAGCCATACCGTGTTCTGAGGCAATGATGTGGCCGACCTGCCAATTGACGTGGTTGCAACCCGCATGCGGACGCTTCATGGATTCTTCGTCCGTCAGGTCACTAAGATAGGCACCACAAACCATTTGCGATGTCTGATAGTTATTTTTAAATGCGTCGCGAATGTCCATCTTGGTCTCCCTAAGAGAAAAGTTATTTGGCAGTATTTTTGCAGCTGGAGTCGCCAGACTTCAGACAGCTTATTCGTACACTGCCCGAATTCTGGCGAATACGGCTACAAACAACTCACGACGTTCGTTCTACACGTCGTAAGTGGTCGACGACGTTGTACCACCACGTCCCGTCCAGTTCGTGTGGAAAAATTCGCCGCGTGGTTTGTCGACACGCTCGTAAGTGTGAGCGCCGAAGAAATCGCGTTGCGCCTGCAATAGGTTCGCAGGCAAACGCTCGGTGCGGTAGCCGTCGTAGTACGCCAATGCCGCGCTGATTGCCGGCATTGGAATACCCAACAATGCCGCTTGCGAGACAACCCGCCGCCATGACGCCTGAGCGTTTTCGACAGCTTTTTCAAAAAACTGGTCCAACAGCAAATTCGTTAGCCCCGCATCTTTGTCAAACGCGTCGCGGATGTTGTTCAAAAACGCGCTGCGAATGATACAGCCGCCACGCCACATCAACGCAATACCGCCGTAGTTCAATTTCCAATCACGCTCATCAGAAACGGCTCGCATCAATTGGTAGCCCTGAGCATAAGAAACGATCTTAGACGCGTATAAGGCTTGTTCCAGATCTTCGACCATCGCGGCTTTGTCGCCCTCGAATTTCGTGTCAGGCCCGTTTAGCACTTTCGATGCGGCGACTCGTTCTTCTTTGAGCGCCGAGATACATCGAGCAAAAACGGCTTCGCCAATCAGCGTCAGAGGCTGGCCAATATCGAGAGCCTCGATCGCCGTCCATTTACCTGTGCCCTTCTGGCCGGCGCGATCCATGATCAAGTCGACCGTGTGCTGGCCAGTCTCTTCGTCCTTGTGGCCGAAAATGTCGCGCGTGATTTCAATCAGATAGCTATCCAAAACGCCTTCGTTCCATTTTGAGAACACGCCGTGGATGTCCTCGTTGTTCATCCCAAGGCCGCCCTTCATCATCTGGTACGTTTCGCAGATCATCTGCATGTCGCCGTACTCGATGCCGTTGTGAACCATTTTCACAAAGTGCCCTGCCCCGCCGCTGCCAACCCAATCGCAACAGGGCTCGCCTTGATCGGTCTTCGCACTGATACCTTGGAAAATATCTTTGACATGCGGCCACGCGTCTGGGTTTCCGCCAGGCATGATCGACGGGCCTTTCAGAGCGCCTTCTTCGCCACCGGAAACACCTGTGCCGATGTAGAGAATCCCCTTCTCTTTGAGTTCTTCGGTGCGGCGAACTGAATCGGGGAACTCACTGTTACCACCGTCGATAACGATGTCGCCTTTTTCGAGAAACGGCAGCAAACTTTCAATCACTAGATCGACCGGACGGCCAGCTTTGACCATGATCATCACACGTCGAGGACGCTTGAGATTCTTGATCAAATCTTCTGGCGAGTGCACGCCAATGATCGTCTTCCCGGCGGCTCGGCCAGCAACAAAGTCATCAACTTTTGAGGTGGTACGGTTGTAGACCGCAACGGTAAAGCCTTTGCTGGCCATATTGAGAACGAGGTTTTCGCCCATCACGGCGAGGCCGATCAGGCCGATATCTGCTGCTTCTGACAACTGTCTGCTCCTGTGAGAAAAAAGATGCTGTCAAGTATAGTGATATCCACCAGAATGATAAGCATATGAAGCCAGTTGTCACGGCATTTCCCGTTAACTTTGCTCCGGTTGCAGGCGAGAGGTCGCCCAAGAATGTTCGTGGGAGGCGGATGGAAGCCATCCTGCCTTAACCGCGCAAATTGTGGTTTGTGAAGATGAGTGCGCTATTGGTTGGGAACAGCGACTGGGAATCGCGCCCTGCAAATCCCAATCAAGCTGACGGTTCTTTCTTGGGTCCGTCCGATGGCTCACTTTTGTAGAGGCTCTTATGAGCTTTAATCTGGTCCTTTTGTTGTTTGTCGTCATAGGTCAAACGAATTTTCTCAATGTCGCTCAACCGACGGAAGAAAGCGTCAAGGACGATCGGATCAAATCGCGTCCCGCGCTCCGAAAGCATGATCTCCAAACATTTCTGCATTGGAAAGGCAGGTTTGTAGGGCCGCTCACTGCAGAGAGCGTCATATACGTCGGCCACGCAGCAGATTCTTCCTTCGATCGGAATCTGGTCTCCCTTGAGCTGCTTAGGGTATCCGGTGCCGTCCCATTTTTCGTGATGTGTTCTAGCGATCAATGCTGCCAGTTCTAGCATTGGAGAATCGACGCCATCCATAATGAACCCGCCAACATCGGCATGCTGACGAACGACTTCCCCATTAGATTCCGCCAGCGGTTCCATGATCTCACAGCCCAGCGAACAGTGCTCCTTCATTACTTCAAATTCTTCCTTGTCCAGACGCCCAGGGTTCAGCAATACTGCGTCCGGAATCCCGATCTTACCCACATCATGCAACTGCGCCGCCATTTCGATCTGGCGAACATAGTCCTCGCCGAACCCTAGCTCTTCAGCAATAACGCCGCAGTACTTGCCGACGCGAATAACGTGAGCACCCGTTTCATTGTCGCGGTATTCAGCCGCCCGAGCTAAGCAGTAAATGATCTGCTCACGTGAACGTTCGATCTGCCGCGTGCGAGTACGTACCTGACGTTCGAGTTCAATTGCGTAGTTGGATAAGTGATCGTGGTGGCGTTTCACCATCAAAGCGTTTTTAACCCGCACTTGCAAATCACTCGGATCAACCGGCTTGGCCAGAAAATCTGTGGCCCCCATGCGCAACGCATCGCGTTTGACTTGATTTTCTGATGTCGCACTGAGAATAATGAACGGAATGTGCTGGAATTCCGGAGTACGCTGTCGATACCTCAGCAGATCCAAGCCCGTCAGGTGCGGCATCATGATGTCCATCAAAACCACGTCCGGCTTCTCGGACTTGAGCGTTTTAAACGTGTCCCTTGGGTCGGTGATGGTGATGAAATTATGATAGCCTTCAGCCGCTAGAAATCTCTTTACAACGCGAATCACCAGCTGCTCATCGTCGATGATCATAATCTTGGAGTTTAGCGTCGCGTTCTCAGCATCCGCATACTGCTTGGCGGCAAGATCTGCATCGGCAGAGGCATCTTCAGGATTGGAAATTACTTCGCTTTCTTGCGAGATGTGCTGGACTGCAGTCGGGGGGACTTGCAGACCAGCATTCACAGGGGTTTCCATAAAATTCACTCAGAGACATGTTGGTTTAGGGGGAAAGCACTGGGCAAGCAGAAAGATAAGAGGCTGAGCCAGCTAAATGTTCTCGTCTTCGTTTACATCGAAAGATCGGCTTTCAAAACTGAATGGACACTTATTTGGCTTTGTAAGATTCTGAAGTTGGCGTGAGAAAGCTGTTGGTTTTTCCGGTTAGTTGGGCGCTCAGCGGTGGTTTACCGACAGCCAAACGCTACGTGATTTACCCTCTAATCTCATGCATCGGATTGCATGTACTCGCAAGCGCAAACTTTGCTAATATGGATAACCACTACAAGAATCAGGCATGGCTTTTTCTGCAGAAAAGGATGCCAAGAATCATCGAGCAGATTTCTCGGTTTGATTCAACTTTGATTCCAATAACTGAGCACTGGCTTCGAACGAAGTGATGTTGTTAAAATCCGCAACTTCAAACGGAAAATCCCCCTTGTCGACCGCTCTTATCCACTGCAAGAACTTGCGGAAGAACTACGGCTTTCACTCCGTTCTTCACGATGTGGACTTCTCCATCGAACCGGGCAGGCTAACAGGATTTCTTGGCCCCAACGGTGCTGGAAAAACCACCACGATTCGCATTCTATTGGGCTTGTTGAATCCCACCTCCGGACAATCATCGATCTTCGGAAAGTCTTCTCAAACGGATGGCAAATCAATCCGATGTGACATCGGCTATCTTCCCGGCGACGTCAATCTGTACCCCAGACTTACCGGCCGCCGAACACTAGAGTTCATGGCCCGAGCCCGGCGAAAAAACTGTGACGATGAGATCGATCGCCTAGCGCAGTCGCTTGGGCTGGAGTTGGACAAACGAGTCCGAAACTACTCTACCGGCATGCGGCAAAAGCTTGGATTGATCCAAGCGCTGATGCACAAACCGCAGCTCTTAATTTTGGACGAACCCACCAGCGCACTCGACCCTTTGATTCGAAAAACTGTCTTCGCGGAGTTGAAAAGCGTTGTTCAAGACGGTCGGTCGGTGCTGTTCTCCAGCCACTCGCTGAGCGAAGTCGAAGAGTTGTGCGATGAAGTGATCGTTTTACGCGAAGGTCGAATTGTTGAACAACAATTAATCAGCACCTTGCAGAGCAAAGCCTTGCGAAACGTGGAAATCGTGTTTGCTTCTGAGGAGGCAATCCCTAGGAAATTGCCTGATCTTTTGACAGGTAGAACAAGAGACGGAGCAACCATCAAAGGTGTGTGGACTGGCAACACAAAAGAATTGGTTCAGTGGTTGGGCCAGCGCGAAGTGATTGACTTAATCGTCGCTAAACCCGACCTTAGTGATTTGTTTCTCGCGTACTATGAATCTGACGATTCAAGCAAGTCGACGGGAGACCCTTCATGATCAACCGTACGATTTTCAAGAAAACGCTGGGTGAGTCACTCCCTATGATCGCCGCCGCCTCATTAGGCATCACTGGATTCGTAGTGCTATTTACGCAGTCGATGCTTGGCATGGGCGCCGAATTGATGAAGTTTGTGTCGCAATTTGAGTTCTTGCAAAAGATTTTTGAGTTTGGATTCGGAATTGACGTTTCCGGCGAGATTTCGATCAGCGTTTTGTTCGCCGTTTGCTTCACCCACGGACTGGTTTTGATCATGTCGTGGTCGACTGTGATCGCAACTACCTCGCGCGTGACATCTGGCGAGGTCGAACGCGGCACCGCAGATTTGCTTCTAACGTTGCCAGTTACGCGCGCGGAAGTCTATTGCTCGACGTCGTTGGTATGGATTTCAGCAAGCGCGCTGCTGGCGATCTGTCCCGTGATTGGCGTATGGATCGGGCTGCAGATTTTTGAAATCGACGAACCGGTCGAGATCACGCGCTACTTTAAACCTGCCCTGAACTTCTTCTTCCTGATCCTCGCAGTCGGAGGCATCTCCAGCATGGTTTCCGCGATCGTCGATCGTCGCGGGATGGCCGTGTCGATCGTCGCAGGTTTCTTGTTACTTTCGTCAGTGCTAAACTTCGTGTTGCCGTTCATCGAAGCAATCCAACCGCTAAGTTTTCTGGGGATACTTGGTTACTTTCGCCCAGTCGACATTGTGCGATCAGGCAACTGGCCCATTTCCGAAATGGCCGCTCTGTTCGCTATAGCCGCAGTTTGCTGGACGGTCGGACTGATCGTTTTCTGTAGAAAAGATATTCCAACAGCGTAGGCTCTGCGCTTCAATCCTAGATCGGCGCGGCACTAGCCGCTCTTTTATGGAGCACTGCTTTGCAATTGAAGGGCGGAAGGTCTGATACGGCGCAGCCTAAATCGCACCTGCGGACTAGCTGCCGATGAGCAGATCGATGTCAGAAAAGTTCACGAAACCATCTTGGTTGCAATCCGCTTCTTAGACAAATGTGCCGGATATTGCCAAGGATCCGGCGGTCAACGGGCAAACCTACGAGTCCCCAGCTCAGCAAAAAAAGGACGCGGGCCAAACTTATTGATGGACCGCGTCTTTTATGAATTGGATCTAGATTCTTGAATCAGTGGAGCCGAAGGGAGTCGAACCCTCGACCTCTTGCATGCCATGCAAGCGCTCTCCCAGCTGAGCTACGGCCCCGTGTATGCTAATGGTGCGATTAAGCGATAAGGCAGTGAATACCTTGCGAAAAGCACTCCTCAATTAACAGAGCGATGTTTTATCGACCACTATCAAGCATGTCAACAGGAAGCTTCCCGACCAACGAAGGTTCGCTAACAATTGCCAACCTAAACTGCAATCGCCAATGCGCGAGCAAGCTTTCCGTATGCCGGTGGAGCCCAGACTACTAGACTAAGTTGAAGGGATTTTGACAAACAGCCGCATCTGCTCGACCAGAGTCGCTTGCGGCCTTAAAAGCCAAATACCCTTTTTTACCGTCTTCAAATGGAGGACTGGCACCAAAATTCATGAAAACTCTGGCCTGCTAACGCCTCCATTGCCTAAAAAACACCGAACCTCGGCTTACTGACCGAAGGTTGAGCGAAATCCTGATGATGGATTTTGCGTTTGCTGCGGGAAAGCCTGCCGTGTGTTTGCGACGGGAGGTGTCTGTGGATTGCTCACTGCAGCCGGCGGAGTTTGAGGGGGAGCATTCTGAACTGCTGGAGCAGCAGGATTAGACCGTGCTTGAGCCGCCTGAGCTTGCTCTTGTTCGTCGATCAACGCCATCAGCAACTTAGTAATACACAGCTTATTCATGCTAGTATTGTGATCGGCCGCTTCAGCCTTAAGGGATTCATGAAGACTTTCGGGTAATCGAACGGTAATCACCTTAGTGGCTTCGTTTTTACCGCTGGCAGGTTTCTTAGTTCTCAGACTCGCGACCAGATTTTGAATCTCAGTGAACTCTGCCGACTGCTCAAAAACGGTATAATCTTTCTGCTCAGGGAACACACTGCGAGCGGCACCACTGACGCCCAATGTTTCTCTGAAAAATGTTACCCAGTCAGGACGGCGAGCATGCAACTCACGCGCTACCTGTAACACCTTTTGACACTTGGCTTCAAATCCGTCTGCTACCATTGATTCGTTCACTTGGAACTCCTTTTGCATTGATTAGCTTATTGAGCTAGGGTTGATTCACTAAAGGAATGCAGGTCTTGCTATCAGCTCGATCTCAAGTAGATGAGGGTGCTAAGGCAGTTGGGCCAGACGAGCTCAGCGAGACTTGCGTTCTTTTGCCTCCATCATTTCCAAGGGGCAAGTAATCAGAAGTAATGTCATGCTACTGCTTGCATTACGGCAATTTCGGCCACCTGCAAAAACAGCACGCAGTGGTGCACAAAAACATCGCACGAAAGATCTGCTTCTTTTTTGCGCACCGGCCTTAGTCGCATATACCAAGTGTCTTTTTTTATGGTTGAGGGCGTTTTGGCTAAAGAAAGGCCCTCCAACAGCCGGGAAAGTGCCAGAGGCGACACACTAGGCCAAACAGGAGAAATGGGTCGGCTTCTTGTGTGGGAGCAGGCGGTTTAGAGTGCAAATCGATGAGTGCTCAACAGATTTCTACAGTAGCCGTTTTCAGCCAGCGCAGATCTCAGCGCGGCCGCCCAAGACCTAGCGCGACGTTGAGCGCATGAAAAAGCCAAACGCTAGCGGCGAGTGCTAGCGTTTGGCGTATGGTATGCCGTTCTATAGATGTGCCACCGACATTGGGTCAGCAGCAGCGATCAATTAATCATTTGCGTAGTTCGCGGCGAGTTCACTCCGGCATTTCTCAAGCAGATTTTTCGTCGCTTTGATACCCTCAGATTCACTCAATCCTTTGCCCTCATACTCGACGCCAACGTGGCCGCGATACCCTGCATCGAGCATGATCGTGAGCATTTTCATATAGTCAGTTTTGGTCTCATTTCCGTCGCCATCAAAGTCATGCGACTTGGCAGAAACGGCTTTTGCGAATGGCATTAAAGACGCCATACCCAAATATCGGTCATATTCAAGAAAGGCGTCTTCTCCGCCTCTGTTGATTACGAAGTTCCCGAAGTCTGGCAACGTTCCACAGTTTGGCTTGCCCACTTTGCGGATCACCTGAGCCAACCATTGGCCGTTGGATGAGAGACCGCCATGGTTCTCAACGATCACTCCAATTCCGTCCTTGGCCGCGTAATCACAAAGTTGGCCTAAGCCATCGGCGGCTCGGTCCACTTGCTCCGAATAAGTACCGCCTGAGGCCGCGTTGACCCGAATCGAGTGGCATCCCATGAACTTCGCTGCATCGACCCATTTGTGGTGATTCTCAACCGCTTTTTTGCGTTTTGCGTCGTCGGCGTCGCCCAGATTCCCCTCGCCATCGATCATGATCAGCAGCGCTTTTACGCCATGATCGTCGGCCCTTTTCATCATTTCACCAAGGTATTTCTCGTCTTTTGCCTTGTCTTTGAAGAACTGGTTGACGTATTCGATGGCTCCGATGCCGAATTCCTCTTTCGCAACCTTGGCGAAATCTAAGTTATCCATTCCACCGCGGAGCCGACGATGAAGCGACCACTGAGCCAAAGAGATATCGAAAAGGTTCTCGGCATCAGCATTTTTCCTAGGGTTTTTAGGCGTTTTAGCCAATACGGATCCAGCTAGTGCCAACGATGCCGAAGTGGCGGCCGTTGCTGCGGTTGCGGCCAAAAACTGACGACGGTGCGGGGATTTCATCAATAGTTCTCCTATGATTGAGAGCGGTTTCTGAGCTTTAAGCCTTCAAGTATAACCGTCGACGGGCGGTTGTGGGTCGATTCGATCGGCCCACATATATAAACGGTTCGATTTTTGGTAAAACGACTTCTCACGAATAACTGCCGACTAATTTCGGCGACTACACACATTTTCACCGCCTAAACCACGCTGCCAATTCTTCACCGTGACTGAATCCAAACCCGTCGACGATGCGATTACTATCGAAACATGCTCTCATCCAGTTAGCGCTTCGATCGCCCCTCCCGGATCCAAAAGTATCACCAACCGCGCGTTGGTCTGTGCGGCACTTGCCGATGGTACTTCTGTCTTGACCGGTGCACTCGACAGCGACGACACGCGCGTGATGATCGACAGCCTGCAAAAAGTTGGTGTCAAAGTCGAAGTAGATATGAGTCAAAATCGGCTCACGGTCCATGGCACTGGCGGCAAATTCACCAATTGTGACGAAGACCTTTTCATTGGTAACAGCGGAACGACCGTCCGGTTCTTGACCGCCATGCTGGGCTTCGCCGGCGGCAATTTTAAACTCGACGGCGTGGACCGCATGCGCGAACGGCCTATTGGCCCGTTGGTCGAAGCCCTCCAAGGATTGGGCTCGAAAACAACAGCCCTCTCGCCCGGCGGCTGCCCGCCTGTAAAAATTAAGTCGCCGCCTATTTCCGGGGGCAAAGTCGGTGTCAGTGGCAACATCTCCAGTCAATATTTGAGCGGGCTGCTAATGGCGGCGGCTCAGGCCCCGGGCGATGTTGAATTTTCCATCGACGGCCCGTTGATCTCCAAACCCTACGTGCACATGACGATTGAGGTGATGAAGTCGTTTGGGGTTGAGTGCAAGTCCGACGAGTCGCTAACTCATTTTTCAATTGACGCGAAGCAAAAATACACAGCCAACAAATACGACATCGAACCGGACGCGTCGGCCGCCAGTTACTTTTGGGCGGCGGCGGCGATCTGTGGAGGAGCGGCAACCGTCACTGGCCTCTCGCGCGATTCGCTTCAAGGCGATGTCGGTTTCGTGGATTGCCTCGAAAAAATGGGCTGCGACGTACATTGGGGCAGCGATCACATCAGCGTGACAGGGCCCGCAAAACACGGCATCGATATCGACATGTCCAATGTCAGTGATACCGTCCAGACGCTGACCAGCGTGGCGCTATTTGTCGAAGGCCCAACGAATATACGAAACGTGGCTCACAACCGCGTCAAGGAAACCGATCGAATTGGAAACCTTGCCATCGAACTGCGCAAGTTTGGCGTGCAAGTCGACGAGCGGCATGACGGGCTGACCGTGCATCCGGGGCCTCTGAATCCAGCTATCATCGAAACATACGACGACCACAGGATGGCGATGAGCCTCGCATTAGTAGGCTTGAAACAAGAAGGCGTAGTAATCACCAATCCTCACTGCGTTTCTAAGACCTACCCTAATTACTTTGCCGAACTGCGTGATTTTTTAGAAAGAAACCATGAAACGGATTAGCGAAATCACACAGGGGCGGTTTCCCCTAGAAGTTCATCGCAACGCGGCGCCGGCAAAGCTTTACGAGCACGCCGTTCTGTTTGATGGTGGCACAATCACCAAATCCGGCGGCCTAGCGGCCACGTCGGGCAAAAAAACCGGACGAAGCCCAAGCGACAAACGCATCGTTTCTCAAGATTCGATAGATGCCGATGTTTGGTGGGGCGAGGTCAATATCCCGATGAAGGAAGCGTCCTTCGCAAAAGTTCGCCAGCAGGCAACCGATTATTTGGACAGCAGTGAACATCTGTACGTGCTGGATGCGTTTGCCGGCTGGGAGACAAAACATCGGCTAAAGATTCGCGTCATCTGTTCGCGCGCCTATCATGCGCTGTTTATGCACAACATGTTGATTCGACCAACCGAACAGGAGTTGGCTGACTTTGGTGAGCCGGACTACGTGATTTACAACGCCGGCTGCCAATCCGCCGACACCTCCATCGAGGATGTCGAAACGGAAACCAGCGTGTCGATCAATTTCGATAGCCGGGAAATGGTCATTTTGGGTACCGAGTATGCGGGCGAAATGAAAAAGGGCGTGTTCACGATCATGAACTACCTGATGCCCAAACGCGATGTGCTGTCGATGCATTGTTCCTGCAACGAAGGTGAACAACACGACGTGACATTGTTTTTTGGGCTCTCCGGCACTGGAAAAACAACGCTTTCCGCTGACCAGAACCGCAAATTGATCGGCGACGACGAACATTGCTGGACCGAAGATCATGTTTTCAACATCGAGGGCGGTTGCTACGCGAAGTGCGTGAACCTCTCGGCGGAGAAAGAGCCGGAGATTTACAACGCGATTCGATTTGGGTCGGTGCTAGAAAACACAGTGCAAGATCCCCTAACGCACGCGGTCGACTACTCCGATACCTCAATCACTCAGAACACGCGCTGCTCTTATCCGATCGAGTTCATCGACAATGCTCGGGTGCCGTGCGTGACCGATTCACCCAAGAACATTATCTTCCTGACGTGTGACGCGTTTGGTGTATTGCCGCCGGTCAGTAAATTGACCGCCGAACAGGCGATGTATCACTTCATCAGCGGCTATACCGCAAAAGTCGCGGGAACGGAGATGGGGGTTTCCGAACCACAGGCAACCTTTAGCGCTTGTTTCGGCGCGGCATTTTTGGTCTGGCATCCAACGCGCTACGCGGAACTATTGGCGGCAAAGATGAAGCTGCACAACTCTTCGGCGTGGCTGGTCAACACCGGCTGGAGCGGCGGCGCGTTCGGTGATGGCTCACGTATCAGCCTTTCCTTCACCCGCGCCATCATTGATGCAATCCATAACGGCACTCTAGCAATCGCCGACTACGCGAAAGACAAGCATTTTGGTTTGGCAATTCCCAAAGCTTGCCCCGGAGTTCCGGGAAAGATTTTGCGTCCCAAGGGGACGTGGAAAGATCCTGCAGACTACGTTGCAATGGCGAACAAATTGACGGCTGCCTTCCAAGAAAATTTTGCCAAGTACTCTGACAAGGCGACGCAGGCCGTGATTGATGCCGGCCCGACGTAGAGGAAACAACTTGCCGATCAACCAAAACATGATGAAAGAAATATGATGGCGGATTTGGATGAAGCTCTAGTTTTAGTTTCGACAAACTTTCGAGGCGTCACCGATAAGAGTGGGGCTCCTTATGTTTTGCATTGCATAAGAGCGATGATGTCTGTGAATTCACTGGACGCAAAAATGGTTGCAGTGATGCATGACTTGGTCGAAGACACGTCCATCACGCTCGACGATCTGAGGACAAAAGGGTTTTCAGACGCTGTTGTTGAGGCCGTCGGTTTAGTGACCCACCGTAGCGATGTTTCCTACGAGGACTACATCGTTCGAATCAAAACGAACCCGTTGGCACTTGAAGTCAAGCTGGCGGATTTAAAGGACAACACGTCTTTGGGGCGCGCTTTGTATCGCGAAGAATCGAAAAAGCGTGACTCCACTCGAATTCAAAAGTACTTAATAAGTTACCAATTCTTGACAGACGTGATCGACGAAGCCAGCTACCGGAGGCAAATGGATTCGCTGTAGTGTGATCGTTGGGAGGACTCATGCGCTTACGCTGGAAGGGAGATGCCTTTAGCCTCACAAAAGATGCGCCAGCAAATCAGATCAAACCGCGTGTTTCTTAAGGTCTTCGATCGAGACAAACTCTATCGCGCTCATGTGCGTCCCTTCGAGGAACACTTTCGGAGCCATTCCAGCAGCAAGCGCTTCTTTCCAACGTTCCACGCAAAGGCACCAGCGATCGCCATCGACCAGTCCAGGAAAATCGTACTCGGGGCGCGGCGTCGAAAGATCGTTGCCGGCTTGTTTGCTGAATTCTAGGAATTCGTCGGTCACTTGAGCACAAACAATATGCAGGCCGTAATCCGTCTGCCCTGTCCGACAATAGCCGTCACGATAGAATCCGGTCATCGGATTGCCACAGCACAGCTCAATCTCGGTGCCAAGTACATTTTTGGGCATAAGTTGTTCTGCCTTGTCTCTAATTATGTCTATCGCTACGAGCTTACGCGCCCATTGGAATCACTCTTAAGCAGTTTCTTTCTTAACCGTACTAATCGCGGTGAGGAAGTGCTTACAGGTTTTGAAACGCTTCTCGGGATTTACCTCGATACAGCGATGAACAGCGCGGGCCAGTTTCTCATTCAGGTCCGGCCGATGCTCCATGATATCAGTGACTGCCACCGAGTCGTGAGTCAGTGCCGCCATGCCGGTCGTATCGGTCGATCCCCAAGGATGTTCAAACGCCAGCAAACGATAGATGGTGACGCCAAAAGCAAAAACATCGACGCGGCTATCGGTCGCGCGACGGCGAACGATTTCTGGTGCCATGTACTGCGGCGTGCCGGTACGATTGCCTGGCAGACGATACGGCGGCTCATCGGGGATCGTCAAACCGAAATCGATCATCTTTACCGATGAGAAATTGTCGTGGCAAATGAAGTTCCGGGGGCAAACATCGCGATGAATGAAACCCGCATCATGAACCGCTTGAACACTCTCCGCCATCTGACGAATCATCTTTAATCGATGCGGGACTACCTCTTGCTTTTTCGAGTGGACGACCGAGTCCAGCCCAGTCCCCTTAATGTACTCCATCAGGATGTACTCGATCCCAGTGGTCGTCACACCGTGCTCAAAGGTCTCGACAATCAACGGATGAGAGATCTGCATCGCGATAACGCCTTCACTGGGCTTATTCAGCCCCTTGAATCGCGCTTTAAAATACTCGGTTTTCTCGCGGTCAAGGAATTTAATACCGTAAAGATCTCCGGATCCGATCTCTTTGACCACATGAAACTTGGACATAGTCCCGGTGAAGGCGTGCCGGTCTACTTGGAAGCGTGACGCTACGTCGAGTCGCTCTTTTTTTCCCGATCCTCCACCGCCGAAAAGTTTGTCGAAAATTCCCATCCGTAGCCTTACATTGAAACTGGTCTGTTTGCTAACAAGCCAAAGATAAGTTACTTGCCACAGTAATCGATCGTCCGTGCGATTTCTGATTTGAGTTTCTCGCGCGTCACGATGCGATCGATAAAGCCATGCTCCAGCAAGAATTCGCTGGTTTGAAAACCATCGGGCAACTCAATCTGAATGGTCGCCTTAATCGTCCGTGGACCGGCAAAACCAATCAACGCTTTTGGCTCTGCGAAAACCAAATCTCCCAGCGACGCGAAACTGGCCGCGACGCCTCCCATGGTTGGGTTGGTCAGCACGGAAATAAACAGCCCGCCCTTTTCGTCGTGCCGCGCCAGTGCAGCGGAGACTTTGGCCATCTGCATCAGCGACAGAATCCCCTCGTGCATGCGAGCACCGCCACCGGAGCCACTGATGATGATCAGCGGCAGATTTTGTTCGGTCGCACGTTCGGTCAATCGAGTCAGTCGTTCACCGACGACGCTGCCCATTGATCCCATGATGAATTGTGAATCGGTTACGCCGATCGCGACACGTCTAGCTCGGATCATGCCGCAACCCGTTATGACAGCATCTTTGAGCCCGGTCTTCTTTTGCTCGGACTTGATACGGTCAACGTAGGCGCGGCTATCGGTGAATTCTAGAGGATCACCGGCGACCATATCTTGGTCCCATTCCTCAAACGTACCACTGTCGAGGACCTGTTCGATCCGCTCCGAAGCGGACACATACATGTGATACTCGCAACTTGGGCACACGTGCATCAACCGCTGCGCTTCTTTCTTGAAGATCGCCGATTTGCAGTCGGGGCACTGAATCCATGTGCCTTCGGGGATGCCTCGTTTTTTTCTTCCGGTCACAGGTGTTCGCGTTTGGGTCATGGAATTTTCTCTTTGTGGTTTGCCTGACGGCACTCCGATTGTCGCACAGGAGGCCCATTTTATTCAACTTCTGATAGGACGCGAACCTGAATTGAGGCAAAAAAAGCAAACAATTATCGGTTTAAATCGGTCATCACCTCAGCTTCTACGGTTCCGTTTTTTGGTGTCAGCCTGTAGATCTTGTCCGCGTACTTTTCAAAAAGCCCCACATCGTGGTGAGAAATCATCAACACCTGAAACTCAAGCTCACGGGCGGCGCGGTGGACAATGTTGACCAGTTTGGGCACCAACTC
>CAZDBE010000030.1:3660-27889 GCA_964503675.1 uncultured Pirellulaceae bacterium | reverse complement strand
TATGGATCTAGCGAATCCGATTCCTGCTGGGCTTGGGCCGGAGCCGAAACAGCCAGTAGAACTATCATCAGTAGGACGTAGTGAAGCAAACGATTTTTCATCTTGAACTTTCTTCGATTGTCGATTCTGACCAACAGGGTTTGGGTAGAAGGCAGCAGAACGGCGTGCAATACATTCTTGTCGCCGGCGGGCCGTTTTTCTAGAGCCGATACTGGAAAAAAGCGTGGCATCTTCTGATACCGCCGTCACTACCTCTTCGTTGTCTCTTTTGCAAATTCTCGCATGTATTGTTTGAACAGCGCGACAAAACGATGTTCGTAGCGGTAAGGGTTCTGCAGCAGTGCAATCGTGCGTTTAGGCTTCTCGCCAGCGAAGGGGCGGTAGACGCGTTGCTTGCTTTTATCCAGTTGCTGCGCCATGGCGGGAATGATTGAGATGCCGTGTTGGAGAGCGACAAGTTCTTGAATCGTGGCTAGCTGATTGGTGCGTTCAATCGTCACCGGCGCGATCGACTGGCGCGTACAGAACTCGGCAATGTTGTCGGATAGACAATGTTGTTGGTCGAGCGAGATGAAGGGAAATTCTTGGATGTCAGAAAGGCGAATGCGCTTCTTCTTTTCCAAGGCGTGGCCTTTTGGAATCACCAGAACAAGCTCCTCATCAAACAGAGATTCGGTCTCCAGATATTTTTCGTTGATTGGCAAAGCTAAAATTGCCAGATCGACCTCGCCATCTTTACACCGCCTAACAATGTTCTGAGTGGTATCTTCTTGAACTTGAATCTTGATCTCAGGGTGGAGACCACCAAACTTCTTCAAGACTTTCGGCAACAGAAAGGGAGCGATCGTAGGAATCACCGCCAAGCGAATTTGCCCTTTGTTACTGGCCTCGTTTAGTTCGGCAAATGTATCGTCTACCAAATCGCGGATCTGATTGGCGCGGACCAAAAAGAACGATCCGATCTCCGTAAGTTTCACCCCACGTGGCTGCCGGTCGAATAACGGCTCGCCAATTGTTCCCTCCAGTTTTTGAATGGACCGACTGAGCGCGGGCTGCGAAATGCCGACATCCTCTGCTGCTCGCGTAAAGTTGCCAGCCTTAGCAACGGCAAGGAAGTTAGAAAGCTGCTGAAAGTCAAAATCCGTACGCATCGTTTCGCGTTCTCCCGATTTTCGTGGCGACGCGCGGGCACTGCCACCCGCCCAAATTAACCCATGTGATCTATGCATCGCATTTATCCAAACTATGCATTGGATTTATATCTTGGCAAGTGCGATACTTCCAAACATTGGTGGATCCGCGGTGAATTTGCGGAAATTGCCCGGAAAGAAACAGACTTAGTTGGAGACTTAATGATGCGTTCGAGAACAAACGGCACGGGTGGAAGAAGTTCAGTCTGGTTATTAGTGTGGTCGATAGGGGTTGCTGCGGGACTGACGACCGGCGATAGCTCTCCCGCATTGGGGCAGGAGGCTGCCGATAAACCTGTCGCCAAATGCCCCGTGATGCATGGTGGCGAAACGAAGATGCCCACCAAGGCCGGAGCATACTCCAATGGCGAGTGGTGGCCGAACCAGTTGAATCTTCAGATTCTGCACCAGAATTCGGCCAAGGGAAATCCCATGGGCGAGGAGTTCGACTACGCCAAAGAGTTCAAGAAGCTTGACTTGGCGGCCGTCAAAAAGGACATCGACGCACTGATGACCGATTCTCAGGATTGGTGGCCAGCGGATTATGGAAACTATGGGCCATTTTTCATTCGGATGGCTTGGCACAGCGCCGGCACCTATCGCGTGACTGATGGACGTGGCGGTGCAAGCTACGGCACGCAGCGTTTCGCGCCATTGAACAGTTGGCCCGACAACGGCAACCTAGACAAAGCTCGCCGATTACTGTGGCCGATCAAACAGAAATACGGAAACAAACTTTCTTGGGCGGATCTGATGGTCCTCACCGGGAATTGTGCGCTAGAGAACATGGGATTTGAACCTTTCGGATTCGCGGGAGGCCGCGCCGATGTCTGGGAACCGCAGAACGATATTTTTTGGGGACCGGAAACAGAGTGGTTGGGCGACAAACGCTACTCGGGCGATCGTGAGCTTCAGAATCCGCTAGGAGCCGTCCAAATGGGACTGATTTACGTCAATCCGGAAGGTCCCAATGGTAACGGTGATCCTCTGGCATCCGCCAAGGACATTCGCGAAACGTTTGGCCGGATGGCAATGAACGACGAAGAAACCGTGGCGTTAATTGCCGGCGGACACACTTTCGGAAAAGGCCACGGCGCGGGTCCGGCTGAAAACGTTGGACGGGAGCCAGAAGCGGCTGCCATCGAAGAGCAAGGATTTGGTTGGAAAAACAAGTTCGGTACCGGCAACGCCGGCGACACAATCACCAGCGGACTCGAGGGTGCGTGGACGTCTACTCCGGCCGAGTGGTCGCATGACTACTTCGAAAACATGTTTCGCTACCAATGGGAGAAAAAGGAGACGCCTGCTGGTGCGACGGTATGGGTTCCGCAAAATGGCGGTGGCGAAGGGGCGGTTCCCGATGCTCATGACGATTCAAAGTCTCATCAACCGGTGATGTTCACGTCCGATCTCGCACTGAAGATGGATCCGATTTACGGCCCAATCTCCAAAAGGTTTCACGAGAATCCTGATCAGTTCAAAGCCGCCTTTGCCAAAGCTTGGTTCAAGCTGACGCATCGCGACATGGGGCCCGTCTCTAGGTACTTGGGACCGGATGTTCCTAAAGAAGAATTAATTTGGCAGGATCCGATTCCAAAAGTCGATCATGAATTGATCAACGACAATGAAATTGCGAATCTAAAAGCGAAACTGCTTGGTTCCGGTTTGTCCGTTTCACAATTAGTGTCAACCGCATGGGCGTCGGCATCGACTTTCCGCAACAGCGATAAACGTGGCGGTGCCAACGGAGCGCGGCTTCGATTGGCGCCTCAAAAGGATTGGGATGCCAATCAGCCTGAGCAATTGGCCAAGGTGCTAGAGAAACTTGAGGAGGTTCAGGAGGAATTCAACGGCTCTGCTGTTGGCGGAAAGAAAGTCTCGTTGGCTGATTTGATTGTGCTGGGCGGGTGTGCGGCTGTCGAAGAGGCGGCCAAGCAAGCCGGTCAGGAGATCGAGGTTCCGTTCTCGCCCGGTCGTACCGATGCGACCGAGAAGATGACCGATGCGGATTCGATCGCCTATCTAGAACCAAAGTCTGACGGGTTCCGCAATTACATGCAGAGTCACTCCAGCCGTGCGGCGGAGGAATTGTTGGTAGACAAGGCGAATCTTTTGACGCTCACCGCTCCAGAGATGACAGTGCTTGTCGGAGGTTTGCGTGTGTTGGGAGCCAATCATGCCCAGACGGCACATGGTGTGTTTACTTTAGAGCCGGGTAAGTTGACCAATGACTTTTTTGTGAACTTGTTGGACATGAGAACCAAGTGGAAGAAATCTGCAGCGGACGAGAATGTTTTTGAGGGAGTCGACCGTAAGACGAACGAGGTGAAATGGACGGGTTCGCGGGTCGATTTGGTTTTCGGATCGAACTCACAGCTTCGTGCTATCGCAGAAGTCTATGGCAGCAGCGACGCCAAAGAAAAGTTTGTCAAAGACTTCGTGGCTGCTTGGGACAAGGTAATGAATCTCGATCGTTTTGATCTTGATCCTGCATTGCGTTCGGGAGCTGAGGCAACGAAGCTGAGTAGCCGATAGTCGACACGAAACTATCTCAAAGAGACTAAATGGGCTCGTCAACTTTGTTTGGCGAGCCCTTTCGCGGTTTGCAATGGAATGGCGTTATTCTGTGATGTCTAGATCAGCGAGTTGCTTTAGAACTTTGCGCCCGCGATTTTGAAACCCCGGCGGGCGGCCGGGAAGCAAGCGAACCAATATGCGTGCAAGCCTTTGAGCGTGTTGCGGGTAGTTTGCGGCGCGGTCGGCGACGAAGTTCATGGAGAACGCAGCGATCGCCACGCCCTCGCCCGAATCGGCGACAAAATTGGTGCAGTCGTCGATCAGTTTGCTTTCCAGTTTCTTTGGCAGCTTGAGTTGCAGTTCGCTGAAATAGCGCGTCACGTTTCTGCGGATAGCTTGATGGACGGGGTTGGCCGACGCGTCGACCATTTCATTCCACCATGGCTTAAGCGCTTCGGGAGAGTCGCGTCCTATATCGCCAACGACTTGTGCAGCGCGTTGGGCAACGATAACTTCGTCACTGAAGAAGCACGCCATTAATTCTGGGAGTGATTCAGGGTGCCCTTGGACATGGGCCATCACGATGTCCGCGTTGTTGCGCGAGTTTGCGACGAGGAGTTGTTTCCGGAGATTCATTTCGATAGCCTGTTGGCAGTGCGCGAAGTGACTTAAGACGACTGCTGGATGACTTCTTACTATGACTGATCGATTGATATGAATCAACTCAAGCGTGATCTAGGAATCTTTGACGCAACGATGTTGGGGCTCGGCTCGATCGTGGGAACCGGCATCTTCGTGAGTGTTGCTATTGCGACGGCGGCGGCCGGATCATGGGTGCTGCTGGCGATTTTATTGGCGTCGCTGGTCGCGATCTGCAACGGAATGAGCAGCGCTCAATTGGCGGCTAACCATCCCGTGAGCGGCGGCACCTACGAATATGCCAACCGGTGGCTCAATCCAACGATCGGTTTCGTGGCCGGCTGGATGTTCCTGACAGCCAAAGCGGCATCGGCCGCGACCGCAGCGCTGGGATTTGCAGGATACGTACTGGCGTTGATTTCAGATTCTGCGGCAGCCGAGTTTCATTGGGCGGTAACGCTGCTGTTGGCTTGGACCGCTTTGGTTGTATTGACGGTGATTTCGTTGACAGGAATCAAACGCAGCGCGGGCGTCAATACGGTGCTGGTGCTGATCACGTTTAGCGCTCTGATACTATTCATTTTGTGTGGGTTTTTCGACGGATTATATGGCAGCGTTAAAATGGTTGGCTTAGGAGCTTCC
The DNA here is from genome assembly GCA_964503675.1 of uncultured Pirellulaceae bacterium. GTDB lineage: Bacteria > Planctomycetota > Planctomycetia > Pirellulales > Pirellulaceae > Mariniblastus. The sequence goes on along the minus strand of CAZDBE010000030.1, from coordinate 22,901 downwards.
CAGCCTGTTGAGAAAGGGTGGCAAGGAATCCTAGAAGCCACAGCGTTAATGTTTGTTGCCTATACAGGGTATGGACGCATTGCGACCTTGGGGGAGGAAGTTAAATCGCCACGCGCTACGATTCCGCGCGCAATTGTCACCACATTGCTATGCTCGATGGTGCTCTATCTTGCAGTGACCGCAGTGGGAGTGTCGACCGTGGGGGCCGATGCATTCGCGGCGGCAGCCAACAATGGCGAGGCGCCCTTAAAGATGGTCGCCCAGCATTTTTCTGCGCCGTGGATGCCGACTGTCATCGGCATTGGTGCGACGGTGGCGTTGCTTGGTGTGTTATTTAATTTGATACTTGGCCTGTCGCGGGTGGCTTTGGCACTGGGGCGGCGCGGCGACATACCGCGCGTCTTCTCAAAAGTAAGTTCCACCTCTGGTTCGCCGATGGGGGCGACGCTGCTGGTCGCTGGTATTATCGCTTTGCTGATCGCCATCGGCAGCGTGCGGATGACGTGGTCGATCAGTGCGTTTACTGTATTGGTTTACTACGGAATTACCAATGCGTGTGCCATCCGGATGGCTCCCGAGGAGCGGCTCTACCATATTTGGCCAGCATGGATCGGTTTGTTGGCCTGTTTGGGACTCGCGTTCTGCGTCGCCCCAACGGTTTGGTTGATTGGTTGCGGCTGGATAGCGGTCGGACTGATTTACCGCTTTATCTGGCGATCTAGATTTTCAACGAATCCGTCTGAGCGATGATTTTGTAGTTTTTATGAGCCAATTTTGGGTGCACAAGTTGATTCGCGCACAACCAGTTTGGCTTTCAAATTTTGGATCTTGCATTCTTGTTTGTTGATCAATTTAACAATTGTCTCTGCCGCCGCGATGCCGATCTCTTCGCCCGGTTGCCGGATGGTGGTCAGAGGAGGAGTTGCAAATGCTGCTTCGTTCTGGTCATCAAACCCAACAATGGAAACGTCTTCAGGCACGCGAATTCCACGACGGTAAAGCGCCAGTCGGGCTCCGAAAGCTGTCGAGTCGTTGGCGGCAAAAATTGCAGTAAACGGCTTGCCCCGCTTGAGCAACGCTTCGACCCCCATCACTCCCGATTCGCCATCGAATTTTCCTTCCCAGATCAAGTCTTCATCCACAGCAATTTTGGCTTCTTCGAGCGCCCTGCGATAGCCTGCCAATCGTCGGATAGAATCCTGATGCTCGGAGATTCCAGTGATGTGTGCGATTTGTGTGTGCCCCAAATCAATCAAGTGTTGCGTCGCTTCCCATGCGGCCTGTTCATTGTCGATGAACATTGACTGGCTGTCCCAGCCCTCTATTTGGTTGCCAACCAACAAGGTTGGAAGTGTCTGTTTCAATTCGTCTAAAAATTCAGCGTTAAGGCGGCTGCCAATCACGATTAAGCCATCGACCATTCTACCAATCAAGGTTTTTACAACCGCCTTACCGATGTCCGATTGCCATTGACCATCAGCAAAAATTGGTGAGTAGGCTGTATCGGCAAGTCCGGCGACGACTCCTTGAGAAATTGAGTCATAGAAGGGGCTGCCGAGGTTCTGCGTCACGACTCCGACAGTATAGGATTGGCCACTGGCAAGCCCTCTGGCGAAGACATTGGGCTCGAAGTTCATCTCCTTCATAGCCTTCAGAACGGCCTCACGTTTCTCCTCGTTCACCGGGGTGGTGTTGTTGAGGACTCTCGAAACGGTACTCTTGGATACGTTGGCATGAGCGGCAATGTCGCTAATGGTCACATTCTTCTTCACAGAGGAGTCCAGTTCTTTGTTAGTGCGATGTTCGGGACCATAAATGTGGTCACTCATTCCCAGCCGACTCAGTGAATTGGTTCTGGGTGAATGCGATCGACAAGAGAAACGATTATGGAGTTCTAAACCGGTGGGTTCAACCCCATAGCTTTTTACCGCAGTTAGCTTTTTTGAAAGAAGTCCCAACCGTTGACCTTGTTGAAAAGTCGAACTACTTCAGAATGGTAATTGTGAGAGCGGTTGCACGCGGGCTGATGCGAGCATTGATTTCTGTCTGTCGCTGAATTTTCGAGAACTCACACTTAGCGAGCCTGGCTACGATGAAGCGTGTTATTTGAGTCTCTGGCCTCCTCTACCACATTGCGATGGTACTCCCAAATAAATGGTTGACAATCCATACAGTTCAAACGATCGCCAGCCAGATGCACGGCTGACGATTGGAGAAAAATTCGGCTACGGCCTCGGCGACACGGCTTCGAATCTCTACTGGAAGTTGTTTGAGTACTTTCAGCTAATTTTTTACACCGATGTCTTTGGGATTACACCGGCTGCTGCTGGAACGATGTTCTTTGTGACGAAGTTGTTTGATGCGATCAATGATCCGCTAATCGGAATGTTGGCTGACCGCACACGAACGGCTTGGGGGCGGTTTCGTCCATATTTAATCTGGATGGCGGTTCCGTTTGCGCTGACGGGCATGTTGACTTTTTACACGCCCGATTTGTCGCCCAACGGAAAGCTGGTGTACGCCTACATCACGTACGCGGCAGTGTTCGTGGCTTACACTGCAATTAATCTTCCTTACGGCGCGTTGATGGGAGTGATCTCCGAAGATCCTGTCGAACGAACCAGCCTTTCGACGTGGCGATTTGTTTGCGCGTATGGCGGCGCGATTGTTATCCAGATCTGTACCGAGCCGCTGGTTGCGTGGTTTGGCGGAACGGAAAGACGGATCGTCGACGGTGTCAGTACGATGGTCGTGGTTGATAAACAGGTGGGGTTTTTCTGGACCGTGGTATGTTACGCATTGGTCGCAGTCGTCCTGTTCGTTATTACTTTTTTAACCACACGCGAACGGGTTGAGCCTGTTGAAGATTCGACAGGTACTTGGAAAACGGATTTGACCGATCTGGTTCGCAATCGGCCTTGGCTGGTCATGTCGGCTTATGGGATGGCGCACTTAATCGCCGGCTGGACCCGCGGCAGTGCGACCGCATTTTACTTTAGTTACTACCTGAATGCCTCGTTTGGTGTTTTCTTGGTGGTGGGCTCGTTAGCATGTATTTGTGGCACGGTCGTAGCTCCTCAGCTTCGGAGCTGGTTGGGATCGAAGTGGATAATGATTATTTCCAGTACGCTGTTGGCGTTGTGCACCGGAGCGCTCTGGTTTCTTGGGCCTGATCAAATCGAATGGGTATACGCTTTGCAGATCGTAGGTTCATTTGCCAGCGGACCAATCGTGGTGCTGACGTGGGCGATGTATGCCGATGTGGCTGACCATTTCGAATGGAAAAACAGTCGGTCGGCGACCGGACTAGTGTTTGCGTCCGCATCATTATCCCAAAAAATTGGCGGAGCCATTGGCGGAGCGATTCCGGCATGGTGCTTGTTCTTTTTTGGATTCGTCCAACCCATTGATGGAGATCGTCAGCTGCAATCTGATGCAACGCTGACGGGTATTGTGGCCATGATGAGTTTGATCCCAGCTGTATTCTTGATTCTGGCAGCCGTTGTGATGTTGTTCTATCCGCTCAACCGAGAAGTTTTGCAGCAAATGCGGTCCGACCTAAAAACACGAAAGCAAAACGCCAGCAACGCGTGACCACAGGACTTCGCTAGCGTCCGTCGGCGGCGACCGAAAATCCCCACGGTATAGGCGACTTTTCTTGGCCTTGTGAATGATCTTGGCCTCGCGCTGGCAAAATCCTAGACTCCGTGACCTTTTAGCTCGGTGAACTCGTATGAGTTCACTTGAAGTTGAGTCCCAGTTTCTGTCTGCGATGGTCCCCGTGCGTCTCTTGAAAAATCTGGTTCTACTGAAAATCTCCGCCAATCTTGTGATTGGGCTGTGGATCTGCTCCGCCCACATCGCTGTGGCGCAACGGTTGGATCCCGTCAGTAGTCTACGCCCTAACCACGATGGTCAAAGCGAATCATTTACTATTGCCGAAGCAAATCGTTCTTCTGCGACGGCAAGTACCATGGCAGGTTCGCCGGCATCGCTTATTGAGGAATCGTCCAGCCCGAGGGTCGACTTCACTCTAGAACAAGGTGATCTGGCTGAAGACCTGTTGAGTGATTCCGAGTTTCGCCATTTTGAAAGTTTGATCGTTGAAGACCGTTGGAATCAAACTCAAGAGCCATCGGCCACTCGTTTCTCGCAACACGGTATCGACGCCGACTCGCAGGTGGACCAAGTTGCTTACTGGGAAGATGCTGTTTCGCAAACTCCCGACGGGTTTGCTGCGATGGAGCAACCGCGCGTTGAATCGTTTCCCCCCATAACGGCCGAAGCCGAACCACAGCAGACGTCCGCACCTCAAGCAGAATTACTGCCCGGTGTTGCGTTGCCAAACGTCGGTGTTGCGCCGCCGGTTGCAGCAGGACAAAGGATGGCGCCCGCGTTGCCCGAGGGTGGAACCGCCGATGTGCCGATTTCGGAGCAAGAGCTGGGACAGTTGTATGAACAAATTCAGATTCAACAGCGCGCGGCAGAGAGTGAAAGTGGGGAGGAACAAACGCGGCACTTGGGGCGGCTAGAGAATGCCCGTAAGGCGCTTGCCCAAGCCAATAAGTACATGTTGAAGGACCTCAAACACGAGAACAGATCTCGTAACTTCGAACAGGAAAAAGATCGTTTGATAGGGCATCTGGAAAAGGGCCGAGAGCAGAAGCAACCAGCCAAAAACGCCACCGCAGACGAACTGTTCGCACAACTAGAGCAACTTCGGGCTGATCTGGCAGAGAGAAACGAACGCCTCCGTGAGATCAATAAGTCGGAGCTGTTGCAGAAGAAACGTATGGAGAAGATTCCAGGGGAACGTACGAAAGCGAATTCCGAACTAGCCGACATCAACCAGCAAATGAAAGACCAAGAGAATGGCGACGACAATGTCTACGCATTGGTCATGTTGAGGGCACAAGAACTGGAGTTGGAGTACAAAATCAAAGCGCTCGGAAGCGAATCGAAGTGGCATGAATTTGAGAATCGGTTGCTACCGATGCGCGGTGACGAATTGTTGCGCGACATCAAATTTTTGGAATTGGAAATCGAATCTTGGAACTTTGCCGCCAACGAACAGCGTCGCAACGACATCGCTGAAGAGGTTCGCTTGGCAACGCTTAAAACGATAGAAGCCGCGCCAGCCCTCAAAACTCTCGCTAATACCAATGCCCAATTAATTCAGCTGCGAGCAGAATTTGCCGAAAAAATCCGATTGGCCAGCGAGGAAGATCTCGAGGTTCAGTCAGAACTAAATATCGTGAAAAACCATCACGAGACGGCCGAAAAAAGTATCGTCGGTTCCACTTATCACGAGGCAAACGGAATTCTACTGGTGGACATTCGACGACAGCTTCCAACCCCGTTTCGCTCTCGATCACGGATCAGGGAGATTGAATCGGAGCTGCGTAAGATCAACCTTGAACAACTCGAACTAAACGAATCACGTCGGCCGCTGGCCCACCCATTGGAATACGTCGACGCCCGACTCGCGGGTGTAGTTTCTGAGACAACGTCAGCTGAAGAGCTCAAAACAATGGCTTTAGATTTCGTCGATGGTATCCGCCAGCAATACGATCAGCTGAGCTCGGACTATCACGACTACACCGAACTGCTGCGAAGCATTGTGTCCGAGCGCAAACAGTTAGTCAGCGAAATCGAAAGTACGAAGAAATTTGTGGATGAACAGACGTTGTGGATCCAGTCGGCCAAATCGATTGGCCTCGATCATCTCGTGAAAACTCGACACGGTGCGCAGGAGTTTTTCGACCCTGTGCGGTGGTACGGTTTGCTGGATTGTTTAACCACCCGCATGTGCCATCGTCCACACGAATCGGCCGTCGGATTGATGGGCTTGGTAGGGCTGTTTGTGTTCAGCCGGCGTTTCAAGGGGTGACCGACCGTTTCACCCCATCACCAAACACATCAAACGTTGACTTTCGTCAAATTCATAGCAGATTCAAAACAATAGCCAGAGCTAATAATGGCAAGTGTCACTAGCGATTTACATTCAAGTTTGCCGCAGAATCCTGATTTAATCAAGGACATCCAACGCTTCTCGCGTTACCGACCGATGCTCTCAAGCGTCGTGTTTTCGATGCTGTCCGCGTTGTTTGTGCCGTTGGCAATGATGTTTCTGGTTTGGCAGATGTCTCCAGCGTACGACCTCAACTCCTTGCGGGGAGCCGTTTGCCAAGGACTGAAGGATCTAGCTCCCATTGTATTGGTTTCGATGATGCTGACCGCCTTAGTTTCACCCAAAGGACCCGCTCATCGACATTTTGGTTGGGACACTGGTTTCTGCCAAGGATTGCATACGCTGATGTGGACGTTCGTTTGTGTCAGCTTGCCGTGTCGATTTTTTGCAGTCGCGCTAATCACGTTTCAGGAAGGCTCATGGAGCGATTCACTGGGACGTATGTTCTTCATTGGCTCCATCGTTGCCTTGACGACCGGTCTGATACTTGGCTGCCGTATCATCAATAGATCTTGGGATCAAAATCTGAGTCGGCGCGGACTGCGCGTTGGCCGCGCCGAACGCCGCAGATCAAATGAGAGCCTTTTGAGTGGTGGTCCTATCGATGTCGCGACGTTGACGGCTGCCGAGCCTTGGACTGCATTTCCGCGTCGATTGGCGCTAACACTTTTGCCGTTAGTGTTACTGACGCTGTGTTTCATGTCAGCGACCGGATACCACTTCACCGCGTTTGAAATGAGCACGCGCGCGATCTGGAGTGCGTTGGCCGTATTTGCACTGGCGATTGTGGCCGCCTTCATTAGCCGCGTTCTATTAACCGCACAATTTCGGATCAAGTTACGACAGCTTGACCGCAATGAAGAAGGTCAAATTGACAAAGATGAAACGATCAACATTGGCGAAATATCCTCGCAAGTTAACCGCTTGGTTAACGTTACCGCTTTGATGGGCATGATCGTCGTGGCGTGGCAGATTTGGTCTACCGTCTCGCCAACGATTTCATATTTGGACAGCATCGCGTTGTGGAAGTCGACTCGTGTGGATTCGTTGGGAAATCCAGAATTGATCACGCCTCGGGATGTCCTCATGGGGCTCGGTGTGCTCGCCATGACGTTTGTACTTAGCCGCAACCTGCCGGGACTGCTGGAGATCACACTGCTGGAGCGTTTGCCACTGGACAAAGGCGGGCGATATGCGATTTCATTTGTTGTCCGATATATGTGTGGCATTTTCGGAATTCTGTTCGCCGTGCACATGGTTGGATTCTCATGGTCTAGCGTGCAGTGGTTGGCTGCTGGATTAACGGTTGGCCTTGGCTTCGGCTTACAAGAAATCTTTGCGAACCTAATTTCCGGGATCATCATCCTGATTGAGCGCCCGGTACGAGTTGGAGATTTCGTCTCGGTTAACGGCATTACTGGAACCGTTTCGCGCATGGAGCTTCGCGCAACAACGATTCGCGATCTCGATCACCGCGAGTTGATTGTGCCCAACAAAAAATTTATTACCGATGACGTAATGAATTGGACGCTATCGGATTCGCTGTACCGAACCATCATTTCCGTTGGCGTCGCTTACGGAAGTGACACGAAAATGGTGGAGGAAAGTTTGTTGGAGGTCGCACGGCGGCATCCGCGCGTCAGGCGCGACCCGGCCCCTGAGGTTGTTTTCAAGTGCTTTGGCGAAAGCACATTGGATTTCGAGTTGCGTGTGGTGCTTCCTGACAGGGACAGCTTGCCCAAGATTCAACACGAATTGAATATGGCAATCGACCAGACCTTCCGCCAGAAGAATATCGAGATCGCTTTCCCGCAGCGCGAGATCCGAGTCCGACCAGCGGATGTCGGTGCGATTGTTCCATCAACAACCGCCGACAATGATAAGCAGTCTAAGGCGGCGTAATTTGTTGCTTGGACTCATGCAAAAGAACAATAAAAAAGAGGACATGCCAACATTTGGCATGTCCTCCACAATTCGATCCGTGCGGCAAGGCGACAATCCATCTTGCAACGCTCCGCTCATCTTGGCTTCAACGCGTCCCGCTTCCGTTTCCAGATCGATTGATTTCTATTACTTAAATCGTGACGGCGTTCCGTTAGAACAAAATCGTCTGTTGTTCATGAACTTTCCGTGAGAAGCCTAGTTGGCAGAGACAGGGACGGTCACTTGCGAAGACTGATGTACGTGCCGGTTGATTGATGCAACAAGCCCCGATGGTTTCAAAGGCTTTTGAAACCAAGCTGCAACACGATTCTTGCTGACATCCACGCCTGCTGTGGCGGGGGTGGAACCACTGACAGCAAAGATTTTAACACCGTCAAAGCCTGGGTTGGCCCTAACTTTACGAATGACCGACGCCCCATTGAGTCGAGGGAGATTCATGTCAACAACGATGAAGTCTGGCTTCTCATTGTCTTCAAGGAACTCAATTGCCTCGATACCATCTTCGACCGTGTCGACGTTGTAACCATGAAGACGTAGAAAACCGGCCAGCATCTCACGCTCGTTAGCCGCATCTTCAATCAACAATGCACGTGGGCCGTTGCTGGCCTCCTGGGTGGTGGTAGCCCCCTTGGTTTCGTGAGTTTGGTCGGCAATTCCGTCTAGAGCGTCGCTGAGCGTATTTGCTGCTAGGTTCGTTTTACCTTGCGCGAGAAGCTTCTTCGTCAGAGCGGACGCAACGGTCAAGCGATTGAGCCGATTTCTAGCTTCGTGATCTGATCTAGAGTCTACAAGAATCTTCTTGGCGATCTCGGGTTGGCCAGCGGCTAACTCCCCGCGAAGCACCTTAATCTCTAATGGAGCGTCGATACCGACTCGCACCTTCGAGCCCTTCACTTGAAGAATCTCGATTTTGATATCGAGTTCGGGGAAGGTAATACAGTCTTTGTTACCACGCGATAGAACAAGCATGATCGGTCTCCATTCCAATAACAGATAGTAGGTCGACCGGAGTTTAACCGATCAGAAAAGGATGAGCGTCCATGCTTTAAGCCTTATACCGTCCTGGTTAGGCTGACTATGAATTTACGATTTTATGAAAACGTGTCAACGTGAATGAATCAAGAACTCCTGTTGCTTGCACATTAATTTTATTTGAAGAGCTGCGTAGTGGCTGAAGCCTCCCACTCCGCCCAATGTGACTATTTGTTCACAAGCTGAAGCTTGGTTCCAATTATTGCGACCAATTCAGTAGGCTCGATTGGTTTGGTCAAGTGCATGTCGAAACCTGCGTCTATCGCCAACGCCACATCTTTCTCTTGCCCGTAACCCGTCAGCGCAACCAACAGTCTAGGTTGTTCAGAGTGAGCACGAATGTCGCGGGCAACTGCATATCCATCTCGATCGGGCAGCCCAATATCAACGACACAAATATCAGCGGGAGCTGAAGTGAAGGAGTTTACGCCTTCAACACCGTTGGCTGCTGTGCGGACTGAGAACCCCTCCAATTCCAGAAAGGTCGCCATCATTTTGCGAGCGCCTTCATTGTCCTCTATCAGTAACAACTCGAATTCGGAGAAATCGTAGCCCGCTCCTTGAGCTGATTGGTCATCTGGTTTTGGTGCCTCCTTGGTCAACGGCAAGCGAAGGACAAAGTCGCTTCCCAGCCCCAAACCCTCGCTTTTACCAGTGATTTCGCCGCCGTGAGCATTCGCGATCATCCGCACGAGCGGAAGTCCTAGGCCCATGCCACCTTGGCCGCGATCGAGTGGTTGGTCGGCCTGAACGAAGACGTCAAAAATACGCTTTAGTAGATCGGCTGACATGCCTTCGCCATCGTCGCTGATTGTGATTACTGCTTGGTCACCGTCGATACCAATGGAATACACAATGTTGCCGCCCTTTGCCGTATATTTGGAAGCATTGACCAACAGATTCACCTGTGCCTGCAAGATGCGGGTCTTGTCCGCGTTGACATAGACGGGCTTGCCGATGGAATCGATGGTCAGGAATTGCCCCTTGTTTTTAATACGCGGCTCAACGCACTCAACAATTTCACTGGCCAGTGCAACTATATCGATGGGTTCGCGGTTAAGTTTGATTTTGTCGTGAGTAATTCTTGAAACGTCAAGCAAATCATTCAGCAACGCCGAAAGATGCCTTGAATGTCGATGAATGACGTTTAACGCTTCGTTTTGTTCTGACTTCTTTAGCACGGCAAGCGAACTGACGATCGCTGCAATTGGATTTCGAAGCTCATGTGACAGCATCGCTAAAAACTGATCGCGCCGCCGGACTTCTTGGCGATTGAATTCCTCGGACAATTTCTGGTTGGTAATGTCGCGAAGAACTATCGACGCACCATCCAGAGAGCCGTCAGAACGATAGATCGGAGAAAGTGTAAGATGCACGTCAATCTCTTCACCGTTGCGACGGAGTGCTTTGAGTTCAATATGTTTGATCTTTTCGCCTGAGCCCATTTCGCTCAACGACTCGCTGATGACAGGCGAACCATCTCCGTCAAGAGTCAACTTACTAATGTTCTTGCCAACCATCGTTTTGGCATTGTAGAGGAACAAGTTTTCGGCTCCTCGGTTCCATGTTCGAATCGAGCCATCAAGATCGATTCGAAAAATTGCGTCATCAGAGGCTTCCACAATCTCAGAAAGCTCCGCCAGACGCTGCTCGGTATCCTTGATGCTGGTAATCTCAATCAAGGTCAATAAGACTCCATCGACTTTCCCTTTTGAGCAATACGGAAGCAGACGCATCAGGAACCACTTACCGTGCTTGTCCTGAACTTCTTCTTCGATAACCCTTACGTTTTCCAGCACAGATTCAACTTGGCCCACGATGTCATCATGCTGAAGTTCATGGTTGAACGAATCGATGTGCCGTCCGATGTCTTGAGGTATTAAGCGAAATGTCTTGGCGATGCCCAGCGTAAACTTTCGAACCTTCAGTTCCCGGTCAAGGAAGACTGTGTCGACCTGAATTCCGTCGAGCAGGTTCTCCATGTCGTCAGTCATCTCCGTCAGCTCAGTGATCTTGCGCTGGTGTTCGGAATTGACAGTGTACAGTTCCTCGTTGACGCTGTGCAGCTCCTCGTTGGTACTCTGCAGTTCTTCGTTGGAGGCGATCAACTCTTCGTTGGTCGACTGCATCTCTTCATTGGCAGTCTTCAAATCCAAAATCGAATCATGAAGGCTCTCGCGGGTGCTTTGCAGCTGTTCTTCAAGAAACTGTATTCTTTCAAGGGTCGCTGTATCGCTGTTGAGCAACGTCACCTCGGCGGGAACAAGTCTCGAAACCTCGCAGTCCTCAAATAGGACCAAGTGCGTTTGAATCTCGGAGTTCGAGATGGCAGGCTTGATCGTGATTCGAAACGATTTCGTTTCACTTTCAATGTCAAATTGTAAACCGGGATAAGTCACCGGTTTACCATCGTGTCGTACGCGTTTGAGTCCATTGGCAACGGCAACTCGAAAATTTGGAGGCAGGAGATCAAAAAAGCTAGATGCGGGGCGGCCCTGTTTGAACTCCAAGAATTGAGTCGCCGCGCCAAAAATATGAACGATTTGATTGCTATCGTCGATTAACAGCCCCGGAGGCATGTGTTCTCCGAGCAAAGAATCATAGACATTAAGCAATTCTGGTTGAGGCAAGCCATGTCGCTCAACGCGTAAAGCTGTCGGGCGAGATCTCAGCGCCGGGGTCGATGGCATGTCGACCGAAGAAATTCGCACCGGCGCGATTTTGCGGAAGAAACGCCATTTTTCGTTGACAACGCGGAACTCGTTTGAAAAACCTCCAAGCGACTCACTGGGACCGAGAAATAAAATCCCGGCATCTCTGAGGCTAAAATTAAATAACGATAGGATTTTTCTTTGAGCTTCCGGTTTCAAATAAATCAGCAAGTTGCGGCAGCAAACAAGGTCGAGTTTCGTAAATGGCGCGTCTTGAAGCACATCATGCTGAGCGAACACAATCTGCTTTCGCAGGTGGCGACAGATTTGGTATCCGTCATCGGTTTGAGTGAAGTACTTTTTAAGTCGTTCCTTGTTGACATTGCCCATGCAAGCCTCTGGGAAAATTCCTTGGCTTGCCGATTCTATTCCACCCGGGTTAACATCGGTTGCGAAAATCTTTACGTCCAAAGAATAGTCCCGATGCTCGAGTAGTTCATCAATCAGGATTGCGACGGAGTAAGCTTCTTCCCCTGAGGCACAAGGAGCGATCCAAACGCGGAACTCTCCCGACGGAGCCGCGGCGTCGAGAAGTGGGGGCAAGATCTTCAAGCTCAGTTCGTTGAAAGCATCTGGGTCACGGAAAAATTCTGTGACGCCAATCAGAAGATCGGAATAAAGCTGCTTGAGTTCCTGCGAGTTGAGTTCAAGGCGTTTCAGATAGTTTTCGATGTTCGTTTCTTTGGTCAAGCACATCCGGCGTTCAACTCGCCGACTGAACATGTCGGTTTTGTATTGTTCAAAGTCGATGCCAAAATGGTTGTGAAGCAAGTGGTGAATCCTTCTCTCTGTATCCATTGTCTGCGCAAATTGAAGGATCTTTGTACCGCTTCCATCAGCTCCAGAAAGTGTGCTAAACCGTATAAGTGAGTTTGGGATTTCGTCGATCGTTGCAATGAGATCAACGATACCTGTGTTGATCGCGGATCGAGGCATGCCGTTGAATTTGGCTGACTTTTCGCTTTGAACAATCACTAATCCGCCCGCGTCGTGAATTTCCCGAATGCCGCGTGAACCGTCGTTTCCTGTACCAGAAAGCACGACGCCAACGGCAGACTCTCCAACATCGGCTGCTAACATGCAGAAGAAGTCATCGATCGGTTTGTTAACTTTTGCTACCGAAGGTTGTTCAACTGGAATCAGAACGCGATTGGAAATCTCCAGTCCCTTGCCGCTGGGAAGCACATAGACTTTATCAGCCTCCAGCGGCATTTCTTCACGGATGGCCAGAACAGGCATACCCGTTTTCCTACCGAGTATTTCCGGCATCAGACTTTTGAAGTCCGGAGAAAGATGTTGTACGACTACAAATGCCATCCCCAGTCGCTCGGGCATGACAGTAAAAAGTTGCTCGAGCGCTTCGACACCGCCGGCGGAAGCGCCGATCGCAACAACGATGATTTCGGAATTCGAAGGTCTCATTAGCTGAATGTCGCTACTATCCTTTGAGGTTGCTGCCTTAATTGTCGATTTCGAAACTATTTTCGAAGAAATCTCTTCATGATTGGAGGTCGGTTCTGTTGATTTCATGCTCATCCGTGTAACTCATCGAGTATTTATTGGAGGGCAGGAGAGGCTACCGAGGCTTGGGCACGGTAGACCACTTGATAGAAAAAGGGGTAGGGCGCGCTGTTCACTAGCGGAATGCAGCGGATTGCGCGGGCGGGAATCTTACTCTGACACTCTTTCACTTAGATCAATGAAATTCACAATCGCGCCTTTGACTTTGTTGTTGCTTAAATAAGGCATCACGCGAACGAGGATTCTTGACGAATCTTTTGAGGTCACATTCTCTGAGTAAGACTCGTTTCCTGCAATGACCCCTGCGATTCTGTCGTAGAGTTTTGGTGAAATCACATGCGTGGCGAAATCGGTAACATGTCGGCCAACATCCCCCGTTTGTAGCTTGATATACTTTGATGCGGCTTTGGTAAACTTCCGAATGTGCATTTCAGAGTCGAGGAAGATTGTTCCAATGTCTGTGCTAGCTAAAAGGTTGTCAACGTCATCGGTCATCTCCTCAAGGGCTACGATCTTTCGCTGATTTTCAGCGTTCACTGAATAAAGTTCTTCGTTAACGCTATGAAGCTCCTCATTTGTGCTTTGCAATTCTTCATTGGCAGCCAAGAGCTGCTCGTTGGCGGCCTGTAATTCTTCGTTGCTAGTTTCAACTTCTTCTACCGTTGCGTTGAGGCTTTCTTTGGTGTAAAGCAGTTCGGACTCCATCGCCGTATAGGCGTCGCTGGCGAGAGTGACTTTGATTTTCTCTGTCTCTGCATCGTTACTAGGCGAGACGTAATCAGATGGCTGAAACGTGACAAAACAGATGAATGAGCCTGACAGATTCCTAGAAATCGCTTTAACTCGAACGTTTACGGAATCTTCCTCCCCGCTGTCGAGCAGCACTGGCAGGCCTTCCAGAACGATGGGTTGGCCAATTTCGGATTCTGCCCTGATCAATGCCGCCGCCATCGCTGTTTTGGATTCACCCAACATAAAATCCGTGATGCTTCCAGTAAACCGTCCTGAACTGCTATGCAAGTATTTGTTGGCGTCACCGAAAACGTGCAGAATGTTGCGTCGATCGTCCAGCAGGATGCCAGAGGCCACGAATTCCTTAAGGATCAAATCGTATCCTTCAAGCAATCCCGTAAAGCTAAGCGTTTCCGGTTGGTCGTTGTTGAGCAAGTTCACCAGTCGACGCGGCCTAGAAGACAGTGACCGATGAAGATCCACGCCGGGTTTGTTCAGCCCCGGCAAGTTGCGAATTTTTTGATAGAGTTTCCATAGCTCGTCAACAACTGAAAACTCCTGCGATAGCTTGCCGGGCGATTCGCTCGAGCCAAGCATCATTAATCCTTTGACTTTGAGCGCAAAATGAAATGACAAGATCGCTTGCATTTGTGCTTTGGGCTGAAGATAGATCAGCAAGTTACGGCATGTCACAAGATCCATTTTCGTAAACGGTGGATCTTGAACCACGTTATGCCGAGCAAACACAAGGTGTCGCCGTAGTTCGGTGGTGACGCGAAACTGGTCTTCACTGTCCTGAATGAAATACTTCTGCTGCCGCTCGTTGCTCACGTACTCCATCGAACTTGCCATATAGATGCCAGTAGAAGCACTTTCCAAACTACCGCCATGAGCGTCAGTCGCGAAGATCTTAAACACGGGTGCTCTCCCGGCTTTCTCAAAACCTTCATGGCATAGCATCGCGATAGAATAAGGCTCTTCGCCAGTGGCGCAACCGGCACACCACACGCGAAACTCTTCGCCTTCGGGGGATTCTGCGATCCTTTCGGCAATCAATTTCCCAAGCCGAGAAAATGCCTCCGTGTCGCGAAAAAACTTAGTCACCCCGATCAACAAATCGTGATAGAGAAGATCTAACTCCTCCACGTTGTCTTGGACAAACTCCGCGTAGTCGAGAATTGAGGTCCGCCGGCACATCATCCTCCGCCGTTCGACTCGCCGAGCTACTGTTGCCGGTTTGTAAAAAGAGAACTCTATGTCGTGTCGCTTGGCCAGCAACGAAAAAATCAGACTGATACCAGAGAGTTCTGACTTCTCCACCTCGCCCAAGGGTTCAGGGCGACTTTGAGGAGCCTCGAACTGATGGCTTAACCAAAGTGAAATTTCTTCGGGAGCCAAGACCATGTCAATGATCTCGGTCGCGATTGCATTGCGAGGCATCCCGTCAAACTGTGCGGTATCCAATGACTCAACAATCGTAGTTCCGCCAGCCTCGTGAATGGCCTTGATCCCTTCGACACCATCACTGCCGGTGCCTGACAAAACCACGCCGATCGCTCGCGCACCGAAACTTCCGGCAAGGGAACAAAAGAACGTGTCAACAGGCCGGCCAATCTGCTCGCGATCCAATGCTGACATAATGAATTGTGACCCCTCAAGCTGAATCTCCTTCGCCGGC
The DNA here is from genome assembly GCA_964503675.1 of uncultured Pirellulaceae bacterium. Classification (GTDB taxonomy): domain Bacteria; phylum Planctomycetota; class Planctomycetia; order Pirellulales; family Pirellulaceae; genus Mariniblastus. The sequence continues at coordinate 7,312 of CAZDBE010000030.1, read as the reverse complement.
GGGATTAAATATATTTTGTCCGGCTCGAGCTCGATTCCTTCTCTTACTGTGACAACGGACATGTCGGTGTATCTCGCAAGAATTTCCTCCATGCTGCTATCGGCATCGGGGGAGAGATGCTGAACGACGACAAATGAGCTTGATGTGCCAGCAGGCAACGCTCGAAACAAACGCTCAAGCGATTTGAGACCTCCGGCTGAAGCACCGATACCGACGACGAACTTCACAGCAGCATCTTCGCTGTCAGTCGTACGTTCGGATTCACCGAGATTAACAGTCATTTCAGACTTCTTGTTGTTGCGCTGAATTCTTTTTAAGTCGTGGTGTATGCTCGTGTCGAATCAGCAAGGGAGTTGGCAAGGTGATCTGAATCGTAGATCCAGTATCGGGTGAATCAGTCATGGAAATTTGTCCGTGATGGCGGAGGACAATGCGGCGACAGATCGCCAGGCCAACGCCTGCACCGGGAGTTTCTTCTTTGAATCCAAGTCGTTTGAATATCGTGAAGATCCGTTCGCAATCGCGATCGGCAACTCCAATTCCGTTGTCCGATACGGAAATGGTTGCTACTTCGTCCTCGACCTCACAGGAAATTTTGATAACCGGATTTTCATCGGAGCGATACTTCATCGCGTTGTCGATTAAGTGTACGAATAGATCTTGTAGTTGTCGCGCATCGCCAAGGATTTGGGGGAGATCGGGCTCAACAATGATTTCGGCTTTCATTACATCGATCGCACTGCGCAAATCATGAATCGCATCGTTTATGGGGGTGGCAAGGTCCAATTTCTCAAGTGGTTTGCCCTGCGTGTTGACGCGCGAGTAAGCAAGTAGTCCGTCAATCATCGTCCGCATTTTATCGGAACTGGTTTTAATGACTTGAGACGCCTTTTGGACGTCCGAGTCATTGCCCGACTCGATCGCTGACTCCAGCATCTGCGTGTACTGGCTGATGTGGCGTAACGGTGCCTGCAGGTCATGTGAAACAGCGTAAGCGAAATCCGGCAGCTCCTGACTGATGTCGGTTAGCGTCCGCATCGTTGTGCGGTTGGATTCGGCTTCTTTGGTGGCAGAAATATCGGTTAAGGTTAAAACGATTCCCTGAACTTCTCCATCGTCGATATAGGGCTGAATTCTTTGTAGGTAGATCTTTCCATCCTTGCCGCGGACCTCGGATTCCATCGGCGTGCCATTTTCAAGAACATTGGATGTGTCGGCCAGCAAATTAGGGTTGTCAAGTTTGTAGGCGATGTCGTTGATCGAGCGACCGATGTCTTGCTCCAGCACGTTGAAGCCAGCTTCGATCGACGGAGTGAACATTCGGATTGCAAAATTCTTATCTAAAAAGATGGTCCCGATCTCGGTGCTGCGTAGCAAGTTGTCCATGTCGACCGTAATTTCGGTCAGCTCGGTAATCTTCTCTTGGTGTTCTGCATTTACGGTGTAAAGTTCTTCGTTGACACTGTGCAGTTCTTCGTTGGTGCTTTGAAGTTCCTCGTTAGAAGCGATCAATTCTTCGTTTGTCGCTTGCAGTTCTTCGTTGCTTGATTCCAACTCTTCTACGGTCGCCTGCAGCGTCTCGCGCGTGTAGTTAAGCTCCCGTTCCAATTGCCCGACTCGCTGGCCTGACTCATCATTGGCGCTGAAGTCTTCAACGACTTGTTCGGCCAGAACAACTTTCTCGGTCTCTTCCAAAGAAATCAAATACAGAGAACGATCGGTTTTACGATACGGTTCAACGGTGACTCGGTACAGCCGTTGATCGTCATTGCCGATCGTTACACGAATGCCTTTGTAGGTTACTGGGATGCCTTCTGCTTTGGCACGGTGAAGTGCGGCACTAACAGCGACGCCCAAGTCCTTCTCCAGCATCTTGATAACATCGTTGGATGGCTTACCCTCAGGCGGCGAAAGCAATTTCCGTGCGTCGCCGAAACAGTGCACTAAATCGTATGACTCATCGACCAGTAGGCTGGGCGGAACATGCTTGGCAAGCAAGTCCTCGTAAGCGGTGTTCAGCCAAACTTGCGTTGGGATCCGTGCGGGGGACGCCACCACATAGGACGATGGATTTTCAGGAATAATCGCTCCAAGCATGGGGGTCAGTGGCATTCGAGTCGATTCAGGAAGTCGGACGTCACGGCGTTTGCTGTAGATCCGCCAGTGACGATCAACGGTTTCGAACTCTTGCGCGAGATCGCCGACGGTTTCACTGGGTCCAAGAAATAAAGCACCTTTGACTCGCAGCCCAAAATGGAACATCGCCAGAACACGCTTTTGAATCTGGGGCTCCAAGTAGATCAGGACGTTGCGGCAAGTGACCAGATCCAGTCGCGTGAACGGCGGATCACGAGTCAAATCGTTAGCGGCAAAAATAACGCTCTGTCTGATTTCACGCTTGACGTTGCAGATACCGTTGTTCTTTACGAAATAGTGCTGCAAATCTTGGGGAACACTATCGAGTGCATGGCTGGGGTAAAATCCGGCACTGGCGACCTCCAGCGATTTGCGGTGCACGTCGGTCGCGAAGACTTTGAACTTTCGAGTTGAGCCAGATCTTTGCATTGCGTCGTAAATTACGATTGCGGTCGAGAAGGCTTCTTCGCCTGTTGCACAACCCGCAACCCAAACGCGAATCTCTTCGTCTTCGTCTTTGCCAGCAAGGATATCTGGGATAACTTTGTCACGGAGCTTTTCAAACGCTTCAGGATCACGAAAGAAGTGAGTCACCTCAACCAGCAGATCACGATACAGATTTTCGCTCTCCTCCGGATTGCTGGAGAGCGAATTCACATACTCATCAATGTTTTGAATTCCTGCCAGTTGCATCCGCCGCTCGATTCGGCGTTTAATCGTGGCGGGTTTATACATGGAAAAATCTAGGTTGTGCATCTGGCGATACTTCCTGAAGATACGCTTCATCGCAGATTCGCCAGGTATGCCTTCCTCTTCGGGGAACTCGGTCTGCTGGAGTGCCATCCGGTCTTCGGTGTCGGCATAGTTGACCAGTTGTTCAGGCATCTGTTCGGGAGAACAGATTAGATCGACGACGCCTGAGCTGATTGCAGCGCGAGGCATTCCGTCAAAGCTGACAGTTTCCAGCGATTGAACCAGTACCAGCCCCCCCTGCTCGTGGATGTCTTTGATGCCGCGCGAACCGTCACTGCCAGTTCCCGACAGGATGATACCAACGGCTTGCTTGCCGACATGCTGTGCCAACGAGCGAAAGAAAACGTCAATAGGAAGGTTCAATCCACTATTGATCGCTTTGTCTGTAAGCCTAAGTTTTCCGTCTTCGATCGCCATGCTCTTCTTGGGCGGGATCAAGTAGATCGAATTCGGTTCAACGGTTACACCATCGACGACCTTATGAATCGGCATGTCGGTATGGCGAGCCAGCAGTTCATCCATCAAGCTTTTGAAATCGGGAGAAAGATGCTGGACGACGACAAACGCCATGCCGGTATCGCTTGGCATGTGATCGAAAAAATCTTCAATGGGCTTCAGGCCGCCGGCGGACGCTCCGATCCCGACAATAAAAATTGGCGAATTCTTATCAGTCACTCTGCTTCTCCTAAGCCATGCGTTTAAATTTGTTCTTGGCGTAACCGCGTATCAACCGAAGCACACGGTTATCACGAATTGCTGCGTT
>CAZDBE010000030.1:0-3560 GCA_964503675.1 uncultured Pirellulaceae bacterium | reverse complement strand
ACCAGATCCGGTCGCGCCTCATTAGCGTACTCGCCTTCTTTGCGAAGAAACTTCATTGCCTCTACGCCGTCTTGGACATGATGCACTGTGTTACGAAGCTTGCCTTGTTTGAGCGCCTGAAGCGTCAATTCAGCATCGGTTTCGCTATCTTCGACCAACAGTATGTCGATGACTTTTTCGTCTTGAGACATTTTGATGCCGTGAAGAAGTGTTAGGACTGGAACATTGCAAACCGTAGTCTACCGGTTTTACAACACGATTTCGAGTAGCAAAACAGTATCGGCATACTTCTAGTGTCCGATTGATGTTACAATTGGTCAAAGAGTAACGGTTTACCAGCGCCGCTGAAGTGTGGCGATACCCCCTACTGGCAGTTGGATTTTTCGTCTCTTTGGTAAAGTAGTGTCTTGCCGCGGTTAATTCCTATCCTCAACGATTGATTAAGCTGAGCGGGATGAGCAAAAATCTTCACAATTCGCCGACTGACCATGATTCGGCGAGAGTTCAATTCTTGAGATCGCTGGATATCTTGGATTCCGGCCGAGAACATGTCTTTGATTCAATCGTCGAGATGGCGTCAGAGATTGCCGACGCACCAATTGCTTTGATCAGTCTGGTCGATCGGGACCGTCAATGGTTCAAAGCTAAGGTTGGAATTGAAGCTGAAGAAACTCCACGCGGCCAGTCGTTTTGCTCTCACGCGATTCTCAATTCAGATCAGCCGATGATCATTGAAGACGCGACGCTGGATCCCCGATTCGCTGACAACCCTCTGGTTTGCTCCACACCCAACATCCGTTTCTATGCTGGTTTTCCAATCTGCCACCTGAATGGAACTCCACTGGGAACATTGTGTGTAATTGATTCGCAACCCAGAGCTCTGGATGACAGGCAGATTTCTCTGCTGAAGAAATTGACTAAGCAAACTGAACACTTGATCAACCAAAGAAGTTCGTTTGAGTCGCAATTGGCGTTGCACGCGATTGAAAATTCAATGGATGCGATGTTCTGGGTGCGCGAAGATTCGTCAATCTCTGACGTCAACGACCGGGCGGCAGAAAACCTTGGCTACACGCGTGAACGACTACGCAAGATGCGAATTAGTGACATCGACCCGGGCTTCCCTCTCGAAGCATGGCCATCGGTTTGGGAGGATTGCCGAAGTAAGCAGTTCTTAAGATTTGAGACGATTCATCGGCGGAAAGACGGCACTACCTATAGCTGCGAGGTGACGGCGCACTACATTGAACTCAATGGCGTGAAGTCAATCTTTGCGACAGTGCGAGACGTTAGCGAACAGAAGAAAAGTGCATCATGGCTTCGCGGGATCTACGACCACTCGCAAAACCTGATCGGATTATTGTCTCTTGAGGGAGAGTTGCTGTTAGCCAATCGTACTGCCCTTGAAGTCGGCGGCGTCGAACCTGATCAGGTGATTGGCAAGATGTTTTGGGATACTGTATTTTGGAGTCATTCGGAAGAACTACAGCAACGCCTGAAAAAATCGATTCGTACAGCCGCCGGTGGAGAGCAAGACCGTTTTTTTGCCACTCACGTGTTGCCCAATTGTGAGGAAGTGGAACTTGATGTACTCGTTTCCCCGATCGTTATTAACGGTGAAATCAAGCACTTGGTCGTCGAAGGAATTGACATCACGGACGCAAATAAGAACATCCAAAAAATCAAGGATGCCGAAAAGCGCTTTCGCGAGGTAGCCGATATCAATACTCCATGCTGGATCACAGAGTCCGATACCGGTTGCTCGTGGCTAAATCGGCAGTGGGTCGAATACACAGGAGTTCCCTTGGAGGACCATCTTGGTTTCGCATGGACCAGTGTCGTTCATCCCGACGATTTGGAGGCGACTAATGCCATCTATTTGGATGCCGTAGAAAAACAATCCGACTTTAGTCTCGAGTATCGTCTTCGTAGGCATGATGGTGAGTATCGGCTTCATCGAGCGACTGGTCGCGCACGCAGAGACGCGAATCAGAAGTTTGAGGGGTTTGTCGGCTACAGCGTCGACATTCAAGATGAACGTACACAAAAACTAGCACTGAATAAGCTCAACGCTGAGTTAAAAAAATCGAATGAGGACTTAGAACGATTCGCGTTCGCGGCTTCCCATGACTTGCAGGAACCATTGCGGGCGATCGGTGGTTTTGTTCAATTGCTACAACAAAAATATGACGATCAACTGGATGAGCAGGCAACCGGATATATCGAAAAAACCGTCAAAGGCGTTGAAAGGATGGCCAAGATCATCAATGGTGTTCTGAGTTATTCGCGCGTGGGAAGCGAAGACGTCGACTTTGAATTGGTGGACCTCAACCTTGTGATGGATTGTGTCCAGAGTAATCTTGGCGAACTGGTTTCACTGACTTCAGCGACGATCGAAGTATCGCAACTTCCGACGCTTCATGGCAACCCGTCGTTACTCACCCAGCTATTGCAAAATCTCGTTAGTAATGGCATTAAGTACAAAAGTGAACAGCCACCTGAGATAAAAATTTGGTGCGAATCTGCGGGCCCGAACGTCAAGCTCTTTTTCCAAGACAATGGAATTGGAATCGCCGATGAGTACAAGCAGCAAATTTTCGGACTCTTCAAACGGCTGCATCATCGAAGCGAGTTTCCAGGAACTGGTTTGGGATTGGCAATCGTCAAACGTATTGTGGATCGCCACAACGGTTCGATTGACGTGGTAGATACTGAAAGCGGCGAAGGCTCACTTTTTATTGTTGAATTACCTCGTTAGCGGAAGAAGATACAGCTGACTACCAAGATTTTTGATAGGGCGCCCTCGATCACCACCGTTGCTCGGTGCCGTCTTCTTCCAACCTCCAAAGTCCTGTCTCTGCGAACAGAAGGTGGAAGCGCTCTTCAGCTGGGGCAACCAACAGCTGAAAAACGTCGCGCTGTCCGTAGCGAAAATTTTTATCCGCTCCTTCCTTTTCAATGCGTTCAAGATCTTCTCGGATAAGCGCTGTCCCACGCCCAAAGTCGACCAACATCCACGCTTGCAGGTACCTGTCGAAGAGTGACACACTGTGTGTCTTACGCGGAATTTGATCTTGTTGACTGGCGACCGATCTCAACAATTCCCTAGCGGCAATTTTGTCGGTGAGCGCTAGGATTCGCGCCGTGCTGATTGTTACCGAAAGCCGGTCCTGCGCCTTTTCTGATCCACCTCGGCAGGCCGCAAGCACGTGCCAAATGACAGATTGCATGTCGGGATACTCCACAAGTTTTGCTTGGTAGGCGACAGCAGCAGCGAATGGACCTGCACCACCATAATGGGACCAGCTACGGTGAGCGTCTCTCTCTCGATAAATTCCAATCGCATCTTCAATCATTTCCCAAGACTTTGGACGATCGAAGTCCGCCACCCGAACGGCTAATCGCGCCAACGCTTGAGAACGATTCCCAGTATCTTCGCACTGATAGACTAGATCAATCGCCGTTTCTGGTTCGCTGTCGACCAGCATTAGCGCGGCGCGGAAACGGGTTTTGTCACGAATGTTCGGTGCGTTACCATCTCCTTTGAGGCCGGCGATAGC
>CAZDBE010000029.1:22921-27978 GCA_964503675.1 uncultured Pirellulaceae bacterium | reverse complement strand
ATATTATTTGATGGGTTCACTTTAAATTTTTAGGCCTGCCAGCGGGCTATCTCATCCAACAATTGTTGGTAAACAGCTTGCCCGCACTGATTCCCACTTCCAATGGCAATCTCTAGGGCCGCAGATTGGAGCCGTTCATACAATTGCTTGTCGTCGGCAAGAAGCCACTCAACCTTATCAGCGAGCTCGGCCAGACTCTTACAGTAGATAATCCCTGCGGATGGCTCACCCCTGTTGTCCGCAAGAGGCTCGGTGGTCAAAACCGGAATCCCGTGCGAAAGCGCCTCGACCGTTTTGACCTTCAGCCCGGTCCCGAACTGCACCGGATTGATCGCCGCATCGATCTCTTGATAGAAATCCACAACATTGTTGACACGCCCGAGCAGCCGCACACGGCCAGCGGTATCGAGATTCAGCTGGGCTACCTTCTCCGCAATCGTTTCGCAGATCGCTCCGGCAACCACCAACTCGATCGACCCATCTTTTGCGACCCGTGGCCAGACCTGTTCCAAGAAACCCTCAATCGCATCGAAGTTGCTGGCATTGACGGACCCGATGTAGCCTAAGGAAAATTTCACGTCGGACGATTCGGCTGTTTCCTTCCGCCGAACGATTTCACAACCAACAGCTTGATGCCCAGCAACGATCACCCTCGTGTCGGGAGCCATAGCTCGCATAAGCGCTGCTTCGGCGTGTTGAATCGCAATCACAGTGTCAAATTTGGCTAAGACGCTCGATTCTTCTTCTCGAGAAATATCGATCCAGTGGCCGTGTCCGCGCTGTTCAAATTGCTCGTTGCGTGCTGAAAGCAGATCGTGAGTGTCAATGATGCAGTGGATGTCATGCCGCTGCGACTGCGAGAGTCCATCTAACAACCAAGCCGTCGTCACGTACTGACAGATAATGACATCCGGTTGGTAGCGATCAATAGTTTGCTGAAACGCAACCCGCGCCCACGGCCAATGATAATCAACCAGTTTCATCCCATGCGTGCGGACCGCCGGTCGTCGCACGGGGTACGGCAAAGCTCGCAAGACCGTTTGCAGTTCGTTGAAAATGGCTCGGAAGTACCAAGCCGCCTTGGGCATTGCGCCCTCCGGCGGTTGGTCTGGTGTAGGCTGCTCGACATCCAAAGAGTATTTTTGAATCAGCTCAGAATCACACTCGAATCCAGACATCGGAAAAAACGTTTTTACTTGATGCTGACTGGACTGCAACGCTTGGACGAGCGCAAACATCCGTTGCTGAGCCCCCGTTTGCCGATGCCAAAAAGGAACCAGCGATACCATCAATATTTTCTTGCCGCTCATAGCCCTAGGTGGCGGAAGAAATACTCCCAGCGGATCGCTTCGTAGGTGCTTTGCACGCCGTGCTTGAATCCGGGGTAGACCATCATGTCAAAACGCTTATCCTTGTCCTGTAATACCTTGGCCAGTTGCCAAGTATTGGCTGGGTGAACGTTGTCGTCGATCAAGCCGTGTACCAGCAGGAGTTTTCCCTTGAGCTTGTGCGCGTACTTGAGGCAGGACGAGGATTTATATCCCTCCGCGTTCTCTCTGGGCGTCTGCATATACCGTTCGGTGTAGATGGTGTCGTAATTTTTCCAGTCCGTCACCGGTGAACCGGCCACCGCGGCATGGAAGACATCGGGATACTTCAAAATCCCCAACGCCGAAAGGTAACCTCCATAGGAATGGCCCCAAATGCCAACACGGCCAGCATCGACATAATTCCGTTGACCCAGAAACTGGACCGCCGAAACTTGGTCGTCCAAATCCGGTCCACCAAGATTGCGGAAGTTGGCCGACTCAAATGCTTTGCCACGTTTAACCGTTCCACGATTGCCAACTTTCGCAACCAAAAAACCTAGCTCGCAAACAGGATTCGCGGGCGACCAAGTGTTTGAGATTCCAGTGGACTGCGGACCTCCATAAACGTCGATCAACAGCGGGTACTTTTTCTCTGGATCAAAATTCGATGGCTTGTGCAACGTTCCGTAGATCTTCGTCTTGCCGTCGGTGGACACGAATTCAAAAATTTCCGGCGGTACAAGCCCCATGGCCTCCGCGGCCTTCGTATCAGCTTGAGCCAGCACCGCGATCTCCTTCCCATCCTCGCATCGATAGACGGCTGTTGATCTGGGCGTGTCAAATCGTTCACGCACCGCCACGACCAGATCATGACTGGGAGAAATTTGGAAGGCAGTGTGATTCAGTGCCGCTGAGGTGATTCGTTGTTTCTTCGTGCCGTCAAGTTTGCTGCGGTGAAGCTGAAGGTTATAGGGGTTCGATGGATCGCTGTAAGCCGAATAGTAAATCCAGCCCGCCGCCTCATCGACCAATTCAATTTTGTGGCAGGGAAATTCAGCGCAGTCAGTGACGTCCGTAATTTTCTCGCCGTCCAGATTCCGTATCTCAAACTGCTTCCACAACGTTCTTTCAGTCTCCCAGATGAATCGTTTTCCATCATCGAGAAACCGCATTAGAGGTTGGCTGTTTTGCCATGTCACCTGCGTTTCAGAAACAATAACTCGTGTTTTGCCGTCGTTGACATCTGCGGCCATCAGGTCCAGTCTGTTCTGGCGTCGAGACATACGAGAAAACAACAGTTCCTCTCCACTGGGAGAGAACCTCACATTGAACAAGTATTGTGCCGAGTCTCCATCAAGCTGTACCTTGACGCTTTTGCGAGTATCAATGTCGTAGATATGCAGTGAAACTTTCGGGTTTTTGTCGCCAGCTTTGGGGTACCGAACGGTTTGCAATTTTGTATAGATGGATGTGTTGTCGACGGTCAAAAAGTAGTCGGACATCTTCGACTCGTCGACCTCGTAGTAAGCCAGCTTGCGACTGTCGGGAGACCACCACATGGCCGATTGCTGGTCCAGTTCCTCACCATAAACCCAGCAGCAAGTTCCAAACCTCCGACGAGATTTCCCGTCTTTTGTGACCTTAATTGCCGATGCACTTTTGCTTTTGGGTTCGAGCACGACGTTATGGTTGCGATAGACGGCTCGCCATTTTTTATCTGGCGACCTTTCTATTGTGACTTGCTTGGCACGCTCAACTTTTGGTTTGGCCGTCACCTTGTCCCGCAGGCTTTTGTCCACAAGATTGTCGACTCGGTCGATGATTGATCCGTCCGCGACGTTGAACTGTTTTTTCTGTCCGGCGAGCGTAAAGCCAATCTTCTGTCCGTCACGCGACCAACGGATTTTGTAAACGCGGCCACCTTCTTGCAACTTCCTGCTGTTATCTTTGATTTCTTTGAATCGCTGGTAACCCGGTAATTTTTCAAATCGCAGATCTTGTCGTACTGCTGAAAGCACGGCAGGTGTTGTTTCGTCAAGCGCGGCAGTTGTGGCAGGCGCCGATGCGGCTGCCTCTTGTACTGCCGAAGTTACGACTTCGATTTCAGGGCCGTCCGCAGGTTGAGCTGTTGGAACCGGCCCGTTGTCGGGGATGGCGGTCTGGGCGTCCAGTGGGCCAGCAAGCGCGCACCCACAAACGAAGGCTAGAAAAACCGAAGCAACTTGAAAATGCTCTTGGCTACTGGCGCCAAACAGAATTTTCAATGGTAGTAATTTTCTACAGTTTGTGCCTACAACAAACTTCAGGACCAACTCTTTGTTCATAGGTGATTCTTGGTTCAGCGATCTTGATAGGGGTAATCGAATAGTTGGAAGTGAGAGAGGCGTGGCGAGCGAGACACTCCTTAAGAGGGGCGCCGATGCTCGCACGCGCGATCCATTTAAATGGCCGCATCCTGCAAACACGCTTTATAACACACTCGATCCAGTTTGTGACGGATCGTTGTTGTGGAAAAAGCGCAAACCGAACATTCGGGCTTAGGTAATTTCACACAAATTTCCGGTTTTAACGCGAAGGCAGCCTAGAGGGAATTTTACGATGGCAATTCCTCCACTCCCACGCCGCCAACTCTTGAACCGAGCTAACTTGTGCGTCAAACTGTGCGTTGCATTGGAGTTGGCTCGGTGGTCTCCGCCGCAAACAATCGTGGGGACCACGGTGCCACAACTACTGAAAAAGTTTTTCCAATCTCGTTTCGTTTTCTCAATCGACAAACTGCAAAATACTAATCTGTCCGGGGGATAAACCAGTGCATCACGATCATCCTTCTGATTCCGGTGGAAACAGCGACAACACTCATTCCGGTAACGCTCAACACAGCCCCGTAGAACCCATGTCAGCAAAACCCAAACAAACGATGTTCAGGTGTGCTTACTGCGGCACGATGTTCGACCGCGCATTGACTACAGCGATGCCGTTTTGTTCGGAGCGCTGTCGCCAAATCGATCTGGGAAATTGGCTGGATGAAAGTTACGGGCTTCCGTACGAAGGAGAAGGCACTTTGGATCGCGCCCAAAAAGATTCGAGCTCGGAAGAGCCGGACGCTGAAGAATAGAAGGCAGGAGTTTTGATGATTTATTGGCTACGTTTGTTTGGCTTGATCTTTCTAGTGCTTGCAGTGATCGCGATCATTGGTTCGCTGCTACCGAGGTCCTACGATTTCGAGGTCACCGAAACGATAGCAGCGTCTCCAGAACAAATTTATCTGGAGATGGAATCGTTGCCTAAGTGGCAGGCTTGGTCTCAGTGGAGTATTGAGAACGAAAACGTTAAATCGCTTGAGTATTCCGATGACGGCATGTCCCAGACATGGACCGACGAGCGTGGCGAGGGCAGTTTGTGGATTACAGATCGTCAAGAGAACCAGTCCGTTAGTTACTCGATGACGTTTGCGAACTTCCCCGAGATGAAATCGACCATTCATTTGAAGGCACTTGGTGAAGGATCGACCGAAGTGCGTTGGCAAAGCCAAGGGCAACTTCCCGGCGGGCCGTTCTATGGATACTTCGGCCCATTCTTCTCGACCGGCATGAAGTCGCACTATCTTTATGGACTGAGCAAAATCGCCAAGATTGTCGGTTCGTGATACCGCTGCGGTTTTATTGATCTCATTTTTTTCATGCAAAACAGGTGGTTTTTGAACTATTCTGAATTTTCCTGAAAGATGTTCGCGGCGGCCGAATGAAT
>CAZDBE010000029.1:0-22911 GCA_964503675.1 uncultured Pirellulaceae bacterium | reverse complement strand
CGTCGTGGGTTGAATTTATGGGGATCTATCAGCCTGTTGTCTATCGAATGGCTAAGCGTCGTGGTTTACAAGACGCCGACGCCCATGACGTCATGCAACAAGTTTTCGTTTCCGTCGCCGGAGCGATTGAGCGGTGGGATTCCAGTGAGGGCCTTCCGCCCTTTCGGGCTTGGTTGACCACGATCACCAAAAACGCAATTTCAAAATCTCTTGGTCGACGTCCGCGCGATCGGGCGACCGGATCGACCTCGGTGATGGAGCAACTGAACGCAGTTGCCGACATGGGTGAAAATTCGGATGAGGAATTTGCCGCCGAAACGCGTCGCCAAATGTTTCGATGGGCGGCGCAGCGCGTCCGAATCGAATTCTCCCAAGTAACTTGGGACATGTTCTGGCGAACGTCGGTTCTGGGGGAATCTGTCGCAGAAGTCGCGGTCGCAACAGATCGTACGACCGGGGCCGTTTACATTGCGCGGCATCGTGTGCTTGCGCGGCTGAAGGAGGAAATTGCTGACCTTTCAAATCAATGGGAATTTTAGCGAAGGTAGATCCATGAGCAAAACTAACGCGTGTTTGTCAGAAAATGATCTCCGAGAGTTGGAGCGCAACCAGCTTTCCCAACAAAGACTTGAACAGTTTGAAAACCATTTAACGAACTGTAACAGATGCCGTGAAGCTTTTGATTCGACTGACGTTAACCCATTTCCAGAGTGGCAGTCGGAGATCCGCCCGGCACTTAGCGAGACCTTTGACCTTGATTTATCGATCACTCGCGCTGACGACACGGCCAGCCATGAAGCTTTCTTGCGGCTGCTAAGTCCTTCCGATGATCCCAGAATGCTCGGGCGTATCGGCAACTACGAAGTCGTTGGAATTATCGGGCAAGGCGGTATGGGCGTCGTGTTCAAGGCGTTTGAAACTTCACTGAATCGATTCGTCGCGATCAAGATGCTGCTTCCCTCTCTGACTGCCAACGGTGCAGCCCGTAAACGCTTCCTTCGCGAGGCCCAAGCTGCCGCCGCGGTTGTTGATGATCATGTGTTGCCCATCTTCGGCGTCGACCAATGGCAGGAAACACCTTATCTGGTCATGAAGTACTCCGGCGGTCAAACGCTACAGCAGCGCATCGGCCAACAAGGGCCCTTGGAACCAAAAGAAGTTTTGCGAATCGGCATGCAAGCCGCCAAAGGGCTCGCCGCTGCCCACGCTCAGGGCTTAGTCCATCGCGATGTCAAACCCTCCAACATAATGCTCGACAGCGGCGTCGAGCGTGCCGTGCTGATGGACTTTGGTTTGGCTCGCGCGGTTGATGATGCCAGTATTACACGCACCGGCATTATTAGCGGAACGCCACAGTACATGTCGCCCGAGCAGGTTCGCGCCGACTCGGTTGACGCACGCAGCGATTTGTTCAGCCTTGGTAGTACGTTGTACGCGATGTGTGCCGGTCGGCCGCCGTTTCGCAGTGAATCCGCTTACGGCGTCATGCATAGAATCACTCATGAAGAACCAACGCCAATTTGCGAAGTCAATTCCGATATTCCGCAGTGGATGGGAAATGTTATAGGTCGCCTGATGTCCAAAGCGGCTGAGGATCGTTTTCAATCGGCTGAAGAGGTGGCTGAATTGCTGGAGGATTGTCTGGCTCATGTTCAGCAACCCACGACAACGAAGCTACCAAAGGTATTGGCGTCGGCCAGCTCCAATCGCGGCGGTTCATCTTCATGGGGAAAGTGGCTGGCGTTGGCGATTCTAGCTTTCTTCTTTGCCGTCGGCGGCGTCCTGCTATCCATAGAACTAAACAAGGGAAAGCTTGTGATCGAATGTGCAGCGGATAACGTTCCCATTCGAGTGATGAAGGGCGACGTCGAGGTGGAGAAGCTAACGGTCTCTAAAGAGGGAGCAACCATCAAGATCGCCGCCGGAACCTATTTGGTAGAAGTCGATGGAGACTCAGACACTATCGCAGCAGAGGGTAACACCGTGTTGCTCAGTCGCGGCGGAATCGAAACGGTGAAGATCGAACTGAAAGAGAAGACTGATTCTTTTGCTGGAGGATGGGCGCCTCCCGAGAATCCGGACCCAAGCAAGATTCTTCGGGAGGTAAAGGAAGACACGCGATCTAGAAACTACAAGACAGCCCTCGCAAAACAGATTTGGTATTACGAAAACGCGCTTCGAATTCAGCCAAGCCAATCGGGGGTAAGACTGTCTTCTGGCATGAACAACTGGTTGGAACTGGGCGAGAAGTATCCGCCGGCATTGGCAAAGATGCGTGAAGCCCGAGACGCCACCGAAGTTAGAATAAGAGACAAGAATCGTATTCGCGTGAAATTCGAAGACTTTCAAGCCTTTCGGGCATTCAATCGTACGCTTCGGGAGGAACAGCGTACCGCAAAGCTGTTTATGTGGCTTGATGAAGTCGACCCCGAAGATGCGGCACGCGTCTACCCAATTTCTGAAGCAGCTCTAATCAAGCAAGAAGAATACAAGATCTGTGGCAAGTATATCGACCCGACGAAAAACGTCAGACAAATCTTCGAAAGCTATAAAATGGGTTTGGAGATGTCTGTAAAATTTGGGGAGGAGTACCTTAGGTATACGGAGAAAAGCTTCGTCGATGCCAGTGCAACCTTGATTGAGATCTTAGTTAAGAACGACCGTAAAGCCGAGGCACAAGAAGTTGCGAAACGCCTTAAGAAACATGTAGAGGGAAATGACATTTCTACAAAACTTGAGAAAGCGATTGGCGTGGCGATGGAGCACAGGCCGCACGCGGAGTCTTCTGAGTTCCCTGCCGAAAGTAAAATGAAAGAAATTAACCTCACCGCCCCGGTTGCTGAGACTTGGACGCCTCCAGAGAATCCTGACCCCAGCAAAATTCTTTCTGAGGCACAGCAAGACAAGCGATCAGGGAACTATCAACGAGCCCTCGAAAAGCATCTTTGGTATCACGAAAACGCACTTCGAATTGAGCCGAGCCAATTAGGCGTTCGAACGTCTTTCGCCCTAGGTTCATGGCTTGAGCTAGGGGAGAAGTACCTACCGGCTTTGGCGAAGATGAAAGAAATTCGTGACTCTCTGGAAGCGAAGCTCCGCGACGAAAATTGTGTCCGAACGGAGACCAGCGACTTCGCCGATTTTAAGGCTTTCAATCGTACACTTCGGCAGGAAGAGCAAACCGCAGAGCTGTTCATTTGGCTTGACAAAGTTGATCCAAAATATGCTGCACGGGTATATCATCGCGCCGAACCGGCGTTGCTCAAGCAAAAGGAGTATGAAATCTGTGGCAGATACGCGGAACCATCAAAGAAGATTAAGCGTATTTGTGACAGCTACGACCGCGGAATAAAAATGTCATCGAAATTTGGGGAAAGTCACCTCGACTACGTGAAGACGAAATTCGTCGAAGATAGTGCAACGTTAATCGAAATTTTGGTTCAAAACGATCGGCAAGCCGAAGCACAGGAAACGGCGATCAAACTCAAAAGGTTCGCAGAAGGGAAGGATATCTCTGCACATCTTGAAAACGCACTCACCGCCGCACTGAAGGCGAAACTAAAGATGTAGCCTGCGGTGGGAATCAAGAAGGACATCTAGCTGGGTTGTTGCAGCTTTAGTGCGAGCACAATTGATTGCTATCGCTGTTTCTCAGCTGTATGGTGCCGCATGCCAAGGCCGTCATCACAGTTCTTTCCCGATCCGACAGGTCTATCAGCACGTCCGACGCAGAGTCGATGAACGTCGCTTTTCCTGTCTCGCCAGCCTCTTGCAAAAGTTCTGCAACTTCTCTCCACTGCGCCGCGATTCCGATGAAGTCAGAGTGCGCTTGCCTCAACTCCGGCGAAGAGAGTATCTGTGAACTCTCTTCTAAAAAATCGCGATACAGGTTTCTGAAGAGTGAACCGCCGGTACCGGCGCGTTCCATTAGCATTGCGGTTGTTTTGAATTCTTCCTGCGCGTTGTCACTGCGGGCGAACCACTTTTTGATCTCGCGACTTGTCTTCAAAATGCCCTTATACCCGATGTTGGTGATCGGCGGATTGATGTAGTCGACAGCATTTCGTTGGATCGCGCTCGGTATCACATCTTCGATCGCCGCCGGTTTACCAGATTTTGAGATCGTGAAGGAAAGGTTGGGCGATGACATCGGTCCTTTCGCGCTTCTGGCAAGTGCAAGATTCTCAAGAGAAGTTTTCACCATTGAGCCCTGTTGGTCGGTATCTACGAGATAGGCAAAATCATCTTCATGTCCGTACATCGCAACATAGTGACCGGCGAAATGAATTTTGGCCGTGAAGTAGTCCAGATGAAAACAGTCCAGCTTCAAACCGACGGGGCTCCCCGCGACGAGTGCCTCGTCCACATTCTCCCAAGCCTTTTTGAGTGAAGTGGTTTTCTTCACGTCCAATGACAGGTCTAAATTACGGCATAGGTTCTCCGTCAGCAGGTCGGTTTTTACGCGTCCGCCGATGAACGGGAACCCCATCGACTTCATGTTCCAGTACAAGAACCCAAGCCCTTCTCCCAATCCAAACAACATGGGTTCGGAGAGTTCAATGCCGATGTGCTTTAGCAGCGTACCGGCCGCCGTGGTTTCGCAGTGTTGGCCGACAAACGGTTCGAAGTCTGTAAGTTTCATCAAGATTCCTGTTTGTTGTCGCGATTTACTTGGAGAACTTCTTGTTTAGAAGTTTTTGCATCTGCCTTGCACGTTTGGTGACCCATTTTGGTTCGTAATTTCTGACGACGATCCAAAACTCATTGCCCTCTTCCCAAAACGTGGCGTCCAAACAGCCGATCTCTTTTGGCGATTCTTTGAAATGCCAGTGGATCGAATTGGGATACTTCTTGCGAGAGTACGATCCAATGTGCGACACGTAGATCCCCAGTTCGGCCGCGACTTCCTCGACGGCCGAACTAACGAATTCTCCATCGTATTGCTGATTGAGTTCTACGTCGTATCGAATGGACATTGCTTTTTGCGCCATCGTTGATACTCCTTCGTCATTAAACTCAAATGTTTGACTTCAGAGGAAGGCAAATATCGAAAATCCATTTACCCTCAGGGTCTTCAGCGCCATTGTTGTGGTACAGCTCGTAGCATGGCGTTTCAGCCAACTCATAGCCTTTGCTCACAACGTGGGCGAACGCGTCATCCCAAGCTTGTTGGAAACTGTCGGTGGTAACTTCGAACCGGCAAGCAACGTATCGGCCGCCGTTAATGGTTTGAACGTCCACGGGACCGTCGATTTTCGTTTCCTGCGGGACCTCGATACAGGCGTCCGTGCGACATTTTTCTGGCTGAGTTACCTCTGGATGGTCCCAGTAGACCCCCAACATCGCCCCCTTGCCTATCAAACCGCGCGGTCCCGCCCATTGCGTTAGTTCGGCAAAAGCAGCTCCAGCGGTCTCTTTTCCGTATGCCCCCATCTTTCGAACGTAGGCAACCGTGCGCTCCGGCATTTCTTTGACTTCTGCATTCATCGTACTCTCCTGAACTTGGCTTTGTTGATTCTCAAAAACTGTTTCAGGATCATACGTAACATGCAGACTTAAGTCGTTTCCGCTGTTGCCAAACTTGTTTCCATTCTTGCTCTTTCTGAATTCTGTAGGAGACAGCCCGAAGTTTTGGCGGAATGCCTTGGCAAAGTTCTGCGAGCTGGAGAACCCGCAGCCAAATGCGATTTCCGTGATGTCGCGCATCGGATTAGCCAGTAATCTCGCTGCAGCGCGCTCCAAACGTAGGCGGCGGGTAAATCCAGCGACGGTCTCACCGACTACTGCTTTGAAGATGCGGTGGAAGTGAAACTTTGAAAAAAAGGCTACTTCGGCAATCTCATCTAACGATAGGTCGCGGTCTAAGTTCCGGCTGATAAAGTTCATCGCTTGGCAGGCGCGTACTTTGTAGTCGGCAGCCGTAAACTGCTTCAGTTCCTTCCTCGATCTCTCGGGCACGTGAACTCCGTTCTTCGGATTTGGGTAAGTTTTAGACGCGTATTCTAGCGTCGCATATAAGTTTTTTGGCCTTAAACTGCGTCTTTTTCAGGTGCTCTGCGTCTATGAAGTGAACGGAGATTACCCGTAGTAAACTAGAAGTAAAGTTTGAATAGGAAACCCGAATGAACGACAAAACCAAAGTCGACGCCAAAGAAGATAGAGACCAGCCACGTTGTCAGTGCTGCTGTTGTTGTTGCAATTGTCAATGTTGCGACAATAACAGTAGTGCAAATTCCGCAGACTCGTCCAACTGTTGTTAGAAATGGAAAATTTTCATTCTACTGTTGATACTGAAAAAATCTGGCGCAAGCTAAGTGATCGCTTGCGCCAGTTTATTAGGTCGCGGGTTTCGTCAGGGGGTAGATGCGGAGGATGTTTTGCAATCTGTGTTTCTAAAGATTCATCAGAAGCTTTCGTCACTCAAGAATGAACAGCGTCTTGAAGCTTGGGTCTTTCAAATTGCTCGCAATGCGATCGTCGATCATCTGCGAAAGGGGCAACACGACGGCAATGGAGTCGAAGAAGTTGCCGCTGAGCCCCCCGACGATCGCGGCGCTCGGACGGAAGTCTCGCGCTGCATCAGGACGCTGATTGAGGGTTTGCCGGCACCGCAAGAACGCGCGGTGTTGTTGTACGAACTTAAAGGTCTCCCGCAAGCGACGATCGCACAACAAGAATCCATCTCATTGTCGGCCGCCAAGTCGAGGGTTCAGCGCGGTCGGAAACGGGTTAAGGATCTGCTGGAAGAATGCTGCCGTTTCCAATTCGACGTGCGTGGCAACGTACTGGATTACGAGAGCAATGGAGACAGTTGCGAGTCAAACTGCGATTGCGGAGACTCATGCGACTAATGCTTTACCGCGTCCCTTGGTTTGAAGTGCGGCACTGATTGCGTTGCATCATGATCGTCTTTGTGTACCGCACGCAGCCTCACTTTATTTGGACCGCTCAAATCTGTCGTTTTTCCCCGTTGCCAATGTGCACCAATTTATTGACTCAAGACTGAATCAATATTTCGATGAAGCATGGGATGTCAGCAAAATCAACGACTCCATTCTGATCGATATCCGCTTCGAATTGATATCCTCCAGATTGCAGGAGTGCAATGAATGCCGGGATGTCCGCAAAATCGACTACTCCATCTAGGTTTACGTCGCCGATAGAACCGTCGAATTTGTCGACAGGTTCGGTAACACAGTCGAGAGGATCATCCGCCATACATTCGGGTAACACATCATACTTACGTGAACAACACACACTGAGGTCCTCTTTGTGAATTGTAATCATAAAACCAACCGGTGCTTCTGGCTGAGCACCTGAGACAACCGTCTTCAAAGTTACCGATTGCCCTTGGCCCAATGGAGCGTTGCTATTGGCAGCGACAAGATCGAAGTAGTCAGGATTAAAGGTTTCATCACCGTTGGGAGCGAGGAACGCATGGTGCACATCCTGCCCGAGCAGGTTGGTCAGCTGGAACGAATAGCAGAAATCGACCGTTCCGTCGTCATTTGGGACAATGTCTGTGATTTCATCCATCCTCCTGTCGATCTGAAGGCAGTCGCAGGGCGGAATTTCGAAACAGATTTCAGTCTGGCAGCATTCAATGCCGTTTGCACCTCGCAGAATCAAATCGAAGCAAACTTCATCGCCCGGCATTGCGTTTTTGATGATAATTGCGTCAAAATTTGAAAGGTCTGTTCCCAAGTCGATACTGTCACCGTTATTGAGTAGCGCATCAAGAACATGTACTTGCTGTCCCGATCCAAAACAAACATTGACACCAGCGGGGGAAACCGCGGTCGGTGGCAGCAGTAGATGCGTCCCTGGAATGTCCTGCAGGTTGGTAAACGTTCCTGTAACGATGTTGGTTCCAGTCGGCAGCCCATTTTCATTCAGGTCGCAAAGAATGTTATTCGATTCGAACTTACAACACGTTTCGACTAAGAACGAAACCTGATCGATATGAGGTCCGCCATCAGCACCCGCATAAGTAAACCTCACTTCTACATTCTCGCCCGCGGATACTGGAATGGGTCCAGAATCAAAATGTGTCCAAGTGAAAGTGTCTACGATGAACGATGCGGAGAAGATCTGACCTGAATTTCCAGTCAGTTCAATGTTTATTTGCTGCGTACCGCTCCGCGCCCAGCCGTCGAACGAGAAGAAGGCTGTTCCGGAAGTGTTGTTGGGAATCAAAACATCCTGAGTGGTCACTTCTCCGCTTCCGTTAGTAGACAATTCGAGGTGCTGACCTGTCGAGTTCCCATCCGTTCCAAGCGGAGGAGAACCCGATAACGAATTGGCCCATAATTCGACTTGACCAGATGAGTTGGTCCAATTTGGGACCTGCCCATTTGGAAACTTAGAAAAAGATCCTGTAACAACCTCCTCGTCAAACTCTCCGTTGGCGATGACTTCTGTCAAGTCAGCTGCACTGATCTGGCAAAAGGCCAAAGTCATTGAGACTGAGGCCACCACAACGAAAACCGATGAATGCAACATATCCTTCTCAAAGTTATCTGCCAGCTTAAGTAAACGACAGGTAAAGAGCTGATACGCCAGTTTAGAAAGATGATGAAGATTCAATAGGCGACCGAGAGTGTCTCAATCAATGAGCCTTTAAATACTGAAACCTGCATTAGATTCTCCCCACATTGTCAAATTCAAACTGACATGACGCGAAAATACTACCGCTTTTTAAACTTGTATTCGCTGCGTTCGACCAAGCCGTTGTGCCACGTCAAGAAAGGAAAATGGGGGCACATACCATGCCCCACATTGACCGAACCTCTCTACACGCTGCTTTTTCTCTTTCCTCGATTTGCAACAGGTTATTGTTGAATCAAGAGGTCGACTAAGAGCGGGATGTCAGCAAAGTCAACCACGCCATTCTCATCGATATCCGCTTCGACTTGATATTCTCCAGCTGTCAGAAGCTCAATGAATGATGGTATGTCCGAAAAGTCGACAACTTCATCTAAGTTGATGTCCCCCAGAAGACCTTGGGTGACACTATTGTCCCCGGGAAGAAGAACTGTACCGCCTGGGCCAACATCACCGTCATCCATACAGTCGGGAGATAGAACGTCATGATCGCGTGAGCAACACTCACTGAAGTCCCCCACGTGAATAGTAATCAAAAAACTGACCAGATCTTCGGGCTGAGCGCCTGAGATAGCAGTCTTTAAAGTGACTGACTGCCCTTGGCCGAGCGGGGCATTTCCGTTGGCAGCAAAAAGATCGAAGTAATCTGGGCTAAACGTTTCGTTACCGTTGGGAGCCAAGAACGCGTGATAGACGTCCTGTCCGAAAAGGTTGGTCAGTTGAAACGAATAGCAGAAATCAACCGTTCCGTCGTCATTGCAAACGATATCGGTAATTTCATCCTGCCTGCTGTCGACCTGTAGACAATCGCACGGAGGCACAATCACACAAACTTCAATATGGCAGCATTCAACGCCGTTTTCACCTAGCAGAATCATATTAAAGCAAACTTCATCGCCGGGCGCAGCGTTCTTGATGATGACCGCATCGGAATTCGAAAGGTCTGTTCCTAAGTCGAAACTGTCACCGTTGTTAACGGGTTCATCAAGCACGAGGACCTGCTGTCCTGATCCAAAACAAACTTCAACACCATCAGGCGTAGCATTGGGTGGTAGCAACAAGTGCGTCCCCGGAACGTCCTGCAAATTGGTGAACGTTCCTGTGACGACATTGGTACCAGTCACCTGCCCCGTTGCATCAAGTTCACAAAGGACATTATCCGGTTCGAAAGTGCAGGTTTGACATCGATTGTTGATAGCAACATCGCCAATTTCTGTTTTCTCAAAACCTCCGTTGGCAAGTATGCCATCAGCGTCAACGATGTGACTATTGAGCGTAGGAGGCGCATCGCCCATGTTCCCGCCGGCCGGAATTCGTTGGAATCCATACACCAAACTTCCCGAGAAGAAGAGTGCATCTCCACTTGCCCAGACGTTTTCATCGCAGTCAGCAACGACACCTCCCGCTGAGTTTTGTCCCGATCCAAGGTTTCCAACCAGAAACTTGGTCGGTGAACTGCCTACCCAGCTAAGGTGGGCTCCCGTGAATTCGAGGACTCGGGCTCGATGCGCGTCCTGTACGCCACCAACCAATTGCTGCCCACTATCTCCCGTGCGAGTCCGTTCGGCAACCATTAGGTTTCCGGCAGGTGTGAACGAAAGATCGGAAGCAGGATGCGAAAAACCAGTTATAGGCGCTCCAGAACTTGGCGGAAGCAAGAACTCCCTCCTTGCGCTATTTGGAATAAATGCCCCTGTTAAATCCAATCCCACCGACCAAACCTCATTATCTTCAACCATGTTTACTTGCGGATCCTGATGCTCCCACCACACGGCGTAATACAATCTGCGTTCGCTTTCATTCACGGCCAAGCCCCATACACGTCGACCAAGCGGCGTGTAGCGGTCAGCGGTGTCTGGGATCGGTGTAAGACCTTCTTCTGCCCTTCCGTCGTTTCCATGGTCAAAAGTCAGGTAGGTAGTGCCTTGCGGCTGAGGACATTGATCCGTCGGCACCTGATAGATCAGGCCGTCGTCCATGTTTGAAACATACAGAAAGTTACCGACCGAACTAAAGGCGATGTTGCCGAGCCCAACTCGCGCGTTATTGGGAAGCATTGCCAGCGGGCATATCGCACCGGTTGTGCCATCTAAACGATAGACCGCGCCCGAACCAGCGGGGCCAAACATCGAACCGGGAGGATTGTCGAATTCTCCATAAATTGTCGACGCGGCCACGTAAATATTGGGATTCGTTTCGTTATCAAGAGCAAGTCCAAATACTTGCCCTAGATTGCGACCGTTCCAGATGTTTGGGTCACTCGGGTTCACGTTTTCGTTGTGGAACTTTGCTACATTCCAAGAAACAGACCCTGTCGGACCAGCAACAGCGCTTGCAGGTGGATTCCTAACGTCAAGCAATGCAACGACGTAGGCGTCCAAATCCAACGGCGAACCTATGCCACCAACCAATCCTGAACTGCAGGTCACTACGATTTCTCCGGGGTCAACCGGCATTGAAGCTGTCGGAGGACTGGGAACTGCGGGGACTAATTGCGCTTGCAATTGAGCCTGAGGCCCAAATGATATCCCGAGTGAACTAAGTGCAACCCAAGATACAACATATCGGTAGTGCCGCTTAACTCGCATACATGTATTCATTACTTTTCCTTATCGTATTGGTGGTTTGGATCGACAGACTCAGCTCGCCAAGAGGGGAATTCAGGGCGTGAAAACACTTACGCTTCTACACTCTTCGCTTCATACCCATCGTTTCCACCATTTCAAGTAAATTGTTGCATCCAAAATCGAAATAGCGGTTGAACGTCCGTTTAGCGCTATAGCTTTCCGGTCAATACGGACACGAACGAGACAAGTAGGTGGGAGTATATTTCTCTGATCGAGAGTGCTTCAAGTTGGCGACGCAAGATAACGTTGAGGCTTTAGGTACGCCGCCTTGAGCAGACACGGCAGTTGCGGGACTTGGGCAAAACAGGGTTTGGGCGGATTGGACAAGGCGATTGGGGCCGACACGCAGAAAAATGCTCAACCTGCGGCGCGATGGACGTAAACAAACGCCCTTAATCGTCGAAGCTTCTTTCAGCCAATGTCGGTTGAAGCACCACGACGTGCGGGGGAGACCAAAAATTACTTGTTGCCGATCAAAGAGTCGGCAGAGTCTTTTGCGAACGAGAAAACACAAAGAAGGCGTGCTTATTGAACCCGATCCTATAGCTCGCGGTAAGTTGCTATCTCAACTATGGTTGACCAACCGAACAAATACCAAGCAATGTTTACTCGCGGGGGACTTTGACATATCCCCACGTTGCTGCGAGCGCGTCGGCCGCCTCCTCGCGGCATGTGATATCGCCCCAGCCACCGTTGAGCAAATGAGCGTGAGCCAATTCGTGGGCAATGATATAGCAGGTGAACGATTCGCTGCAATGTTCTAGCCTCGGCTTAAGCACCACCGACCGACTTGCACCGCGCGTCCCGGGGGCTGGAACCATAACCGTTCGGCCGCGACCGGGTTCGCAATCATCGAGCGCGATAGAAAAACTTGCGTCGCCAACTAGATCCTGATGAATCTCGGCAGGAAGACTGAGAAACACCTTTTCTATTCGGGCCATCAATCGCGGGAAAGATTCAAATGGTTTTAGAAGAGTTTTCAAACGACGCCTGTCCACTCTAGTAGATGTCTTTGACTGATTTACGCTTCAATGCTTCAACCCGATCAATGCTAGGAATGGAGATCGTATGTTTGCTTCCACCGGCGGGAATTGCGGACGGTGCTGTAGGCTGTTTGATTAATTGTGGATCAAAAGTTTCCCACGTTGACTTGAGGCTAGTCTCAGTCTTTGTTTTGACTGGAGCAACAAACTTATTTTCCATGACGTTGTCGACCAATTCTTTGGTAGACGCTGGGGCCTTAGAAGACGCAGACGAATTTGGAGTGAATGAGTCATTTTTGCCGGCGTCGGTCTCAATCTTAATTGCCTTCCCACCAAGCATTTTCATCGATGTCGTCGGGGCGTAGTCCTTCTTGGTTTCAGGTACCAAAACCGACCCCACACGTTTGTTGCTTTTTACCTGCGGCTTGCTGAGTGTGTTGACCGTTGGCGGAACGTCCATCACAGGAGCTACAGTCTTCGAAGTGGCTGCGGTCTCTTTACCAATATTCTCTTTGAGACTTGGCACAGTATCAGCAGCCTTTGGATTGGGACTCGGCTTTGCCGCGCCCAGCGGTCGGAAGCTTGGGTCAGTGTAATAGATTGACGATTCATCGTACTTAGATTTCTCAATCACGCTTTTCATCGAATCATCGGATTGCTCCGCTTCAGTCATTGTCGGCTTTCCTTGTTCCTCCATCGCTTTAAACCAGGCACGCCACCGGGCCTCGGCGGGCTCAGGCTCACCGATGCTGTTTCCCATGCTATCGACACGCACTCGCATCTTCACGGTGTAGGGAACCTTCTTGGTCGTAGTGTAGGCAACCTTACGTCTAACGA
Organism: uncultured Pirellulaceae bacterium; assembly: GCA_964503675.1. GTDB lineage: Bacteria > Planctomycetota > Planctomycetia > Pirellulales > Pirellulaceae > Mariniblastus. The sequence goes on along the minus strand of CAZDBE010000029.1, from coordinate 9,860 downwards.
TTTTCGGCGTCTCAATCTTTTCTTGTTTCTCGACCCACTTAGCCGTCGTTTTCTCAACCGGTTCAATCGTTTCAACTTTTTGCATCGTCTCTTCCACGACAGGAACGCGTCTGGTGCGCTGGACCTCGCGGTATGTTGTTTCGGTGTAAGGAATCTTTTCGACGCGCGTCACCTGCCGCGCCCGTTTTACTTCAACTGGAACTTTGCGTGTCTCCACCGTTTCTTCGATCCGCTGCACCTCGACTGGGACCTGACGAGTTTCTACTCGATCAACGTAACGGCTGATCTCAACCGGTTCGGCTTCGCGAGTGACCTCGGGAACGTAAGCGGTTGTGGCTGTAGTCTGAGGCACCAGTGCAGGTACGACCGCAGCCGCTGTTGCTAATGGATTGGCCCAATGGAGTCCTCGGCGCTTCCACTGTGTTAAACCCGTTGCGGGATCAGTGTAGTATCCGGGACGCAACCACTGTATCCGAGCCCTGTAGGTGGTTGTAGGCACAAGGACGTTGGAAGGAACCAGCGTCGTTTCCGCAAGCGTCGTCGGTTTGTAAGTTGTAACGTCACGGTACTGAACACTTTTCTCGGTGACTTTCTCGCGCACGTTGAATTGTTTGTCCCGCATCACGGTTTCGGTAACTGGTCGTTTAGAGATATAGCTCTCCTCACGCATTTCGGTAACTGTGTCGTATTTCGTTTCTTGGACTTCGCGCTCGCAGTATTTGGTAACTGTGACAGGTTCGAGCTCTTTGTAGTTTTCAACACGCTCGCTGGTTTTCTTCACTGGCCGATAGCTGATCGATTTCTTCTCGACCGTTTCTGTCTGATACACCGGCACCATTTTCTTCTTGTAGGAGGTCTCCATGACTTCTTTCTCTTCCCAGCGATACTCCGTAACCGGTTCTTCTCTGGTAAATGTCTGGGCCCAAGTCTTCCAAGTGGTCGATGAACGCTGGGCGGTCACTTCCGAAGGAACAGCGACGACCGTCGAGAAAATCAGCGCAAAGCACGGTAGGAGTTGGGTCAATAAAAGTCGTTTGGGAAACACTACAATCACCAAAGGATTAAGTTCGCCTGAAAAATGTGGCTCCTCTTAATAGAGCGCAGCAGTGCATATCTTACGCTCGCTAGGCGAAGAATTCTAATCACTAGTGGTTCAATTTGCCCGTTCTGCTACAGTCGGACGCCGGCTCGGGCTTTTCTTCAAGCCCCATCCGGTACAATCGTTACAAACTATTGTTCAGCGATGATCAGTCAGACAGTTAGCTGCTGGCATATTAGCGCGGACTAGCGAGCTTTTCCGCCCATTTTTGGCTGTTCCCCCAGTCTTCCTCCATGAAACGACTCGACCTGACTCTTCCCACTCCCGCCGAGAACCTTGCGCTCGACGAAGCGCTAGTGGAAACGGCTGATGTGGACCAAACGCACTACGAATTGCTGCGACTGTGGGAACCGCGCGAGACTTTCGTGGTGATCGGTAGGAGTTCGCCGCTGGAGAGAGAAGTCAACGTCCAGTGGTGCGAGAGTCAGAAAATTAAGATGTTCCGCCGATCTTCGGGCGGAGCGTCGATCGTGACGGGGCCAGGCTGTTTGATGTATGCCGTGCTGCTGGATCTAAAGAAGCGTCCCCACTTGCGGATGCTCGACCAAGCCCACCGGAAAGTAATGGAGACAATGTCGTCTGCGCTCTCCAGCATTGGAATCGAAACGAAGATTGAGGGAACGTGTGATTTGACGATCGGTGGGCGGAAGGTTTCTGGAAACAGCTTGCGCGTGAAACGAAATTTTCTGATCTATCACGGCACGATGATCTGCGACTTTGACACGGCGACGATCTCGCAGTGCCTTGGCACGCCCGTCCGCCAACCTGATTACCGAGACAATCGCTCGCACGACGAATTCCTCGCCTCGATTCCAGCAACGCCGGAGCAACTGAGGATCGCGATAGCCAAAACATGGGAAGCAGAGGAAACGGTCACGGATTGGCCAGAAGAACTGACGCAAAAATTGGCTGCCGAAAAGTATCGCAGCCAAGAGTGGTTGCGACGCGTGGTTTAAGTTCGTCGTATTTCGCTCCGCGAAATCACGCAATTTTGCAAAGCAAAATTTTGTTTGGCGCGCGAGCGTTATTTCGCGGAGCGAAAGACGACTATTTAACCACGCAGTTCATCGACGACGCCATTGGAATCCGAAAACTTCTTCACCGGGGCGCCGGTTCTTTCCAGCATCGAACAATACAAATTCGTCAACGGCGTGCCTGACCGCAGTTGAATATGCCGCCCTGTTTTGATCGTGCCGCCTCCATTGCCAAAGAGCGCAATCGGCAGGTCTTTGTGAGAGTGCGAATTGCCATCGGCAATGCCACTGCCGTACATGATCATGCAATTATCCAACAACGAGCCGTCGCCCTCGTCGATTGTATCAAGACGCTCCAGCAAATGCCTGAACAAAGTTGTGTGGAACGTGTTGATCTTGCTGATCTTTTGTTGCTTGTCTCGCGCGTTGCCGTGATGCGAGATGTTGTGATGCCCGTCGCGAATGGAGAGGTTGCGGTAGCTACGGTTACTGCCCGCATTGGCATACATAAAACTGGCGATGCGCGTCGAGTCGGTCTGAAACGCAAGGACCATCATGTCCATCAGCAACTTAATGTGCTCATCATAATTTTGAGGGACGCCCACCGGTCTCTTAAATGACGCCATGTCCGTTTCAGTCGCGTCCAGTTTGTCCGACTTCGCCAATCGTCGTTCAATATCGCGCACGGCATACAGGTACTCGTCAAGCTTTCGGCGATCCTGCATACCCAGATCGGCGTGCAGCAGTTTGGCCTCCTGATTGACGAAATCAAGAATGCTCTTGCGACCACGGGCCTTGGCCGTCATCGACCGCGCGTCGACGCCACCGCCGTTTTCGGCTCCAAAGAGTCGTTCAAACACCGCCGCCGGATTGACCTCTTTGGAAAGCGGTGATCGTTCGGTTCGCCATGAGATGTTAGACGTATAAAGGCAGCTATATCCTGTATCACACTGGCCGCCGGTCGAACTTTCCTCGGCACCCAGTTCGAGTGATTTGAGGCGCGTCAGATGGCCGACCCTTTCGGCGGCGACCTGATCCACGGACACGCCGTTACGAATGTTGGAACCGTGAGTCTTTTTCGGGTGGGCGCCGGTTAGGAATGAGGCGACCGAACGAGCATGGTCTCCGCCACCGTCGCCGTGAGCAAACGCTCCGTCAAGCGATAGGCCGCTGATGATGTTCATCTTGTCGCGGAAGTCTCCGAGGGGTTTGAGAATCGGCTTGAGTTTGAAATCCGTGGGGCTGTTGCCGGCTGGTTTCCAATCTTTCATATGCATGCCGTTGGGCACATACACGAATGCCATTCGCACCGGAGGTTTGCCGGATCCGAGCACAGGTTTTGCCGCGCTTGCGACGTTTGTGATCATCGGAGTCGCTCCAGACATCGCCTCCATCCACGGAAGCGCCATCGCAACGCCCATGCCACGTAAAAGCGTTCGGCGAGAAATCGGTTGGTTAGGTTTCATGGCTGGCTTTCGAAAAACGTAGCTAACGTCGCGATACGGAGGACCCACCCTCTGGCGAGCGTAGCTACATTTTGGGTGGTTTACTTATTGGTCCGTGACAAAAAGGGCTTGCTCTCGGTAATCGCGTGGACAAGCGAAGAAAAGCTGAAGTCGGCTTGATCTACTTTACTCACGATTTGATCGATCGTGCAATCGTCGTAGTACTCTAGTCCGCGGCCCAACGAGTAAATCAACATTTTTTCGGTCAGACACCTGACAAATTTTTCCCGCATTTGGATTCGGATAGTCTTTTGTAATTCGCCGGGCCCGAGAAAGCGCGTTCCGTTAGGCAATTCGCCGCGCGGATCAATTTCGTCGTCGCCGTCTCGTTCTCGATATCGTCCTACCGCATCGTAGTGTTCTAGGGCAAATCCCAGTTCATCCATCACGCGATGGCAAACCGCACAGGCCGGATCGGCGCGATGCTGTTCCATGCGCTGACGCAGGGTACCGGTCAATTGGGACTGATCCTCCAATTGCATCGCATCAGGATCTGGCGGTGGCGGCTCTTCCCCCAGCAGATTCTCCATAATCCACTTGCCGCGTTTCACTGGAGACGTGCGATTTGGATTGGAGGTCAAAGTCAGAATGCTGGCGTGCGTCAGCAACCCAATGCGATCTTCGTTGGTTGAGACCACTTTTTGAAATCGATTGCCAGTGACATTTTTGACGCCATAGTGCTTCGCCAGTCGCTCGTTCATAAACGTGTAAGGAACGCTCAACAAATCCATGAGAGGAGCGTCTTTGCGAATCAGATCTGCCACCAACAATTTCGTTTCGGTCGCCATGTCTTCCCGCAGCTTTCGATCGACTCCCGGAAACAGATCGGGATCAGGTTCCATCCGGTCGAGTGATCGCAGGTGTAGCCATTGGCTGACAAAATTCTGCACCAGCGCCAGCGACTTGCGATTTTTCAGCATGCGGGCGACTTGCGCGCGGTAGATCTTCGGATCGCTCAATTTCCCTTTGGCGGCCACTCGAAACAGCTCATCGTCAGGCATCGTACTCCAGAGGAAGTACGACAGATTAGTGGCCAGCTCAAAATCGCTCAATTCGCGCGTTTGCCCCTTGGGGACCGGTGCTTCAACTTTAAACAGAAAATGCGGTGAAACGAGAACGCCTTGCATCGCGAAGCGGATTCCGGCGTCAAATCCCATCTTGTCCTTGCGTGCGAAATTATAGATCTCCATCAGCCGGTCAAGTTCGTCAGACGTTACGCGCCGGCGATAAGCTTTGGAGGCCAGTTGTTTGAGGATCTTTTTGGCCGCGGGTGTTTCTTCGCTAGGTTTCTTGGGCGCTACGAAGATGATCTTTTTGTGAGATGGTGACCTTTTTCCGATCGGACCCTCGACACTGGTATAGCCGACCGTCAAATTGCGGTCCTGTTTGGCGGCACCGTTGTAGTAGTCGTTCAGGAACTCAATCTGCAAGTTTCGTGTTCCCGGTTCACGTATTTTGACTTCTAGTTCCACGGTTTCTAGGTTGTCGCTTTTACGTCTTGTTTTGAATTGACGGCGTTTGCGACCGTCGAGCGAAATCGTCAGCTTGACCGGCTCTGCGCCCGCCTGATCGCCACCGACCTGAACCGACACGCGGTAAAGTCCGCTCTCCTTGAAATCTAACGGACCTTCCATTATCCCATTGGAGGCTAGACCTGCGAGGGATCCATAGGCGACTCTTTTGCCATTTTGCCGGTAGTCCTTGGGAGAAAGACCTTTTATATACCGTGGCTGATTGGGGTCGTTGATCGCCTGAAAGGAAATTGCCTCAGCGGCGGAGAGATACTTTTCCATCAGAATCGGCGGCAGCGATAACACGTCGGCGATATTGTCGAATCCATACCCTACGTCATCGCCCGGGAATGATGTGGAAGGTTTGTAGTCGATACCAGTCAAATCTCGCACGGAGTTACGATACTCAACGCGGTTGAGCCGTCGGATCGTGACGCGCCCCGGGTTGATATCCGTGCAATCCACCGAGTTCATCAGATCGTCCAACCACGTGAGAATGTTGGCGTGGTCGTCATCGGCGATGGGGGTGTTGTCCTCGGGCGGCATTTCTTTGGCAGCCACGCGCACCATAACCTTCCGCCATTTGTCACGCCCTTCGAGCAGCTGGTCCAGCGTGACGTATTTTTCGAGGTTCAGGTCGGCGTCAGTGTTGTCGCCCCAATGGCAGTCACCACAATGCGTTTCGAGCAGCGGGCGGATCTCGTTGGTGAATTTGCTTTGCACCTCTCGAAGTTTCTGGGAAACATCCTGAGCAGCGACCGCACTTGGACACAACATCGTCGACAATAACGCCACGAAATTAAGTGACGTTAGAACTAGCGATCGAGAAACGGCCATTTTTCTTGCTGCTCGCGTCTGAGCCTTACGATTGGTCTGCCCTGCCACTCTCAACCTTTCCTTTTACGAAGCCAACACGAACTGCTGACTATTCAACCGTTACGAAACCTTAGTAACCAACAACTAAACGCGCGGTGCTTTCATTATTACGTCCTCTTGTTCCAGAGCAGCACATCTGTAATCAGAGGCGTTGAACACAAAAGATCAACTGGATGATAGATCTTTCGTTTGCGACGATTTTAGCGGTTAGCTTTTCTAATCCATTACCATCGCGGTTATGTGTTGTCAGAAAGGCGAAAATGCTTTGGTGAAGGCAAGCAAAACAATTCAACAACATCCGAAAATGAACGGGCGATCCTCGACCAAACTCAATTTTGAGAAGGGTTTTTGTGGCTTCCAGCCCTCGGATTTTCGGAAAAACCGGTAGCCAAGCGAGTGTTTTCCGGGTTTTAGGGGAGTTTTTCAGCAAAAATGCCCATTTGACGGGGGTTTTTGGACCAGGCTGTCTTGAATAATTAGTCGCACGCTGTCTAATTTTCGCGATGTGGAGGGAAAACCCTTGCAAACGCGACATTTCAGCTCACCCATTTTCTCTAAGGAACAAAACCGATGGCAAAAAAAGCTTCCGCAATGAAGGCGCCAACTAAATCAGAAATCATGAACAACCTCGCAGAAGCGACTGGATTGACCAAAAAAGATGTCGCCAGCTTCTTCGATGCTCTGGGTGCAGAAATTGAGAAGAACGTGAACAAAAAGGGCTGCGGCCAGTTCACAATCCCAGGACTTTGCAAAATCGTTGTACGCGACAAGCCTGCAATGCCAAAGCGCGAAGTTCGCAATCCGGGAACTGGCGAAATGGTTTGGGCCAAGCCAAAGCCCGCCAGCCGCGTAGTAAAGATCCGTCCTCTCAAGGGACTCAAAGATATGGCTCTGTAAGTCGTACCACAACAAAGGAGCCGTCGAGCCTAATCGACGGCTTTTTTTGTGCGCCAATCTTTGTTCGGCCATCCGACAGGCCAACAACCGTTTTGCGAGACAATCGCTTTCTGCAGACCCACACTTTAAGATTTGGCAATGAAAATCATCAAAAACGCTGTTTGCCCGGGCTGTACGTTGCTGTGCGATGACGTCACTTTCGCCGTCGACGGCCAAAGAATTCAGTCTGACGTTCAGTGCGACATCGCGCAGCAATGGATCGCTTGGGTAAATTCGACGATCAACACCCCCGAGCAATCGGCTGAAGAAGCGCAAACAGCGATCGAAAAACTTGCCGCTGGTTTGAAGCAAAGCAAAATGCCGTTGATTGCTGGTTTGGCGAACCTGCCCCTTCAAGGCCAGCAAGTCGCTTGGAAAATTGCCGATGCAGCCGGTGCCGCGTTGAGCAACTCGATTGGCCAGCACTCGCAGGGAAGCCTCTACGCACTTCAACGTCAGGGAAAAGTATCCGCATCGCTGGGCGAAATCGCCAATCGCGGCGATCTTTTGATTTTCTGGTTTTGTGACCCTGCCCAAACGCATCCGCGTTTGCTGGAAAAACTGAAGGCTAGCAACGACAAAACGGTCGTAGTGATCGACTCAACGAAGACGCGCACCGCGAAATTGGCAGATCATTTTATCTCGGTCAAGGAAAACAATGCGATTGAGTTCTTGAGCAATGCTAGGAGACTACTTTCGAACAAGGAAGATGATAAGGCTGCCTCAGCCATCAAGGCTTCAGAAGCCACCGGTGATGAAGTAAGAAACGCCGCGTCTCAGTTGGTCGAATTAGTAAGCAAGTGCGATTACGGTTGCTTCGTCTATGGCCATCCGCTGATACGCACCGCCGACGATCCGTTGACGCTGGGTCACCAAAAATTAATCCGGCAGCTCAACGACCACACGCGTATGGTCAGCATTGGTCTGCGAACTGATGGAAACGGGAAAAGCGGCGAAAACGTGATGTCAGCGTTCAGTGGCTATCCGGTTGCCGTCTCGCATGCAAAAGGGATCCCCGAATATTGCGGCAACATCTGGTCGCCCAGCAGGTTGCTCGAGCAGCGGCAGTGCGATTTTTTACTGCTGTTTGCAGGGCGCAGTTTGGAGACTGAATTGTCATCGCTTGGGACTGGCGCGCAAGCACACCTTGCCGCAATACCTAAGGTGGTCATTTTCAGTGGCCCTCGACCCGAGTCTACTTTACTGAACAATGCCGATATGCTGCAGGTCGCTATTCCGGGCGCGTCAGCAAGCGGCGATTTTTGCCGGTTCGACGATGTCTTGTCGCCGATGGCCGCCTTGCGAGAGTCGAATCTGCCCACTGACGAGGCCATTTTACGCCGCGTATCTGAAGAGCTGCGGTAGCCGACGTCGCAAGACTTTGGACGCTTCACCCAAAGGTTTCCCAATCTCTAGCGAGATCGGCTAAGCATCACACGCTTCTAACCCTCAGCCCGAAGCATTTCGTCTTGCTTATGCTCCCCCGCGTTTCTGGAATAACTGGTCATCAGCAATCTCAAACCGGTCGCTGTAAACATCACGGCGAAGAAACCCGTGATTTGGCTCTTCAGCGGAATCCCCGGTTCAAGCTTGGAAAACATCTCCGCCGAATCGGGCTTGCTGGCCAATTTGTTTACGAACTCGGCGTTGGATCGATAGCTCTCGTAGCTGATCAACGCCAATGCGCCGGCGCAGAGCAAAATGACGATGGCGATTTTGCGTAGTTTCATTGTTGCTAGCGTACAGTTTTCAAGGTGCAAGTGACAGTTGATCGATGCGTATTACCCCCGACTGTACCCTGTAAACTGCAAACTGAAAACTCATCAAAAAGTGAATGAGGTTCGGTTTAAGCCCGGTGGGACGACTGCTTTGCTAGCGAACCCGATCCGGCTAAAAGCGAATTGAAACTGTCAGTAAACCGGAATCTTCGGAATTGTCCGAATAATCCGCAAGTCCCGCAAAGTTTATCACGATAGAGGTGTTAGGAATGCATAAACGAAAAAGGACTTGAAATGCTTACCAGAAAACTCACCGTCTTGATGGCATTGGCAATGGCTGCATCGGCAGTTTCGACGACCGGCTGTTTTCAGTCGATCGGACCATCATTAGGTATTTTTAGCGTACCCATCCCGGTTACACCGTATTGGCAAAAGTCACAAGAAGACAAGCACCATATCCATGAGCGATATGCACGTGTTCCGATTCTTGGACCTCTGACCAGTGGCGGTCCCGTCAAAGCGTTGGATCCACCTAGCGATGACGAAGTCTGGCGAGCCTTAGAACGAGCCAATCAGACTCAGGGTGGCTTTCCGTTTTTGAATGAAACTCAGCGTAGCAACGTGACGTTCATCAAGGAAAAGATCGCTGACTATATCGATCCACCGCGCGTCGTTCCGCTGATCGGACCGGCTCAACTGCACCACGCTCACTACAAATGTACCGCTTACTACAAAGAAAAGCGGATTGTGGGATGGCCGATTCCGCATACGTTGACCGACGAAGATTCGGTTGAAGTGCTGTACATTGACCACAACCACTTCCACATGGTAGGCGACGTTGATTTGGGTAAAACGAACACCCATTATTAAGTCGACCTCAGGCTTGCCGCCTCAAATGGGGGGCAAAAAGAAGACATTAGCGATAGCTGGTCCAAGCGGAACCGTTTGGGCCAGCTATCGTTTTTTGCTTGCCAGTTCAAGTCGGTTATAAGCCGGGCTGACGGAACAACAACTGTCGTAGCCGCGCTCGCCATAGCGTGGGGCCACCGCCTAGCGACGGTAGCTACATTTTGTCTGCGGTCACGAGATGGCCGGACCGGCAGTTTTCAAACAATTGCTTGTTTACCTGTTGACATTGGACGCTTCGTCCATAAAATTACGCCCTCTCAGTGACTAGCTCGCTGAGTTTGATCTTTGACAATTTAGTAGAGACCTCTTGTAAAATTCGTTTGAGGATTGAT
>CAZDBE010000028.1:22628-28185 GCA_964503675.1 uncultured Pirellulaceae bacterium | reverse complement strand
GTACTGATCCACCTTGGCTGTATTCCAGTTACTAACTGTAGCGTCAATCCAGCTAGTAGTATGGGCCCAGCCGTTGTCGCTAAGCTCAATGGTGAAACTTGGCCGATGCAACAAGTGTGGTTGTTCTTTGCTGCACCGGCGGCCGGAGCAGCTCTCGCTGGTGTTGTCTATCGATCGGTTTTCCACGTAGCAAATCCTGACGACTAATTGACCCACCAGTAGAAAAATGACATCAGTACTATAAGATGTCACGTTAACAAGGCGGCCGCGATTTTCACAATCGAGGTCGCCTATTTGTTTTGCTGGCCGAGTTCAAACACTTTACAATGATAACCAAAAGTGACGCCGAAACAGAAAGACGATCAATTTACATGGTGAAGGCAAAAGGGAGTGCTCATGACCGACGATAAAAAGCAATACAGCAGTGGAAAACTTACCTTGGCTTTGCTTATCAGCTGCGTTCAAGTTTTTGCGGTTGGACTGACAGGCTGTACAAAGGAGCCAGTTGCAGGTAGTCCCAATACTGTTCAGCCGATGCCCGCGCCGGCCTTGACTGAGACTGGAATTCAAGCAGAAGCGTTAGAGGATCCGTCGTCTCCCGCCCCTGCAGAAGGGAAAGGAATGCTTGAATCGGCAGGGGACTTTTTTAAGAAAGCCAAATCTGGAACGGGTGCCACTGCGATTGACGCCAAGGACTGGGTTCAAAAGACGATTGGTGATGCGGCAACCGCCAGCGGCGAATCTGCTGGCGACGCGATGGGTTGGGCCAATGACACGTTTGAATCACTCAAAGAAAGTGGTTTAACCAACGCCGACAACACGAGCCAATGGCTGAGTCAAGACTGGAAGAATATGCAGTCGTGGGAATACAAAACAGTGCGTGTGGAAGCCACCGGAGATGATTCGGCCGACGATCAATTAAATCGACTGGGTGCTGAAGGTTGGGAGTGTTTCCATGTTGATTCAGGTACTTTCTATTTTAAAAAGCCGGCAGATAGTTATCTCCGTCACCTCCCGTTCCGAGATGTGATTAAGCTGATTCCGTTATTGCAGCAGGCGAAATAGATTTTGCCGGTCACGCGTTCGCCGACTAGTTTCTTTACCGAGGACGATAATGCTTGATCTCCCATCTCGCCGCCGTTTCATTGCGACAGTGGCCGGTACTTCCGCGGCCATCGCGGCGGCCTCTGTGTTCTCATGTAATGAAAGTAGGGCTCAGGAAGTGGAGGCGGCGCGTCACAACCGAACCGTTTTACGTTCGGTGAAATGGGGGATGATTCAAACTGGCGGCAGTGTGTTGGAAAAATTTCAGCTGTGCAAAGAACTTGGCTATGACGGAATGGAGTTGATCAGCCCAACAGAAATTTCCCCTAAGGAGATTCGCGCGGCCAGTGAAGCTACCGGGATGCCCGTTCATGGATTAGTCAATACAAAGCATTGGCAAGTACGATTGTCCAGCCATGACCCACAGATCCGCGCCAGTGGTCGGCAGATTCTGGACCAAGCCATTACAAATGCAAAGGCGTTCGGTGGCGATTCGGTGTTGCTGGTGCCAGGTCAGGTTGGCGGAGAAGATGAAACGCACGATCACGTTTGGAATCGCTCTATCGCAGAAATTCGCAAGAGCATTCCCATGGCCGCGCGTTTGGGCGTGCGGATTTTGATCGAGAATGTCTGGAATGGATTTTGCGAAACGCCGGACCAGTTGAAAGACTACGTGGATGAGATCAGTAGTCCTTGGGTAGGCGTTTACTTTGACATTGGCAACGCGCAAAAATTTGCTCCCAGCGAACAATGGATCAAAACTCTTGGAGCACGCATTGTTAAATTGGATATCAAGGATTGGGGCCAGAAAAACGGTTTCTGCAAAATTGGCGATGGCGATGTCGATTGGAAAGCAGTAAACGAGGCCTTGGTCGGGACTGGTTTTTCGGGTTGGTCCACGGCCGAAGTAAAGGGCGGCGATCGAGACCGGTTGGTTGATATAGCAGAGCGTATGGAGCGCGTTTTGGAATAGTCTGCGTGGTTACCTATTGGGTACCATTGGATTGGAAGTGTGTTTTTCAAAAAAGGAAACAGCTGTGGCAAAAGAACAACCGAATCGTCGCACCTTTCTTAAGAAATCAACGGCAACTGCCGGAACTGCCGCATTGGCTCCTGCATTGTTCACGCCGGCCGTTCATCCAGGGCATCAGGAAATGTTGAAGCTGGGATTGGTCGGATGTGGAGGACGAGGTGAGGGAGCGGTTCTGAATGCTTTAAATGCCGATCCGAATGTAAAATTGGTAGCCATCGGCGATACGTTTCGCGACCGCGCAACCACGCGACAAGCGAATTTTTTAAAACATGAAGAGCTCGCCAATCGAGCAATGGTGACCGACGATCAAGTCTTCGACGGGTTTGACAGTTTCAAAAAAGTCGTCGACGCGAGCGACGTCGTCATCCTAGCCACGCCGCCTCATTTCCGCCCCGAACACCTCGCTTATGCCGTTGAGCAAAACAAACATTGCTTTGTGGAGAAACCTATTGCCGTCGATGCTCCCGGTGTTCGCGCGGTTCAAAAATCTTGCGAGATCGCCAAAGAAAAAGGCCTATCCATCGTTTCGGGACTGTGCTGGCGTTACGACTTGGGCATTCAAGAGACCATGCGAAGGATCCTACAGGAAAAAGCGATTGGCGAAATAGTTTCGATCGAATCAAGCTACAACTCGGGTACGTTGTGGCATCGTGGAGACCAGGAAGACTGGAGCCGGATGGAATACCAAATTCGCAACTGGCTGTATTTCAATTGGTTATCCGGCGACCATATTGTGGAACAGGCCATTCACTCGTTAGACAAAACAGCGTGGCTGATGGGCGATGTGCCACCGGTCAAAGCGATGGCGCTCGGTGGCCGGCAGCAGCGCACCGATTCTAAATGGGGCAACATCTTTGACCATTTCACTGTGTTCTACGAATACGCTTCGGGTCAGCGCGTGTATTTTACTTGTCGCCAACAGGCCGATACCGATCAACATACTGACGAACTGGTTCTAGGCACCAAAGGACAGGCTCAGGTTATAAAGCACCGCATTAAGACCCACGATGGAGAGAAGTGGCGCTATCGTGGCCCAAAACCCAGTATGTATGTCAACGAGCACGTAGAATTTTTCAAGAGCATTCGCAATGGTCAGCCGATTAACAACGGACACTATATGTGTAACAGTACGATGCTGGCGATCATGGGTCGCATGGCGGCCTACAGTGGTAAGACGTTGACGTGGGAAGAGTGCATCAACAGCGAGCAAAGACTTGGGCCAAAGGAATACACTTGGAGTGACGTGCCGGAGACTCCTGTCGCGATTCCGGGTGTAACGAAAGTGCTTTGAGAATGAAACCTATTTCGATTTTGATGTTTTTGCTGGTTGCGTTTTCGGTAATTGGAAAAGACGCTGAGGCTCAGGCACCAACGGAATCTGTATTTGAAGCATATTCGAAAAAGATACCTGGAACCGAGGTAGCGTTTAAAATGCTGCCAATTCCTGCCGGCAGTTTTCTGATGGGTAGTCCCGAAGCCGAACCGGGCCATAAACCTGATGAGGGGCCTCAGACGCGCGTGCAAGTCGATGCGTTCTGGATGGGAAAACACGAGGTCTCTTGGGGCGAGTATCAACAGTTCATGAAACTGTGTGCGATTTTTGGCAAGTTTGATGATCTTAAAATTCGTCAGCTATCTCCCGACAACCAAATCGATGCAGTTACCGCTCCATCTCAATTGTACGATCCAAGTTTTGTTTACGAATCGGGTGACGACAAGCGTCTGCCAGCGGTCGCGATGAGCCAATACGGAGCCAAGCAATATACGAAGTGGCTCAGCCTGCTAACGGGTGAGTTCTACCGGCTGCCGACAGAGGCTGAATGGGAGTACGCTTGCCGGGCAGGGACTACGACGGCGTTTTCATTTGGTGACGACGAAAAGCGATTGAAGGAATATGGTTGCTTCATCGACAACAGCGATGATGTGACCAGCAAAGTCGGTATCCGCAAGCCAAACGCTTGGGGCTTGTTTGATATGCATGGCAATGTGTCGGAGTGGGTGCTAGATCAATACCATGCCGATTGGTATGGTCGGGCAAAGGTGGATTTGAGGTCCTCTGCCGATGCGATTGCTTGGCCCAAAAAATTGTTCCCACGCGTCTTGCGAGGCGGATCATGGGACAGCGATGCAAGCGATTGCCGCAGTGCTGCTCGCCGTCTGTCCGACGATGACCAGTGGCGGAGCTACGATCCGAATTCGCCTCAAAGCCCGTGGTGGTTTGCCAGCGAGCAGGGGCAAACGGTTGGATTTCGAATTGTACGGCCTTTGAAAGCTCCTCCGCGCGAGCAATGGGCCAAGTACCATGACGCTGATCTCGAGCAGATCCGCGATCATGTTAGACAACGGATCGACGACGAGGGGCGCGGCGAATGGGGGATCGTTGACCCGAGCCTGCCCGCAGCGATAGAGAAACTTAAATAGGCTTTTTTCGCAGTGGCAGCAATCTTTCAACGCGGGATGGGATAAGGCGAGAAGGGACATGTACCGATGGGTGAAACAAACTAAACTACAGCCATCGTTTTGTTTAGTTAATTCTCCCTGAATCGCAACGAGCCAAAAAATGGGACTGATGGTGGCTACGAAGGCCTTTTTTAAACTGCTGACCAACCAAGCGCTGAGTGAATCTTTTGACGATTTCGCCAGCGGAAATCTCGCGCTGCCTGCGATAGAAGTGGCAGAATCAAAACAAGATTCGACGCGGACTAAACCCGAGCCGACGTCTGGTCGTAGCGACGCAATCAGCCTGCTTTCAGCGCTGCAGCGCGAGGCGCGATTTCTGGACTTGGTCAATGAGTCGCTCGATGGATACTCTGATGAACAGATTGGTGGAGCGGCCCGAGATGTGATCCGCGATTGCGGCTCCGTGATCGAGCGCATGTTTGCACTGCAACCGATGACGTCAGTCCAAGATGGAGAGAGTCTGAAGACGCCGGCTGAATTTGATCCAGCCGAGTACCGTTTGACGGGCAATGTCACCGGCGACGCACCGTTTTCGGGAACGTTGGCCCATCATGGCTGGAAGGCGACCAAATGCGATGTGCCTAAGTACAGCGGGTCGAAAACATCGGCGAAAATCGTGGCACCGATCGAACTGGAAATCAAGTAGCGTATGAAGTACATCATTGGAATTGATCTGGGAACAACCAACAGCGTGTTGGCGTTTGCAGAGTTAACCGACGATAGAACGGGTGAAGTTCAGTTGTTGTCCGTCCCGCAGATGGTGGCGACAGGAACAACGGAGTCCAAGACAAGTCTGCCGTCGTTTTCCTACATTGCCAATTCGTCTGAAACAGGGCAGGGCGCTTTCGATTTGCCTTGGGCTGAGGATCGCTCGTTCGCGGTTGGCGAAATGGCGCGGCGTAGGTCGGCTGACGCACCGGACCGAACCGTGGGCGCGTCGAAAAGTTGGCTGTGTCATCATGCGGTTGATCGACGAGCTCCAATTTTGCCTTGGAACGCACCCGAAGAGGTAGCCAAAAT
>CAZDBE010000028.1:14604-22528 GCA_964503675.1 uncultured Pirellulaceae bacterium | reverse complement strand
AGTGTGCTGGTTTGCGATGTAGGTGGCGGTACGACCGATCTAACTCTAATCAAAGTCGAAGAAGAATCGGGCGAATTAGTGCTTAAACGCAATGCGGTCGGTGACCATTTACTAGTGGGTGGCGACAACATGGATTTAGCGGCAGCACACTTTGTGGCGGAGAAATTTGCTGCAGACGGAACGCAGCTGAATCCGTGGCAGTCCGTTTCGCTATGGCACAGTTGTCGAACAGCTAAAGAGACGTTGTTGACCGACGGCGGACCAGAAACCCATCCGATTTCGATTCTGGGCCGAGGCAGCAAGTTGATCGCGTCTACGGTATCAGTGGATGTCGACAAAGCGTCGTTATCCACATTGCTGTTGGATGGCTTTTTTCCAGAGTGCGGAATCGATGATGTGCCCCAGCGTCAGCCAATGTCGGGTTTTCAGGAAATCGGTTTGCCTTACGAGTCGGATCCGGGAATCACGCGTCACATTGCCGCATTTGTCAAACAGCACTGTGCAACAGATGGCCAAGTGAATTTGCCGAAACATATTCTGTTCAATGGCGGCGTGTTTAAAGCAGACAGATTTCGCGACCGAATGTTGGACGTGATCAGCGGGTGGGCGACGAGTACAACAGTGGAATTAGACGGGAGTACGGTAGAGGTGGCAGCGCTCGCCGGTGGCGAGGATCTAGATTTCGCTGTGGCTCGCGGAGCATGTTTTTACGGTTTGAATAAGCACAATGGTGGGATGCGAATTCGAGGCGGCGTGGGAAATTCTTACTACGTAGGCATCGAGACAGCCGGGCTAGCGATCCCGGGTGCACCTCGTCCGTTAAAAGCACTGTGTGTGGTGCCGTTTGGGATGGAAGAGGGCAGCGACGCAGTCGTTGAGTCTAATCCGATTGGATTGGTTGTCGGTCAGCCGGTTAGTTTTCGTTTCTTCAGTTCCAAAACACGCAAAGAAGATCAACCGGGTCAGTTACTTGATCGTTGGACGGAAGAGGAACTGGTAGAGACCGATCCGTTGTTGGCGACGTTGACGGTTGATGGAACCGAGGAAACATTTGTGCCGGTGAAGTTTGATTCGAGAATTACCGAGTTAGGCATGTTTGAGCTATGGTGTGTCAGCGCAGTGGACGGTGAAGAGACGCCGCGGCGGTGGAAGTTAGAGTTCAATGTCAGAGACGAGAGTTGATACCACCGCTGTGAAACAAAAACCGGAAACAGTTGATACGTTAATCGATGAATTGCCCAGCCGCTACGTAGTCGGCATTGATTTGGGCACCACTAATTCGGCAGTCACTTGGATCGACACTGAACAGTCTCCTTGGAGTATCCGTGTCCTTTCGATTCCGCAACGGGTTGCGTTTGGTGAAACCGAATCGCTCGATACGCTTCCGTCGTTTCACTATCAACCGCCGAAATCAGTGGAGCGATCTGGCGTGGAGATGGAGTGGCGTGGAAATGGATCGTCAAAGTCAGATACAAACGCTTGCGTGGGTGCATGGGCGCGGGACGAGATGGCGCGTACTTCAGGACGTGCTATAGCTTCTGCCAAATCGTGGTTGTGTCATGCGGCAGTGGACCGTACCAGTGCGCTATTGCCGTGGCAGGCGGCAACGGATGTAAAACGGCTGTCACCAGTGGACGTGAGCAGTAGCTACCTGAGTCATATTGCTCATGCGTGGGATCAACAATTTCCAGGCAACCGATTAGCGGAACAGGATATTGTTTTGACGCTGCCGGCTTCATTCGATGAAGTCGCGCGCGAGCTAACGATCGAAGCGGCGGCCAAGGCTGGTCTGAAAAGAGTCGTTTTGATTGAGGAACCGCAGGCCGCATTTTACGCTTGGGTTTACAAGCATGATTCTGAAGACGAATCGGGGTGGCAATCCAAGGTCAGCGTCGGCCAGAAAATACTGGTTTGCGATATTGGTGGCGGGACAACGGATCTAACACTGATACGCGTTAAACGAGCCGCCGAACAGGACACGGCTCAAGAAGGCGCGAAAGGCTCGGCGACCGAGCGCGTTCGGTTTCACCGCGTTGCTGTTGGTCAGCATTTGATTCTGGGCGGAGACAATCTGGATCTGGCGATCGCCAAACATATTGAAGCCAAACTAACCGATGGTGGGCAGTTGGAATCGCATCAATGGGATGTGCTAATCGGAAGTAGCCGTAGGGTCAAGGAACAGATGTTGTCCGACGACGCGCCAAAATCATTGACGGTCAACTTGCCGGGGCGTGGTTCAAAGCTGATCGGTGGTAGTCAACAGGCCGAGGTGTCCCGCGCGGAGATTCGCGAATTGATCTTTAACGGTTTCCTACCCAAAGTGGAGATCGGCGACCGGCCAACCTATCACGCTAGTGGATTTCAAGAATTTGGTTTGCCGTACGCCAGCGATCCGGCAATCACGCGTTACCTAGCCGATTTCTTAATGTCCCACGCGACTGCAGGGATCGATGAACTGGACGTGAACGAAGATGAGGAAGCTCGACAGGTGCTGGCAGCACCGGACATCATCTTGTTCAATGGTGGATTTTTTGCATCAGCACCGCTGCAGAGCCGGTTGGTCGAACAAATAGCGAGTTGGTTTGGTGATTTCAAAGGTGCGCAGTGGCGACCGGAAGTGTTGGAAAATGATCGATTGGATTTGGCTGTCGCGCGTGGAGCCGCCTACTATGGCATGGTCAGGCGCGACGAAGGTGTACGTATCGCGGCGTCATTGGCAAGAAGTTACTACATCGAGATTGGCAATGGCCAAGCGGTTTGTATTATGCCGGGTAGCGCCGAAGCGGGACAAACGTTTGAGTTGAAAGATCAGACTTTTATGCTGACGATCTCTCAACCGGTTGAATTTTCAATATTCGTTTCTTCAGTTCGACTGGCCGACTCGCCGGGGCAGGTGGTTACGATCGACAGACAACAACTGACAGCGCTACCGCCGATCCGTACGGTGTTGAAAGCAAAAAGTAAGAATGAGAAACGGGATGTGGCGGTTAGTTTGAAGGTGGGACTGACTGAAATCGGAACAATTGATCTGTCCGCCCATCAGGTGGATGAAACAGACGGAGAACGTAGCTGGAAGTTGCAGTTTGACGTTCGATCAACAACTCAAACTGACGTGCAGGCTCATCAATCCAGTGGCGAGGGCGAAGGGGTTCTCGATGAATCGACGTGGGTCCAGTGTCGGGAACTAATTGATCGTGTGTTTACTAAAGATCATGCTGAACCGATGAAACCGCGTGAGTTGATTAAGGAATTAGCTTTGATATTAGACACGGATCGGCATCAGTGGCCCATGTCGTTGTTGCGGCGGATTTGGGAGACGTTGATGGATTGCCGACAGGGACGACGACAAAGCGCGGCGCATGAGGCGCGTTGGTTGAATTTATTGGGATACGCGCTGCGACCGGGATATGGGATGGCACTCGATGATTGGCGGGTTACTGAAACATGGCGACACGTGCGAGGCAATCTGGTTCATCCGGCGGCCAACATTCAGAACGAGTCGCTGATTCTGTGGCGTAGGCTTTCCGGGGGGCTTTCTGCAGGCCAACAATCGGCGCTGGCAGAGCCGCTGTTGGCCGCAATTCGTTCTTTAAAAAAACAGATGGCAGGCAAAGCCGTCAAAAGTAGTGCTGTTCCGCTGAAGCCAGAAGGATCGACGGAGGTGTGGCGGCTTTTGGGTGCGTTGGAACTGTTGTCGGTGACGCAAAAGATTGAGCTGGGTGACTTGATTTTGGAACTGAAAGACAAGAAGCGGTTGGCAAAGAGTCGTAGCGCCATGATTTGGGCGCTGGGTCGACTTGGCCAGCGCAAACCGATGTATGGGCCGATCAATGTTGTTATTCCACCAGACGATGTTGCGGCGTGGGTCAATGAGCTACTTAAGACGTCGGGCGACGTGTTCCAAGTTGTTCAAATGTGTCATCGCACGGGAAGTCGATACAGCGATATATCGGACGGTCTACGAGCCAACGTATTGGCGTGGTTGATTGCCGAAGAGGCCGACGATCAATTGGTAACACTGGTGCGCGATGGTGGCGAGTTTGGTTCCGAGCAGCAGAGTCAGGTGTTTGGCGAATCGTTGCCTGCCGGGTTGCGACTTGCCTAAATGACGGTGGCTTTCACGAGTACAGCGATCAGAAGCGCAGAAAAAACGTTCGCTCTGGATGAAGCCGGAGCGAACGTGATGTGATAGCAAATTGTCTAGTTTGACGATCTAAACTTAGTTGCCGTGTCGAGACTTAACCACTAGTTGGCCAGAACGAGGTCGGGATTCAGATCTACCTTCTTTTCGGCAGTGGCTTCTGTCTCTTGATTGTCAGGTTGTTTTGCTTCTAACCAAGCGTCGATTTCTCCAAGAATGTTTTCGCTGTCGCCAACGTTGCTTTCTGAGACAGGAATCTGTCCAAAAGCAACCGCAGGCGCAATGTTCAGCAATTCCTCTTCGGTATCGATACGAGCACTGATGTCCTCGACCATGGTTCGAGTTCGCGCCAATTGGCTATCGTCGAAATCGTAATGGTGGGTTGTCTTTACCAAATCATTCATCCGATTGCGGGCGGTTAGCGTCTCGATCTCCACGGCCAACTCACGTTGTTGGGATTGAGCTTTTTCGAGACCTTCGAACGCCGTTTCCAAAGATGCCCGGCGTACCTCCAGCGTTTTAGCGGCCGTTTCAGCGCGTTGCTCGGCGGTCAGGTGTAGCTTGAAGCGGTGACGCAAGTCTTCTTTGACCCGATCTGTTGTGTAGGCTTTAGCGTTGGACGCCACAAAGAACTTCTCGCCTGATTTAACGTGTTGTCGCAAGGAGAGCATTTCACGTTGGCTGTTTTCTAGTTCAGATGTTTGTTGAGCCAATTGTTGCTCCAGACGCTTGATCTGGACTTTCTCTTTTGCGATTTGGTGGTACATCGAATTGATTTCTGGCCCAATCTGTTCGAGTTGTTTTTTGGCCGCCTCGATCTGAAATGAAATTGGAACGGCTTCATGGGCCGAATCCACCATTTTCTGATACGCCGTTTGTGAGTAGGGCAGCAAGTTGTTGCCGTAAAGTAGTCCACCTGCCAGGACGGCTCCCATGGTGCCGATGACAAGCTTTTTGAAAATTTTCATGATCTCTCCCCGGAGGTAGTAAAGCCGCTGGCGTTCGAATCAAAGGTTCTTCGCTTCAAACGCCAACGACGGCTGACTGATGGAGAGTTTTCGCGAGGCTGAGACTGATATTTGGCAAAAATCTGCTTTTTTAGAAATGATTTCCAGATTTGATTTTTAAGCCAAAATCGGACTCTAGCGACCGCGATTGTTGAAACCTCCTTTAGGAACGTAGCCTTGGCTGTAGTACGAACGGGAAGAGTTTGATGTGGATTGGGCAACGTTGACGACTATTTTCGTACGGTACGGACCAGATTTACGAACGACCGTCTTTCTGGAGCCACCAGAATATTGAATGGGGACTCGTATTTTGGCAGAATTCGTGCCGGTGGTGTCGCCGATGCTGGATTTTAAAACGGTTACACGTTTCTGAACTGAAGTTTGTCTTGTCCGCGCGTCTTTTAGCCGTAGGGCACGTTCTTTGGCAGACCCGTGATAGCGAGAGCCGCCTCTTCCCTTTGCGAAGTACTGCCTAGCGGCCTCTACAGCCGAAGGCGAGGCATTTGTGGCAGCCCATATATCGGCTTCGCGTTCGGCTTGGCGCGTTGGAATGCCGCGCTCAAGGTGGCGAAGATTGACGTGCCCATATTCATGGGCGCGGAAATACTCGCACAGATCGGGCCCAAGTCGCCGACAAATTGCCGGATTGAAATCGATTTGAGATTGCCCGGAAGAATTCAGAGTGACCTTGGCAACATCAGGCAACAGCCACCTAGCCCGTTCCTGAACTTGTCCAAATCCTTCTTTGAAGTTGCCTAAACAAACAGTCACAACGGTGGTTACCACGAACAGGCAAATTCGTTTCATGGTTGTCAATCTCAGACGACTTGCTTGCGGCCCAAGTTTGAAAATTGGCGCGCACCGATAGCGCAAAAACACTTGTCTCATTTTTGTCTCCCAGAATGTTAGTTCCCGGTCCGTCCGGGCGTAGTAGTTGAAACGGCTTATTAGCCTGCGGAAGGGAGACGATAATTAGTCAAAGAAGTAGCGTAGAACTAGGTTACGGCGAGGCAATCAGTGCTTCACCGCCGTCGAGTGCAGTTGGGCCGATGGAGTTGGAACGTAAGCGAATCAAGAATACACAAATTTCCGATCGAACGTGCCATTTTTCGCGCGTGACAGATAGAAGACAAGGCGCGCGTCGCTACACGTTTTGCTTATAAGGAAAACTAGAACTGGCAAGCCGATAATTATCGGCGTGCGAATTGTGCATTGATGCATCGATAGCACGCGGTAAAAAAAGACTGTGCCGAGAGACACTACGCGTGTCACCTTTTTCGTTCTCCAATCATTCGTATAAGCGGCGCATGCACGTGACTTGGAGTCATTGAAAACGAGAGCACAATTAAACCTTTTTTCTGCTATCTAGAAACTGCAGAAGGTTATCGACCTAAACGTTGTCTGCGGTCGGGTGAACCCAAGGGGCACGGTATTCCCGCGCTAGTTTTTTCGTGGCCTCTTCGTCACCAATGGGTCGGCCTGTTTTTGTATCAATTTTCAGGCTGCGACCGAGCGTCATTGCATTGTTGGCCATGGTGCACGTCGCTGATGAAATATGCCCTT
This sequence comes from uncultured Pirellulaceae bacterium, assembly GCA_964503675.1. Lineage (GTDB taxonomy): Bacteria > Planctomycetota > Planctomycetia > Pirellulales > Pirellulaceae > Mariniblastus. The sequence continues at coordinate 15,817 of CAZDBE010000028.1, read as the reverse complement.
CGAGGATATCAGCGACAGGTTTTTCGCGTGTTTTGACCGAATCGAAGAAGTTTTTCACGTGCCTCCGCGTTGCACCGACGGTTGATTCGCTAAACCGTTCTTCCTGACGTTCGAGATCGGAGATGTTCTCTTTGAGGAAGGTGCCCTTTTCGACATCGCCATTTTTTGGAAAAAACTCGTACTTGTTCAGATTAACTTTCAGCGTTCCCTCGGTTCCATAAAACACCATGGCCCAAGGGTATTCTTTGTTTAGGTTCACACCCCAAGCGCGATTGGTCCAAGTGATGTTTAAGTCGTCGTAGGCGAACACGGCATCTTGGGTGTCTGGGATATTGGCAACATTCTCCGTATCGGCCAGTTCACCTCCGCTACAGCTAATTTGATTCGGCCAGCCGAGGTCTAGAAAGTATCTTGCTAGGTCGAAGAAATGAACGCAGAGATCACCGATAGCGCCGTTGCCGTATTCCATGAAAGCGCGCCATTTTACGGGATGGGTCTTGGGGTGGTATGGCATCATCGGCGCCGGTCCGGTCCACATTTCATAGTCCAAATGTTCTGGCGGTTGGACAATCTCTTTGCTTAAGCCGTGGCGACCCGCGAAGAAACTGTGAATCGCAACGGAGCCTATGTTTCCAAGCCGTCCAGTTTTAATATATTTGTCGCGTGCTTCGAGCAAGTGCGGGGTGCTGCGGCGCTGAGTGCCGACCTGAACAATGCGGTCGTACTTGCGCGCGGCGGCGACCATTGCCTCACCTTCGACCACATCAACGCTTATTGGTTTCTGTACATAGACATCCGCACCTGATTTGCAGGCTTCAATCATGGGCAATGCGTGCCAGTGGTCAGGCGTTCCAACAAAGGCGATGTCTAATTCCTGTTCGGCCAGCATCTTTCGATAGTCGTTATAGAGTTTGGGTTCCTTGCCAGATTTCTGTCGCATCGCGGTAAGTTTGGCCGCTTCGACTAGCATGTTTTTATCTACGTCACAAAGGGCAACCACATCAACTTCGTCTTTAGCCACAGCCAGTAAACGAAACAGATCGACTTTGCCGTACCAGCCAGCGCCAATCAAACCCACGCGATATTTTTTTTGGGCATCAAACGTATGAACAGCATGGGCCGTCCGAGGAAATGCCAATTCGGTAGAAACGGAAGCGGCGGCGGTCGCTGAAGCCGACAGAAACGTGCGACGGTCCATAGAGCATCCCTTTTG
>CAZDBE010000028.1:2338-14504 GCA_964503675.1 uncultured Pirellulaceae bacterium | reverse complement strand
GCAAGTTAGGCCTTTCTTGGCAACCCGATCAATGGTTGTTATTGACTGTTGGAGTATTCCAACAGTTCCTTTGGACTAATCTTGCGGTTCCCGTCTAAGTCGATAGAGCGAAATGCTCCTTTGTATTCGGCCCGCATTTCAGATCGGGTCAACACACCATTGGTGTCGGCGTCGAAACCAGCGATTGTCTTGTAGATTTGTGCTCCGGGACCATTGTATGCCGGATCGAAACCGCTGGGCTCCGCGGCCACAGGTGCCTCACTGCCAGGAAGTTCTTCGACATCGATCTGTCCATTGTCATTCGCATCGAGCCTTAAGAGCTGATCGGTCGCGTAGTCAATCTCTTTTCCCGACAGTTGCCCGTCACCGTCGCTATCCAAAACAGCCATTAAAGAGTCAGGTTTGACATCAAATGGTTTGAACGAAGATGCCGCATCAGTCTCTTTCATTTCCGTATTGACTTCAGAATTCGGCTCAGCAGCAGATGGCCTGCCACTAGGTGTTGCAGCTGCGGGCGTGCTGGCAGCGCTTTTTTCTTTCTTCGCCTCTTTGTCGGCGGCTTTTTTTTGCGCACGAGCCATTCCTTCTCTCATGGCTTTTAGTCCTTCTGGGGACATTTGTGACAGCGCAGTTTCACAAACCATTAGGTTACAACAAAATAGCATCAAGAGAAAAATGAGTGGTTTAAACATCGTCGCGTCCTAGAATTTGAAAATGGATCAATGTCTTAGATACTGCTATGCCGTTCACTATAAACGGTTAATACCAAAAAGCAGAATGTTTTTTTGGAATCATCCGGCAATATTTCATCGGATCTGCGGCCGCATTGGGTGCTTTCTTATGTTTTGACCGCAGAGGCCATCAGGCAATTATGATACGAGTTGATGGGTTTTATGTTGTGCTCGTTAAACAACGATTGATCGGCTAGTGGTTTGAATCGCTGAGCGATTGGGTCACAATGGTAATGGTTTAATACGTCGATTGAGATATTCCGTTGAACAAAGTAGGCTTTCCATGAAACGCGATCCCGTCCATTCTTCCAATGAAACAATTCAGCGCACATATCCAGATCGCCGCGACTTTCTGATTCAGTCGTCAGCTGCTGCAGCGTTGGCGGCGACCGTCACGACTGTTTCTTCATCTGGTCATGCGGCTTCCATGCTGGATGCTTTGCGACAGCCGTTGATTGACTCACCATTTCTTGGACATCAATGGCAGACGCTCAACCCGGGCTACTGGTGCATCAAGAACGGAACGCTACGCAGAAGAATAACCAACTACGGCGATCGCGCACGACGGACTGGATTTCCTTTTCATGGGATGACTCACGGGTTTGATTACCAAACCGATTACGATCCATCTTTGCCGCCGGGTATTGCATGGCGACCTGAACAGAATCTTGAAACATCCTTCACCGTCGAAGCCGAATTTACGTTTCAAGCAGCACGTACTTCACCGGCTGAAGGTGATGACCCCAAATGGAAAATGTACTCCGATGGATTCGGACTGATGGGCGTTGCGATTGGTGGCAACCATTTGTTTGAAAGTTTTCATCTGATCAAAAATGCATTGCTGATCGGATGGACCGACGACCAGAGACTAAGCTTGATTCTTCCGCCAGACAAAAAGGGCTATGTGCGTCAACGGAATCAACTGGCTGACGTTCCAGTCATCAGCCAAAGTGCTTTTGATCTCGCGCCGGGTGAGCGCTGTAAGCTGACGGTCAAGGTTTCGCCAGCAGAGGGTAATCAAAGCACGATCGTTGCTACGTTGACCAGTGGTAGCAAAACGGCGACGCTTGAGACTCAGGTCGATCAAAAAAACACGCGCGGTTACGCAGGAGTTAGTGGGCGCGGTCTGATTGATTTTGAAGTGAACCAGTTCACCGCAAAAAACTCTGTCATATCCGATGCAGTAACAAAACGAAACATCGGAATCTCTGACTGTCATTCGTGTTATCCGTTGGGAGATACACTGACCGATAAGTCGGGAAGCTGGCAAGTCAAGTTTGTTGCATTGTTTGCGTCCCCTGGTCAGAAAACGGAAATTAGAATCGCAACTTCACCGACGCCTGAGGGCGGTTGGGAGAATGTGCCCGTTTGTGGCACGGCCCAAATCGTCGACAACAAGTGGCGACGCAATACCGCCATCATTACCGCGACGTTGCCGGAGAATCCTGCCGACACCGCGATGTACTACACGGTTTGGAAAGACGGCGTCGACGTTACGGCCGATGGTCGCATTGGCACAGACGCGTGTGGACCGGGAACCGGCTGGGTTGGCGACGTTCCCTCTACAGGGAAATACGTTGGACGACTACCGCAACTAACGGCGCCCTACAAAGTCTGTGGCTTAAGTTGCCACGCGATCAACTCAGGATTGCAAAAGCGAGTCGGCGATCAATGGAAAATGGACCACAAGGGCTGGCAAGTGCGCGATCAGCCAACTGCCGGCGCCTACCAACACTTGGAGGATTATGATTTCCAAGTGATGCTGTGGGAGGATGATGTCTGGTACATGGAACTGTTGATGTATCCACCTAGTACCGATGACGCCTACAAGATTGTTACGATGTCAATTTGTGGGCCCACCAGTCGTTGGCAGATGATGCGACACTGGAACGTGATCAATCCTGGCGACCACGATTTTGGCATGGACGACGTTAAAGGACCTGAGCAAATAGCCATGCGAAACGTGGAAGGACTTGGCCAAGACCGTGACTACATGCGGCGAAACTTTCAGATCGTCCATCATCTGGTAACCGGAGCCGAAGAAGTTGATCCGACAATCAACATGAAATCTTGGCGCGCTTGGAAGATGCCGAACCGGGACTTCACGTTGATTATACTCGACTCACGCGCCTGGCGCAGCAGCCAAGATGTTGACATGTGGGATGATGGTGGTTGGGAAAAATTCAAGAGCCTCTACGGCCGCACCGATCCGACACGTAGTCTGCTCGGCGAAGAGCAATTTGGTTGGCTGCAGGAACAACTGGCGACTGATTCGTCGCCGCTGATCTGTCTGACAGGTGTCAGTGGCATGCACACGGTCTGGGGAGGAGCAAAATCCAAAGACGGGAATTTGAGTGAAACCCATCCCAAGCGCTTTCACCAGCGCGACCGCGTAACGGCAGACTACGCTGGTTGGGTGAAAGCGGGTGCAGACCGAGTGCTTGAACTTTTGGGTGGCAGGCAGGGGGTCGTTTCCGTTTACGGCGACGTGCACAATGGATGTCTGATGAAAAATGTAGAGCATCGCGTCGTTGAGTGCAGCTTTGGTCCCATTGGCCGGACGGGTGGCCGCATGGTGATTCCGGGGTTTGGTCCAGAGATGAAAGATGTCGATGGGCGCGATGTAGAAGTTAGCGCCCTCTACCACAAAAAATGGGGCGATCCGAAACTCACGCCTCGCGCAAAAGGCGAGCCGGAGTACTGGAATTTTTTGGAGATGGAGTTTGACCCGCGTCCGCGCGATGGGACGATTGGGATGCGCATTCGCAATCTGATCGATGCGACATCCGAAGCGCCGCGCGGCGGAGGGGAAATCAGCACCGTGGCCTCGGCAACAGGACGCAAGCCACTTGCCAAGCTGCCACCGATCAAAACGTTACCGTCAGCAGATGTGCGTTTTGCGGATATCGAAGGGCATCCCATTCTAGCGAGTCGCTCCGACGAAAACGGGATCGTCAAAATTAACGGATTGCCTGATATTCCTGTCGGCACACGTTTGTTGATGACCTCATTTGATGGGAAACAAACGGAATCCGCTGTGTTGACGACGATCGGTGCGTAAAGCAACGTGGTACTGCCCCAATTCTTCAGTAGCGAACGAGAGAACCAACATGAACACGACTTCCGAGAGTTTGTTATTTCGATTGCAACATTCGCCTGATGGCGATGTTGATCAAAATGCTTGGGAGAAATTTGTTCAGCTATACACTCCGCTGATGTTCTACTGGGCGCGGAAAGTTGGTTTACAACAGTCCGATGCGGCCGATTTGGTGCAGGATGTGCTTGGTATTGTTTTTCGGCGTCTCTCAGATTTTCAATACGAAGCTTCCGGAAGTTTTCGTGGCTGGTTGAGAACGGTGACGTTGAATAAGTTTCGCGAGAAGAAGCGCAAACGTGTTACCGAAGTGAACATCGCCAGTAATTCGGTACTCGAACAAATCTCGTCGCTACAGCGCGCTGAGTCAACTTGGGATCTGGATTACGGTCGGATGCTCTTACTGCAAACAATGGCGCTGATGGAACAAGATTTCCAACCTGCAACCTGGAAGGCATTGCGGGCAGTAATGGCCGAAGGAAAGACAGTTGATCAGGCGGCCGAGGCAAACGGTGTCAGCGTTTGGACTATCTATTCGGCCAAAGCACGGATGATGAAGCGCCTGCGCGAAGAATTGAAAGGCTTGCTGTAGTTTTCTGATTGGTCGGCAGTTGGAGAAGAAAATCAGAAAAAAGGTTCGACTCTGACACAATATTGGCCATTAGCTTCATAGTCTTTGATGCAGACGCGATTTGGTGCGTCTATATTGAAATAAGACTCTGAGACAAAAGGCGGCCGGATATGACCCAATCTCCCTCGAACGAATGCCCCAAACCATCGCTGCTGATCGAGTTTTTGCAAGGGAAACTAGAACCGCCGGCATTGGATGATTGTGAGGCTCATTTGGCGCAATGCACCCAGTGTCACGAAACGCTTCGAGGGTTGGATTCGGACGATACTCTGTCGGAGAAAGTGGCGGCTGCCTTGATTTCCAATCATCCAGACCAAGACTCCGGTTCATTGGAGATCGACGGGCTGATCACACGGCTTACTTCAACTGAATTTAAATCACGTAGTTCGATAGCCTCTCATTTGGCGACCTCCGAAGTCATGGCTGACCGAGCCGCCGAAGTTCTGCGGTGCGTTGAACCGGACGATGAAACACTTGGCTTGTTCGGAGACTATGCGTTGCTGCGTCTGATCGGTTCCGGTAGCACTGGCGTTGTGTTCCAAGCGCTCGACCGCACGCTGCAGCGCACCGTAGCGCTGAAAGTTTTGCGTCCCTCGTTGGGCGTGGTGGCTCGAGACCGTTTTCTTGCTGAAGCGCGTTCGGCCGCGTCGATTGAGCACCCAAATGTGGTGACCATTTTTCAAGTTGGCCAAGTTGACCGATTGGCGTTTATCGCGATGCAGTGGTTGCCCGGTGAAACGTTGGAATCAAAACTCCAATCCGGGGTCAATCTAGATGACTCACAGATCACCGACACGGTTTTAAGGGTTGCCAGTGGTTTGGCTGCCGCTCATCAAAAGCAACTGGTCCACCGCGATATCAAGCCCGCCAATATGTGGATATGCGATACGGATCAGCAAATCAAAATTCTTGATTTTGGTTTGGCACGAATCAACGATGACAATCCCGGGCTAACGGCAACGGGCATGTTGGCCGGCACTCCGAATTTTATGTCTCCCGAACAAGCGCGTGGTCAGGAATTGGACGGACGCAGCGACTTGTTTTCACTTGGCTGCCTGATGTATCAATTGTTGACGGGGCGGTTGCCGTTTGGAGCGTCTACGATTCTGGGGACGCTGCAGTCCGTTCAGAATGAATCCCCAATCCCGCCGCGCCAAATCAAGCCAGACGTGCCGCAGCACCTTTCCGATCTCACGATGTGCTTGTTGGAGAAGCAGCCTGCCAACCGGCCCGAATCGGCCAATCAATTGATCGAAATGCTGTCGTCTCCGAGAGGAGACTGGCCAATTTCAGTGAATCAATACTTTGGATCGCCAGAGGGAAAAACAGAGGTTTCTCATGCCAGTGTGAAAGTGCAGAGGAGGTCAGGCGGCATGCGTTGGCTGATGACCGGGATCCTACTGGGTTTGGTGGGATGGGGAGCGTGGCTTTGGTCGCCGCAAATCATTCGCGTGATGACAGACCAAGGCGAGGTCGTGATCGAGTCCAAAGTAGACGATGTTGAGATCCAAGTGTTCGCCGAGGGGAAGCTGATTCGCGTCGTCGATACGAAGACTAAGCAATCTTTCGACTTGAAATCGGGTAAGTACACTTTTGCAGCTCGGTCGTCGGTCGATGGGAAAAACACGTTTGAAGTATTACCAAATCAGCTGACGATGAGTCGAGGCAGTACGCAACTCGTTAAAGTTACCACTGTAGGCCTCACCGCTGCGCGTGTTTCTTTAAAAAGCTACTCGATTGCCACAGACCCAAAAGTCGCACTCAGTGTTATAAAGACTATGCTTGACGGAAGCGACGCGACCATTGGACAAGATGCAGTAACTGGCGCGATCGTGCTGCGTGGTAGCGAACGGGCTCACAAAATAGTCCAAGAAACCATCGCTACCTTGCGAGGTGAATTGGTTACCACACAGGTTTTTCAACTGCAAAACACAAAAGCGTCCTCGATTCTTGAGGCGGTTGAGTCTTCGATGAACTTGCCAACGAGCCGCGGGAAGGGCGAGATTACCAAAGGACCCAAACTTATAGCAGACGATGACGAAAACCAAATCATTTTTAGCGGCACACCAGTCGAGGTTTCCAAGATTGCAGAAACCATTGGTCGGCTAGACCAAAAGCAGCCGCCTGAAAGTAAGCGGTTTGTGCCTTCTGTTCGTTCGTCGGCGGCTTTGCCAAGCGACAAGCCGGTCTTCAAAAACCAGACCTTTGAGCAATGGTTGCGAGTCGCGCGGCGTGATCGCGATGCGGCGACAAGATCCGGTGCACTCAAAGCTTGTGCGGCAACCGCAGAGACCGCATCGGAAACGGAATCGTTGATCGCACTGACACGCAAAATTTGCCGAGAGCAAGGCGGCAACACCCTTGGTCTTAATTCAGAAAAAGATCTTTACCACGCGGCAATAACGCAAGCAGTTAATTCACTTGATGTAAACCAGATCTCTAAATTTATTGAAATGGAGATCGCAAAAGGAACTGAAGCAAGTCGCAAGTTCTGCAGTGGTTGGCTATTTACATTGATCGATGGCGTCATCTCGAAAGAATGGCAGGCCAAAGTGAAGTCCGTTATCAAAATGGCAGAGCCGATCGAAGTTGCTCTCGCAAGCCATCTTGAAAAGCCTGGCAATTCGTGGATTTTGTTCTCACTTGCACAACGTATCAAGAAAGAGAATTTTAAAGACACTGCGTTAGCCAAAGCGATGAAACAATCCGCAGCCAAACCAGATCAGCGACTGTTACTGCATAGGTCGATTATTGTCCTGCTAGGTGATGACCTAGAGATGTTTCAGTTGTTTCGTAATGATTTGCTCGACCCCAAAACAGATCCCGAGACACGTGAGAAGTTTTTCTATTCGTTGCTGCATAATAACAACCATCAGCGACCGCTTCCCCGCCAGTGGCAACAACTGCTTTTTGATGTGGCTGACGGTGTGCTGCGGCAAGGTGATCAACGGTTGGAGTTCGCGAAGGACTTTTACAGTGGCACCGTAGAAAGACTCAAGGCTGAGCATGTTCTGACGGAGGTACTTATCGGGCTGAACCGGCTTGAGCCGCAACTTGATGCAAAATTCAAAACGGAGACATTGCAGGCACAACTGAAAGAATTACGGGCTGCGGTGGAGAAGGCCGCCAACGATCCCGAAAGAGCGGAGGATTTTATTGATGCCAATGTAAAAACATTGCTTGCCGATTTTGACTATATGATCAAGAAAGCATCAGGCGATTCAGATGCTGAAATGCCGGAGAGCAGTTTTCTGAAACGAGGGGGTTATCCTTGGACTAGCACTGGAGGTGGCTTTGGTGGCGCAGGAGGCGGTGGGATGTTTTAAGTTCCCAGAGAAGAAACGCCTTTGAATTGTTGCCACTGAGAAATCGTGTTTTAAAAATCTCAGCGCACTCTACTTTTCTTCATCGCGACTCTCTCGAAAACGGTATCCGATACCGCGTACCGTTTCGACGGTGTTGGCAACGTCCCCCATTTTCTTTCGTAGTGAGCGAATATGTACATCGATCGTGCGTTCTAGCACCATCGCGTCGGTCCCCAACGCCAAATCAATCAACTCAGTCCGATCAAAGGCGCGTCCTGGCTGACGCATCATCGTGTCCAATAAACGAAACTCACTTGGTGTCAGGTCAATCGGTTTTTGGTCAACAGAAGCTTGGTGTTTGATTCGGTCCACCGCAACGCGGCCGATGTTAACAACGTCAGCTCCTCCAAGGTTGCGATCTCGGCGGCGAAGCAGCGATTTCATCCGCTCCATCAAGACCCGTACGCTGAAGGGTTTCTCAACGTAGTCATCGGCACCTAAAGAGTATTCGACCAACGGATCGGTTTCATCCGATTTGGCCGTAGTCAACATCATGATGGGTGTTTCACGCGTCGCCGCTACAGCACGCAACTCTCGACACACTTCAACTCCGTCGACGACCGGCAGCACGGCGTCAAGAATAATAAGGTCCGGATTTTTGGATCTGGCTTGGTTGAGGCCACTTTGGCCATCGTAAGCACAGAACACTTCATAGCCCGAATTAGTAAGGTTGTACTCGAGGAGGTCAGCCAAGGACCGGTCCTCTTCGATTACCAGAATTTTAGATTTAAGCATTAACGACTTGATTTGCGCAGGAACGCGGGAAACCGGTAGCTGTTAGAACAGCAGTCAGTTGTCGCCTAAAACTCGAGGCGACGAGTAAAATCAAATCAATGGCGGTTGCACCACCTTAGCAGAGGCCACGCGTCTGTGGCAAGTGAGACTATCTGGCACATCCAATGGAATGGCTGTCGGTTTCACTAGAAGATTGAGCTCGCAGTTAATTTGCGCGGTCACCAGCACCAAAAGTTAACATAAAATTAACATTTGGGCGGCCTGAGCGAAGCGACTAAAACGCCGTCTTTTTGCCTACGCTGGCTGTTGTTGACTCAAGCAATGGAACGAACCCAAGCCCACCGCCAATGCCTTCGAAGACAATGGGACAAGTCGACGATCAGGAAACAGCGGTGAGAGAATTTCTAGTGCTTGAGCATCAGCGTTAGCCATGCCGAATTGTGGGACAAGCACACTTTCGTTAGTGATCAAAAAGTTACAGTAGCTGGTCGGCAGCCGGAGGCCGCAATGTGTTATCGCCGGCGGCAGGGGCAGTGGAACCAATTGGCAAGTCGCATCCAGTGCTACCATCTGCCGTTTCAGTTCGGCCAAATTATTTTCCAGCCCACCGCGCTGTGAATCGTTAGCATCCTTGGTCCACGCATAGACGATTGTCGAGTCACTCGTGAAGCGTGCTAACTGATCGATGTGTCCGTCGGTATCGTCACCCAGCACAGTCGGCCTCGCCTGATCGCCCGGCAACCAGACGATTTCTTTCGCACCCAAGAATTTTCGAAACTGCGCTTCGATATGTCTTTGATCCAATTCGGGATTCCGGTTTTCGTTCAGAGTGCTTGACCGCGTCACTAGCAGCACACCGTTGCCATTGATCTCCAGAGCGCCTCCTTCTGCGCAAATCCCGGCAGCGATGTTTTCGATTCCCAACCGTTCTGCGATTTTGCCAGCGACTTGTTGATCCAGATCAAACGGCGGGTACTTGCCACCCCACGCGTTGTAGTGCCAGTCGATCGAATACAGCGCATTGTCAGACTCGTCAGATTTAACAAACGTCGGAGCGTAGTCGCGCGCCCAAGCATCATTAGTCTGGATATCGACCAGCTTAATATTCTCTTTCTGTTGTTGGCTCAGTTGATGTTCGTGTCGGACCAGAATTGTGTGTCTGGCCGTTTCGCGATGTCTTTCTCCGCCGCACATCACGTAGGTTTTTTGATCATCCGCGATGGCGTGTACCAAGCCTGCAAATTCGTCCTGCGCTGCTGCCAAATTCTGCGACCAAGTATCACAGTTAATCGGAAAGCTCAACCACGTCGCCGCTTGCGGTGCCCATTCTGGAGGCATCGTTAGCGCGGGTTTACCGGGTAAGCTGTCGGAAGACATCGGGCTAGTCTTGGTTGGTAGGCGACATTGGAAACACAAGGTCTTAAAGTTATCCAATGCCGGTCAAAGACAGGCAATGCCCCAAAAAAACATCGGACCTAATTAGCCCGTTTCAGCGTCAGATGTTCATACAATTCTCGTTCCCCATTCTTTAGAAGATGGCTGGTAGTGATCATTGTGTTGGGGTCGGCCAATTCAATCGTGGTTGTTTTGAGCGCGCGATCTGCGCCTCTAGCAGAAATCTCGCCGCCCTCGATGGTCAGTTTCATGTCGGTTGCCAACACAGGAGCACTCGATTGCATCAACCAACCAAATTCCCAAGTGTGCATGGATTTGGTCTTCCAGTTATATCCGATGAGTGCAGTTTGTTGATTGAGCACGACATCGGTCCCATCAGGCGTGTATAGCACTTCGGTAAGTAGATAACTTTTGTTTCCGACCCAGCGGTTGGTGACAGTCACTGTACCCATTGGTGCGTTTCCCGGAGGATCGAACTTGCCCTGCCATTTCCCGACAAATGGCTCCAACTGTTTGAGATGCTGATAGGCTGGCGGAGGATTATTCTCGTCCTCCGCATGACTCGTATTAGTGATGATCATTGTGAGCAAGAAGACACACGCCATTGTTACGATTCTTTTGGACATCAAAGAAAAATGGTTGTGGTCTGCGGTAGTCGTTTGCATCGGCCTATCCCTTACTTTTTGAAAACAGATCGTCTAGCGGCAGGAAATTCTTCCAGCGGTAAAAAGATATGAAGCATAACGGTTCAGGCGTTACAGGAATTCTTTTTGCGCGGCAAAAATCTTTCTTTCGTGACGTCGCGATGCTAGACTAACTTGATGGGAATCAACGACGAAACAATGGGACGATCGGTCGATCGACCGCAGTTTGATACGACGCACTGGAGCCTTGTTCTTGCGGCCCAAGACGAAAACTCTGCTGCCGCCAGAATTGCACTGACAAAATTGTGTGAGAAATACTGGTATCCGCTTTACGCATTCGTTCGGCAGACAGAAGCTGACGCCAATCAAGCTTGCGACATCATCCAAGGCTTCTTTGAAAAGGTTATTGAGAAAGACTATATCGGGGATGCAGATCCAAAACGTGGCAAGTTCCGTACTTTTTTGCTCACGTCGCTAACGCACTTCATGGCCAATCAACGCGACAAAGCCAAAGCGCTTAAACGAGGTGGTGGAGTCTCCCATTTTTCTTTTGAGTTTCATAAGGGTGAACAGCGATTCTTACAAGAGCCGTCCGACCCGCAAACCCCGGAAAAACACTATCAACAGCGCTGGGCAGTAACGCTGTTGAATCAAGTCCTCGAAGGGATTCGCGCCGAGTTTATAGCTGATGACAAAGGGCCGTGGTTTGAACAGCTCTCTCAGTTCTTAACTCCTGGCGATTCAGAATCCTATCAACAAGTGGCGGAACGGCTGGAGATGACAGAGGGTGCGGCAAAGGTGGCCGTTCATCGCTTGCGAGTGCGATATCGCGAGCGCCTTCGCGCGGAAATCGCTCAGACTATTGCTGATCCCGGAGAGGTGGATGAAGAAATCCGGATGCTGTTTCAAACTTTCTCCAAGTAACAGTGAAACCAATCTGTAACCTTTTGTGGATTTTCCTTCATAAAACTGGTCATGAAACAACTATCAATTTGCCCAGTTTGCGATACTTCAATTCCTACCGAATTGACCAGCGGATTGTGCCCAAAATGCTTGCTGCATGATTCAACTGTGCGGGGCGAAGAAGAAACACCAACACTTGCTCCTACCAAGGAGATGGCCAGCGGTAACAGCGGTGAGATTTCACCGGGGCAGGATTTTGGTGAATACGAGTTGGTCGAAGAGATTGCTCGAGGCGGTATGGGCGTGGTCTACAAGGCGCGGCACCGACAACTGAATCGCGTCGTCGCGCTGAAGATGATCTTGAATGGGCAATTAGCATCCAACGACGATGTCGCGCGCTTTCATCGCGAAGCCGAAGCGGCAGCCAATCTGGATCACCCGGGCATTGTTCCCATCTATGAAATTGGCGAATGCGACGGGCGTCACTTTTTTTCAATGAAGCTGATCGAGGGCGGATCGCTCAGTCAGCAACTCGAATCAATCGCTCAGGACCAGCAGTCGGTCGTGAGCCTGATTGAAAAAGTTGCCCGCGCTGTTCACTACGCTCACCAGCGCGGTGTTCTACATCGTGATTTGAAGCCTGCCAATATTTTGCTCAATGATGGCGG
>CAZDBE010000028.1:0-2238 GCA_964503675.1 uncultured Pirellulaceae bacterium | reverse complement strand
CTCCACGCGAAGTGAACCGAAAGATCGATCGGAATCTTGATTTGATTTGTATGAAGTGTCTGCAACGCGATCCAAATTTGCGTTATTCCTCGGCCGGTGCACTTGCTGATGATCTGAGGCAGTGGCTTGATGGTAAACCTGTATCGGTCAAGCCACCTTCGATTGCTTCGGTGGTAACGACCGTTTTCTATAACAACATCCGTTCGGTCGTTGGGGCTGCGGGCATCGGAGCAGCAGCAGGTTTATTCCTTGGTCTCGGAGCACTGTTCCAAGGAGCAGCCAGAAACTTCGGCCCCAGCAAGGATCTTGATATGCAAGACTTGTATCTTGCGATGCCCAGCATAGAGCGTACCGATTTGTGGTTCGCCAATGTGCCGAGTTACATTTCGCGGCCCATTACCTTAGTCGCTCCATTGATCTTGCTTCTTTTGGGATTGATATTGGTTGTTCTGACACGCCCCAAGACTCGCCAGCAGGCTTTGGCGATCGCGCTGGTTGCTGGTTTACTAATGACCATCACGTCATTTGCCTTTTCGATTGGCATCATCTCAATGTGGGCAGTTTCAGATAAAACCCTTTCTAAGGACTTGGCTGTGATGGCTCAGGCAAGTCTGCTCGAAGGCGAACAGCGGAAAGTTGTGGTTGACGAAATCCTCAACCGGTTTCCAGATTTGCAGGCGAAGGATCCGGCTGATCGGGCGACCTATTTTGGCGGCATGGTTTCGGCGAATCTATGTATGATGGTCCCCAAAGCGCTCTGGAGTGGGCTGGCGATTTCGGCATTCATCTGTTTAGTGCCATGCATTTCCGGAGCCATGCATGCCTTTCATTTACTGCGTCGCGACACCAGAGTGTACAGGGTAGTAATCCCGTACTTAGAAGTCTTGCTACTAAGTTTGGTTGTAACCTTTTACCTTGTTTTCGAGGTTGGTGCCTTCTTTTACGCCGAACCATCGGGTGATGGTTTTTCACTGCAGCGATTTTTCTGGCAGCGTTTGCCGTTCTTCTTGGCGGCCGTCGCAACCATTCCTGGATTCTTTTTGTGGAATTGGAAATGGCGCTGGTCGGGCTACGCGCTGGCAGCGGGTATTGTATACGCTCTTTATTTTCGATAACTCGAAGCCTCTGCCTTGGTGCTCACCTAAGAATCCAAGTAACGCTTCGTCAATCCATCATAGGCATCGATGCGGCGGTCGCGCAGGAACGGCCAATGTGTGCGTGCAGTCTCGATCAGGCTCAAGTCACATTCTGTGATCAGCGTTTCAGGTTTCTCGCCGGCGGTACAGATCATATTGCCGTAAGGGTCAGCGACGAACGAAGATCCCCAGAACTCAACATGGTCCTCGATCCCAACACGATTTGGCGCAATCACATAGATCCCGTTGGCGATTGCATGGGAGCGCATCATGGTTTGCCAAGCATTCCGTTGGCTTTCACCAAACTGGGCTTTCTCTGGTGCTTGCCATCCGATCGCCGTAGGGTAAACCAAAAAATCAGCACCTGTTAACGCCGTTAGTCGGGCTGCTTCGGGGAACCACTGATCCCAGCAGATGCAAACGCCGACTTTTCCGATGGAAGTTTCGAAGCTACAGAAGCCAGTGTCGCCCGGCGTGAAATAGAATTTTTCGTAAAAGTAGGGATCGTCGGGGATGTGCATTTTTCTATAGATGCCCGCAATACTTCCATCACTTTCAATTACGACGGCCGTGTTGTGAAATAGCCCGGCTGCCCGGCGTTCGAACAGACCTGCCACGATTACGACGTTTTCTTCTTGAGCGACTTTGCATAATCGATTCGTAGAAGGCCCCGGAATGGACTCGGCCCATGCGAACTGGTCGTGATCCTCCGATTGACAGAAGTACGGGCTGGTGAACAATTCTTGCAAGCAAATCAACCGCGCACCTTTGGCGGCAGCCAATTTGATTTGCTCGATTGCGCGGTCTACATTTTCAACAGCGTTGTCAGTGCAGTTTAATTGAACGGCTGCGACGGTGACGGTTTGCGATTGTTGTGGAGCGGGAGCAGTCATGGTTTCCTTAAGTATTCATCGCTCTTTTTTGGTCGATGCAACCTCGCCTTCCGCTCCGCGAAAGAGCGCTGCAAACACACTTTCACAGAGCGAAAGGCGACTCTAGTGATCCGATCCTACCTCGTACCTGAGAAAACATAAATGCAGAAAATTCCTCCGCGTGGCCTCTTCGTGACCGGAACCGACACAGACGTTGGTAAGACCTACGT
>CAZDBE010000027.1:0-28304 GCA_964503675.1 uncultured Pirellulaceae bacterium | reverse complement strand
GCTATGCAGATTTGTATGCCGTGCAGAATTTTTACAGTCCACAGGCAGAAACGGGCCGCATGGCCGGTGGTGTGAGCGTATTGCTGCAGGGCAACGGCGATGGAACGTTTGCGGCGATGCCTCCGCGTGAAAGTGGCCTTTATGTCGGAGGCGATGCCAAGAGCCTGACTACGGTCGATCTTAACAGTGACGGACTGCTAGACCTTGTTGCAGGAGTCAACGATGAATCACTCGTCGCGTTCGAGCAACGAAGCAGCGAACGAAAGGTCTTGCGTATTCAACTGCGCGGTAAAAGCGGGAACACGCTTGCCGCCGGCGCAAGAATCGACGTCAATTTTAGTGACGGTACCCGTAGAAGCGTGGAAGTCGCCTCAGGCAGCGGTTACCTTTCTCAGTCGGCACGGCTGCTGAACATTGCTTTGCCGGGCGGTATCAAAGTTACTGATGTCGAGGTGCGTTGGCCAGATGGAACGTCAAAGAAATTAGACGTCGTCGACATCACCGAGAAAGTAGAATTTCAGCAATAGTCGTTAGGCGACTGCACTCGTCAAACAAGTAGGTAATGTTGACCAAGGGGAAGGCAATTCTTAGAGCTGCATAGTGTGGTTGTAGTGGAGTGACTGAAGACGCTTACTCTTTTTTCAGCACACATCCTGTCAAGCGCCAACCGCTTGTTTCGTTCTCCATGACCCATCCTACGGTGCCGAGGAATTTAGCGATCTCTTTGTAGTCGGCAGGCAACTTCTGAATGTCCAATTTCGTTTGGGGGTTACCTTCTTCTACGTTGTCGGCCAGTAATTTATTGACCAGTCTTCCAATGATTGATTTAGAATTGGCCAGCTCGCCCCTCTGTAGCATCGCGTAGTTCACTTCGAGGATCTTGTCGATTCGTCCAAAACGTTGTGAGGACACGTTCGCGGGATTGGAAAGGGTTTTTAACATTTCTTCCATCCGAATATAGTCCGACTTTCCCGTCAAAGGTTTCTTGTCCGATGATGTCAGCAGCCGTCTGAGATACTTTTTGTCGTTGCAGATAAACAGAGTGTTCTTGGCGATCGAGATGTACTTCTTGTCAAATAGGGCAAATTGATTTTCTTGGGCGTCGCCATCACCAAATTTTTCGTCTTCGTCTTCGTCAAACACAAGATCATCGTCTTGAAAGTCTAAGTCGTCAGATTCTTCAGTACGATCGTCCTCGATGGCTTTTATTCCACCGAGCATGAGTTCTTTGCCGCGTACAGCGCGACCAATGCTGTCAAGCATTTCTGCTTGCTGTTCAGGGGTGAGTCCTGGTTTGAGCTTAAGGCCCACTGCTAGTTTCTCGCTCGCTTCGTCTAGGGGTTTTTGGACGGCAGAAATTACCGTCAATTGATTGTCCAGTTGCCCAATCAATTTGGGGATGTCTACGCGAAAGTCTGGTTCATCCTTGATCGTGTCCAGCAATCCCTTGAAAGCGCCCTCTTCCTTCATAAACCCATCTACGATTGGGCCGACATTGTTGAGTGCTTTTGAAAAATTCCATTGGCCGGTTAACGAGCCTGAGACACTGCTGGGAACCCAAGCTGGGGGGGTATTGGTTGTGCCGGGAGCTGGGCCAAAGTCGAGTATTTCAAGCATGCGCCGCTCTGCCTCGTCACGCACTTTGTCTTTGGGAGCCGACACAAAGATGCGGAACAAAGCTTCCTGATCTGCGGTCGCCACGGACACTGTGCCGCCAACAGAGTGGATTGCACGCATCCCGTTGCGGGCGAGAACGGCCGGCCAGTTGTCTTCCATCTTTTTGACGGGTTCGTTTTCAATCTCAATCGCACGGGCGAGCTTGAACCAGCCAAACGGTTCTAGGAACCAACGCACGTCATCTGCCGATCCGTTGGGCAGCTTACATCCTTCCATCGCTAACTGGAAAGATGGCTGACTGGCAAGGTTTCCATTTTCTTGCGGGTCGAGATTGATGATGCGGCGAAGTACCGAGCGGAATATTCGCTCGTTGTTTGAAACCAGCATCCAGTTTCCAACGATAGCTTGAAGGGAGATGCGTTTGCGTTTGGCCCATTTTCGCTTCTTTGCAAACTCCCATTTGCCAACTTGGATTCCATTGATCTCAACGTCACCCAACTTCATCGCTCCCTGGCGTTTTTGCTCTCCTTCAATTTCAACAAGCAGCTTCTTAGCGGCGGCAAGGTCTTTGCTGACGTCCGCCATCAGCACGACGCCATGCGAGCCAGTGACGGCTTCTTGACCTGCCACTTCTGGCAGTATTCCGGCAACGCAGACTTCACCAGCGTTGATTTTTTCAAATTGATCTAGGCTGACTTCGAAGCCAAGTTTCTTACTCTCAAGCCAAGTACGGATGCGTTCCTTGGCGTTGTCTACAAACGGCTGAAGCGCCGGGTCGCGCGTTAGCTGGCCAAACTGGCTTCGCTCAAGATGTTCGCCGAGTGCTTTTGTGCTGGGGATGGAGATCCAAGCGCGCGTGTCGGCTGGTAGGAAAGTCTCACTGCGAGGAGCTTCCTGAGCAGCCGGGGCTTCTTGGCTAATTACTATTTCAGAGGAAAAAACGAAAAGTGTGACGATGTATAGAATTGCGATTTTTCGCAGAACCACTGAACTCTCCTTGTTGATTTACCAGTCCCCTGAAGAAGTATCGTCATTCAGAAGAAACCGGGTGCCAGTCGTCTGCGATGTCCCGAAACAAAGAACAATCAGGACGACCCCACCCTTCCTCCAATATGGTACCGAAATTGGGGCGGTCGCGTAAAGCGAGTTTGATACGTATTCTCCATTAGAAAGCCGTAAAAAATCGTTGCAGATCGCAATCTTTGCTGTTCAGGAGCCGCGCCAGAAGAACGTTTAGGGGGCACGAATTGTTGCCAAAAATTTGGTATCCTGAGCGTTTTCAAAAACCTCATGTGCCAATTTTCCGACAACGCGACACTTATGATCCCCAATGTTCTGGCAGAGCGATACGCTTCGACCGCAATTACCGAAATCTGGTCCGCCGAAGGCCGAGTTAAACTTGAACGCGAGTTCTGGATCTCCGTTATGAAAGCTCAGCAGTCTCTGGGCCTCGAGATTCCTGATGCTGCGATCTTGGACTACGAAAAAGTCATCGACAAAATCAATCTGGCGTCGATCGCGGATCGTGAACGTGTCACTCGCCACGACGTCAAAGCCCGTATCGAGGAATTCAACGATTTGGCGGGCCATGAGCATATTCACAAAGGGATGACGTCCCGTGATCTGACCGAGAATGTGGAACAGCTACAAATCTACCGCTCGTTGGGTGTCGTACGCGAACGAACGGCGGCTATCTTGGCACGGCTATCCGAGCTTTCCACGCGTTGGAAGAACGTCATTATTACCGCCCGAACACACAACGTTGCCGCCCAGCCCACCACATTTGGCAAACGCATTGCCATGTTTGGGGAAGAGTTGCTAGGTGCCTACCAACGTCTGGAATCGCTCGCCAAGACATATCCCGTGCGGGGACTCAAAGGCGCCGTTGGAACCCAAATGGATACGATTTCGCTTTTCGATGGTGATGCCAGCAAAGTGATCGCGCTGGAAGAGAAAATCGTTGAGTTCCTTGGAATGCCATCGTATTGCGTGAGCGTGGGACAGGTATATCCCCGGTCGCTGGACATGGCGACGGTTAGCGCGCTGACCGATTTGGCGTCAGCCCCGTCCTCGTTTTGCAAGACGCTGCGGTTGATGGCGGGACACGAGACAGCCAGCGAAGGATTTGCTCCCGGCCAGACCGGTTCCAGTGCGATGCCTCACAAAATGAATTCACGTTCTTGCGAGCGCGTCAACGGTTTGCATGTGATCCTTAAAGGATACCTAGCGATGGGAGCCGGGTTGGCGGGTGATCAGTGGAACGAAGGCGACGTTTCTTGTTCGGTGGTCCGACGGGTGATGTTGCCGGACGCATTTTTTGCAATCGACGGACTGTACGAAACGTTTCTCACGATTCTAGGTCAGATGGACGTTTACGATTCTGTCATTGAAGCCGAGAACGACCATTACCTACCGTTTCTGATGACGACGACGATTATGATGGAAGCCGTGAAGGCCGGCGTCGGACGTGAGACGGCTCACAAGGCGATCAAAAAACAGGCGGTTGAGACAGTTGCAGATCTCCGCAGTGGAAAGGTCTCTCACAATAACTTGCTAGACCGATTGAAGGATGATCCCGACATTCCCCTGGATGATGCGCAGTTAAAATCGATTCTTGAATCAGGTCGTCGTAACGCTGGCGCGGCACTTGAGCAAATTGAGAACTTTGTTGGGCGCGTTAAATCTGTGTCGTCAGGATTTTCGGACGAAGCAATTGCCTATCAGCCAGGCTCGATATTGTAAAAAGCAGAGACTGGATAAATAGGTAGAGCAAAGCAATGAAAGCCGTCTCCGCAATTGTATTCATTGCCTACCTAGCGTGTCTCGGCCGCAGTGCCCTTGCTGTGCAGGAGGCCCATAAGACGATCTATCTAGCCCCCGATGATCATACGGATTATTTCTGGACGGCTGATGACGTACAATACCGCGCCGCGTTTATCGAAACGCTGGACTATTACCTTGGCCAAATCGACAAAACGCAGAACGAGCCGGAATCGTTTCAGACGCGATGGAATTGTGACGGTACGCTGTGGCTGTGGGAGTACGAGCACAATAGATCAGCCGCAGAATTTGGGAAGCTGATGAATCGGGTGGCGGACGGACACATTTCCTGTCCGCTCAACGCATTGGTTTCAACTTATGGCGCTCAACCCGCCGAAGCTGTTCTGCGCGGGATGTACTATGCGGGTGATCTGGAGCGCCGGTTTGGCGTGCGATTCCCCATGGCCGTCGCGATGGAAAACCAAACACTGCCTCAAGGACTCGGAGCGTTGTGGGCTGGCGCCGGAGCGCGGTATTCTTGGAAGGGCATTTGTGGATGCGCGACGAAGATGCCCTACCCTGATTTTCAACGCCGTGACCACGAAGTGTACTGGTGGCAGGGGCTCGACGGCAGCCGGATTTTAATGAAGTGGTATTCCTTAGGCGACAGCAACGAGTCGCTCGGAGGATACGCCGAGGCGAGAAAGCCAAAGGAAGCGGTCGCGTTCATCAAGCAGAATAAAGCCTTTCAAAAACGACACCCGTGGCAGACGTTTGGTCTGTTTGGTTACGGATGGGACGATTTTAAAACGCTCTCCGCTCGCTTTCCCCGAGATGCACGGACTCTGACAAACGAGCGCCATAAAGTAGTGGTCTCTAACATGGAAGATTACTTTCGCGCTTTCGAGAGACAGCACGGTGGACAGATTCCCGTGGAATCACAGGCTTACGGTAACGAGTGGGACGTGTTGTGCGCTTCGATGGCCGAACAAACCGCACGCGTCAGGCGATCCGTCGAGAGGCTAAGGGCAGCCGAAGCCATTAGCATCATAGTAGCCAAAGAGGATCCAACCTTCTGGGTTCAAAGAAAACAACAACGTGATCAAGCGCACCTAAACCTCGGGTTATATTGGGAGCACGATTGGACTGCCGATTCCACCGAAGAGCTGAGGCAAAAGCGCGCGGCGTGGCAGAAAAAATTGGCGGATCAGATCTCGGGTTACGTCGACAAACTGTATGCCGATGGGATTACCACGATCGGTAGGCTGGTTCCAGTCGCCAGTGAAGCCCCCGGTTCAAATGGTAACTCAAAATCGAGAACACAGTCCTTTGCAGTATTCAATCCGCTTGGGCATGTGCGATCGGGTATCGTTGAAATGGCAGTTTCCGATGAACAGATTATCGATGTTGTCGAACAAAAGTCTGGCCGCTCGCTGGCGTGGCGTCGAAAGCCCGATATAGCTCGTTGGCTCGAGGTTGAAGTCGACTCAATTCCTGCAACGGGATTTAAAGTGATCGTGGTCAAACAGGGCACTGTGCCCAAGCCCGATGTTGACGTGGAGACTGTCCAGCAGGATGGGCAAGTCGTATTGGAGAACCAGAAGTTGCGTGTCACCATTTCTGGTGGGCGAATTTCCGGGCTGTATTCGAAAGTGCTTGGTCGTGAGTTGGCCGGTCCTTGTGGTCTAAACGTTTTGGTGGATGAAAAATCTGTTTCGCAAGTGCCACTCAACGTTTCGTCCATTCGCAAGACTGCACCCAATTCGGTGACAATTACATTTGGTCAGCCAATTGCCCGTTCGGTAAAAGTGTCTTTGGCCGGAGAGAACGATTGGATTGATATCGAGAATCACATAGTGGAGAATTTTTCTAATACGATATCTTGGGAGTTTGATTTTGCGTATGCCAATGACTTTCAGATGCACCACGAGGAAGTCGGCGCGATACTCAAAGGCCAAACAAAGTCTAAAGGTGGGCACTATGCTAATCGTAACGCTCGCTACGATTGGTTGACGGCCGGCCACTACGTCAACCTTGCAGGTGAGACCGCAGAAGTAACGATAAGTAATCTTGATTGCTGCTTTTTTAAGTTTGGTGATAGTACGCCGCGCGTTCTCGATACGGAACACTCGCGCGTGCGTTTCCTGATTGGCGGGCAGATTGACGGACCGAACCTTGGCATTCGCCACCAGAACGGAGACACAAATTTTGTTCAGCGCTTTTCTATTGGAGTAAATCGCGTAAATACGAATCGTCGTGAACCCATGAAGTGGGCGCTGGAAAGAACTAATCCGTTAGTGGCGATACAGCTGCAGGGAGAGTTGCAGCAGAAGTCGGATCATTCACAGATACGGCTTGAGCCTTTGGTAGAGGTTGGCCAACGGGAGAAGGACTTGCCGAACTCAGTGATGCTGTGGGCGTTGAAGCCGGCGGAGGATTCAAGCCCAAACGAACCGCGCAAGATCGTGCTACGTTTGTGGAATGTTGCGAATGAACCACGTGGCGCTGTCGTTAAAATCAAAGGGCTGGCAAGCGTTCAGAGCGTGACGCATGTTGAGACTCCGCTAGATCCCGTACGGATGGTGAACGAAGAGCGTGTTGAGGTTGAGCCGGGCAAGCAGTTCACTGTGAAAATGGCAGGCCAACAGATGATGGCGTTTCTTCTAAAACTCGAAGATTAGGCTAACCGTATCGTGCGAGTTAGAATTTGTCTCTTTCAGCCCGGTCGGCCACACGTGGGGTTGCTGGTTCAGTATGTGACGTTAGATAGACATGCCTGGCTGATTCATGTTTTGAAATGCGTATGTTCCAATCAAGTGTCTTGCGTAGCTCCTCAATGTGGTCTGGTGTGGAAACCAAAATTGAAGTGGGATTCGCCTCTAGATATTTTGCTGCTTTGAAGGTCTCTGTTTCCGGGAAATGTTTGATAGGCAGATCCCCCAACAGAACCTGCGATGCGAAATTGTCACGGGCGAAGTACACGACTTGCGATTCTGAAAATTCAGGTTGCTGTTTCATCTGGGCAACAGCATTCTGAATCGACCGTTGTTGCGACACTGCTGGAACGATCCGGTGCGTGATCAAAGAAGAGAGAAATAGGGCCAGTAGGCAGTTGGCGGACCAAGATATTACGGGATGAGACCGACGATGGCATGCGATGGTCGTCAATAGTACGGTCAAGGCGACTGACCATCCCATCAATGTCTCTGATACAGTTGACGACGGTAACGCGTACAGCATGATCGTGCTGATGACTACGATCCAGAATGCCATATTCAACCCAAGCCTGACTGGAAGTCGCCGATAATATGTTGACAGAGCGTCGGTTCGGAAATTGAACCATGATCGTGACGTTAAGTTAAGCGAAGCAGCTTCCGATTCCAAAGGTTTGAAGATATTGACATCCAGAATTGCAGCCAACAGCAGGCACAGCGTTGGAACGGCAGGGAGGATGTAGGTCGGTAACTTCGCTTGGGATAACGAGAAGAACAGGAACAGCCAGAGCGGAACAATCAGTAGATAGCCGTGTGCCTGTGTGCGCTGTCGGCGGACTTCTGGTTTTCGTGTCCCGAGAAAATTTAATGCGGTCCACAGCAGTTGCGACGCCGGAAACATTACGACCAAGATCACCGGCACGTAGAACCAAAACGGTTGCTGGTGATTGAAGGCCGTGGTGAATCTCATCACGTTGTGCTTCCAGATGAAGTGGGCTAGGAACTCAGGCGTCGCAATCATGGTGCCGATGAACCACGGCCCTGCGACCAATAAGCAGGGAATTGCCCAATACGCGACTCTGCGAGTTTTGTTGAAGATGGGAGTTCCGGTTAACCACGAGAAAAAGATTACTGGCGGAAGACAGATCGCCAGCATCACTGGACCTTTGGAGAGCAGGCCCAATCCCGTAAATATTCCGGCCGCAATCCACCATGCCTTGCGAAAACGTCCGTCAAAACTTCCCGTATAAACACTTAAAAGTGTGGCTGTCGCAAACAGAGTCAATGCACTGTCCATCGTTAGGTAGCGACCGGTAAAGGGGACGCCGCAGCTTAGCAGTGTAAGCATCGCTCCAATCCACGCGGCACGAAATCCAACAATTCGTTTGCCAGCGAAAAGGACTACGACAACACAGGCCATAATCATCATTACGCCCGGAAGACGGGACGTTACTTGGTTGATGCCGAGTGTCTTGTAGCTGACTGCTGTTGCCCACGCCATCAAGGGTGGCTTATCCCAATAGTGAGTTTGGTTTAGCTCCAAGGCCATCCACTGGTTGTTCTCAAGAATGTTTAAGGCAATCTGTGCGTTACGTGTTTCGTCAGGTTCAAACAGCGGGTAGGAAAGCTGGCTGCCGAGTACTGCAGCGCCAGTCATTAGGAGAATGCACCAAGCAACAACACGTTTGAGCTTTACACTGGAACCCATTGAGCGACTGCTTTGATAGTTTCCTCCAAGACTGGGGAACATTGTGTCGCGAAACCAGAATTGGACACTTTCAGTGAAAGCCGATTTTACGGTGCTGGAATTGATTTTTACTGGTCGATGCAAATCGGGGCTAAGTTGGCGTTGCAACGGAAACGCTGGAGATGCAGGGTGAAACTGAGTCTGGATACAAGCGTCAAGCCGAATCGCAGAGACGATTTTCCATGTCGAATTATTTGTGTTAGTTAGCCGCAATGTGGAATCGACAATTGCGTCGATCGTAGTTGTTTGGTTGTCTATGAAGATTGCGGTTGGCATCAGTGCCGAGACAGGCTGTTTGAACAGTAGTCGAGACAACATACTGAAGAGCCAAATCAGTAGTTTGGTTAGACGACGAGCTGGCGCCTCACCGGGCCAGTAAATGCACTGGATGGGCGCTTGGTCAAGCTGTTTCTCGGCCCAACGCCATTGGTCAGCGTCGATTAAGGCGTTATCGTCAAGAACGATAATCGTATTGTGCTCCGATTTCCTCAACGCGTCCTTTAGATTAGTACACGTTTGAAATCTGGAAGTTGTGTTTGCGGCGGCTGATACGCTAGGGTCAACGTGCAGGAACTCAGCGCTCCAACGATTCTCTTCTGCTGTTCTTGTTGCCAATGTGGCGAGTTGTGCAGCGGAATTCTGCTCTGCCGTTATGACGATCGAAACTTTTTTGAAATGCTGGTTCATTGAGTCATGCAGATTGGAGCGTGGGAGAACGGACGCCTAAGACAGCGCGCACGTTTTTCCATTGAAATATGCGTGTTGATTTGGCCGGACGATAAAGATTGCCTGGTTGCCGGTCAATTGCAATCTGACGTGGCGTGGGGGCGTTTGGGTTGATATCGTATGGGAAATGGCCACTTCATCAACAAAGAAACGCTTCATGCGTTGCGCTGCTATCGGACTACTGGCCGTCTTGGCTGTTGCCTGTGCGGCGTCAGGAATCGACGCATTTGCAATCAGTTTTTTCTGCCATGATGGTCTGCCAGGTGATGTTAAAAAGCTAATCGCGCTGTTTGAGATCTTTGGACATGGTACAGGCGTCGTTGTCGTCGCTTTGCTCGTACGTGCACTAGATTCCGATGGTGCCGGTAGATCGATCAAAGTCCTTGCCAGCGGGTTTCTCGCAGGGCTGGCCGTGGTCTGCCTTAAACCATGTTTGATTCGTATTCGCCCGTCGAAGCTGCAAGCGTTGGTGGGGGATGCCTCTGAATGGCAAAGTATGATCGGATTTCAGTGGTCGGGCAATTTTTCACCAAACTCAATTGATGCCTCGCATGGATTCTTTCACGACGCGCTCCATTCGTTTCCCTCTGGGCACACGGCTACGGCCTGTTCGCTGGCGTGGTGTTTGAGCCAGATGTATCCAAAAGGTCGATTTCTGTTTTGGAGCTTCGCCACACTGGTAGCAGCACAGCGTCTGTTTGCTCAATCACACTACGTCTCAGACACCATCGCCGGCGCGTTTCTTGGTGTCTTAATGGCCATGCTAATTGGTAGGTGTTGGGATTGTCCTGCACCTACTTCGCTGACCACTTGATCAGAAACTGATCGTCCCTCCAAAGTAGGCTCCGCCAAAATAGAGTTCGCCGGTTTGAATCTCTCCGGTCCCGCTGAAAGCGTTAATCGACTGGCTCTGGTCTGGGCTAAGAGCGACATCGGTTAACAGCAGCCCCTCGTATCCTGCGCGGAGGCTCAGGCCGTCCATCGGGCGAAGCGTCACTCCTCCATTGAAGCTGAAGAATCCCGTGCCAGTATTCTCCTCTGTGTGACTATCGATGTTGGCCGTGTCGGAGTCCGTTGTGATTCGGTTGAATCCATAACCGCCGTTTACTCCGCCTTCGAGGTATACTTTGTTGGTGACCGGTCGGTAGACCCTAGCCATTAACTGCGCCCCAAAAATCTTGTTTTCCGTGTCAGAAAAGAAACCGTTCTCCGAAGTTCCGGTGGTTGTGCCAGTTGAACTTTGATCTGCAGAAATCTCGATGTCGAATTCTTCTTCGAGCTTGAAGTGTCGCAGACCGAGTCCTAACTTAAGTCGCTCACCACTTCGGCGCCAAGCGTTTGCCTCGATGTTTGTCAATCTAGACTTATAGTTCGCTACGTAAGCGTCTGCTGGGTCAGCTGGGATTCCACCGAAGAATTGAGGCGTGATGCCTTCGCCTTCAAGTGCCAACGATCCATTGAACTCTTCGAATTCGTATCCTGTTATTTCAAATCCGGTGCCTCCGTCGTTAGCGATCAAGAACCGGTACCTTAGCGTCGTTTCGTGTCCAGGATCGATGTCAGCCAAGCTGAACGTGTCCCCAATGTCGTTGGAGGCAAAGAAATTGTCGGCTGCTGCACCTCGACTGAAAAATAGATAATCGAGTCCGATCTGTAATCGGAGGGGGCCGTCGTACCAACGGTCGTCGGTCTTCGCGGGTGCTTCCCATAGTTGGCCAGAAGCGGTTCGACGCCACGCAGGGACGGGGTGCGGCGAGGGCCGTGTGCCGAAGATCTCTACGTTCTCAAGTCCAGCGGCTGCTTGGGGTAGTTGATTGGAGGTTGACGGCGGGGAAATGGTGCTAGGTTCCTCATCCGGCTGTACGATCCAGTCATCATTAGATTCAAACTCTCCAACGATGTCCGTGTACACCGAGGCGTCTGAAGAACGATAGGGGGGTGCGTCTGTTTGAGCTTGAACGGAATGGGCTGCCAAGATCAATACCACCAGAATGGTGGGTTGTAGGCGCTTCATGGATCTGTCCGGTGGCTAGGTGAATCATCTCAATGGGTTGACAACATTTGCGATCCAGCGAATTGCTGGGACAAAATGTACATGTGACACGTGTCTCATCCTGAGTATTCGTATCGACCCAGATGAGCGCTCCCTAAATCATATTGGGAATAGGCGGATTTTTCGGAACCGTGGGAAGAAACAGAATGAACGTTAAAGCCATTTCAATTTATTCCGGTTATGCCGGTCCTACGCCCACTTCGATCGACCCTATGGAATACATCTCGCCGAAGATTATTGTTATCGAAATTCACTTACGGAGGACTGACTGTTACCAACGCCTTATAAGGTTGTCTAGCTCAGCAGACGGGGCACTGGGGCGCTTAACTATCTCACCCCTTTTATGGACTCCTGCCTAGAATCGCGCCAGAGAGTGGGGCTCAGTTTCCTTGTATGGTAGTTATTCTCTTTGCGAAGTTGATTGACGAGAAATGGAGTCGAACTAAAATGCCAAATGTAAATCAACTCAACTGTTGATGTTTGCTTCGGGCTATCGCCAAGAAAATTTTCTGGCATTTGAGTTCGCGAAATCATTTCCACATCGCGACGCGACTCCAAATCGCAACATGACAGCCTTACTATCCCACCGCCAAGAAAATAGTATTACTATGAGCATCGCAATTGTTACAGGTTCAGCTGGCCTTATTGGTTCTGAAGCATCCCGTCATTTTGCCAAACAGGGTTTGACCGTTGTCGGTATCGACAACGACATGCGTGCCGAATTTTTCGGGTCCGAAGCATCGACGCTTTGGCAGCAGAATCAGCTGAAGAAAGAGTTGGGTGATTCCTATGTTCACGTCAACGGCGACATTCGCGACGATGACATGATGGACACCTTGTTCGGAAAGTACAACACGGACATCAAGTTAATTGTTCATACCGCCGCGCAGCCTTCCCATGATTGGGCTGCACGTGACCCCAAGAAAGACTTTACCGTTAATGCAAACGGTACTTTGAATCTTCTTGAGAACACTCGACTGCATGCTCCGGAGGCGGTTTTCATATTCACCTCGACTAATAAGGTCTATGGAGACACGCCAAACCGTCTTCCATTGATCGAGAAGGAACTGCGTTGGGAAATTGATCCGTCACACGAGTTCAATGACGGAATTCCTGAAAGCATGTCAATCGATAGTTGCATGCATAGTTTATTCGGTGCCTCGAAAGTTGCTGCCGATGTGCTGGTTCAGGAGTACGGCAAGTATTTCGACATGAAAACAGCCGCCTTTCGTGGAGGCTGTCTGACTGGCCCGAACCACAGCGGAACTCAATTGCACGGCTTTCTCGCGTACCTTATGAAATGCACTATGTCTGGTTCTCCTTACACGGTGTTTGGGTACAAGGGAAAACAGGTTAGGGACAATATTCACAGCTACGATCTGATTCAGGCGTTCGATCATTTTTATAGATCCCCGAGGTCGGGTGAGGTCTACAATATTGGTGGTAGCCGTTTCAGTAACTGTTCGATGTTGGAAGCGATTCAGATGTGCGAGGAGATTACTGGACGGAAGCTTGAGCACACTTACAAGGAAGACAATCGCATGGGCGATCATATCTGGTACGTAAGTGACGTTAGCAAGTTCCAGTCGCATTATCCCGATTGGAAATTGACCAAGAACGTAAAGAAGATTCTCATTGAAATCTACGAACACAACACAACTCGTTGGGAAGAACCAGTTGCCTAATTTTCAAGTTCTTCTGATGCAGTCACTTTATTCTGGATTTTTGATCGATGATTGATAGAGGCAAGCACAACGTGATTGGTGTCAATGTGTGTGCGGTAGACTACGAGTCTGCTGTTGAAAAAATTATTGATGCCGCCAAGGACCGTCGTCCACTAGGCGTGTCGGCTTTGGCCGTCCATGGTGTGATGACTGGCGTAATGGATAGCGCACATCGACACCGCTTGAATCAATTGGAGTTGATCGTTCCTGATGGTCAGCCGGTGCGCTGGGCATTGAATCTGTTGCACGGTTGCAAGCTAAAGGACCGAGTCTACGGCCCAAATCTGATGTTAGAGACATGTAGAAAAGCTGCCGAGAAAGGTGTCTCGATTTTCTTGTTTGGCGGCAAACAGGAGCTGCTCGATACGCTCGAGTCGCAGTTGATGAAGAAGTTTCCCAAGCTAAGTATTGCTGGGAAATTGGCTAGCAAGTTTCGCACTGTGTCGGCCGAAGAAAAGCAAGAGATCATCGACGCCATTAACGCAAGTGGAGCCGGCATCACGATGGTCGGCCTTGGCTGCCCTCGTCAAGAAGTTTGGGCGTACGAATTCAAGGATCATGTCAAGATGCCCGTTTTGGCGGTGGGCGCCGCTTTCAACTTCCACGCTGGCGAACTCGCACAGGCTCCTCCGTTTCTGCAACGATTGGGACTTGAGTGGTTCTATCGTTTGACGCGTGAGCCGAAGCGGCTTTGGCGGCGTTATGTACTTCTGAATCCCTACTACGTTTCGTTGGTGGGGTTGCAGTTGCTGCGTCTGAAAAAGTTTGATCCCGAGGCTACTAAGATGCCAGAGAAGGAAATTCTCTACGGATAGCTTCCAAATTCTTATTTTGGTTGACGCGGTTAGGTGCTCGCACTTTCACAGGAGTGCTGTAGTTCAATTTAATCGTCAAAGTCTAGCTTGTATCGGTCGCCGGATTTGACGCTCTCGTGGGCTCCCACGGCGATTTTCATGGCTCGGTACGCATCGCTTGCGTCGGTTCCGTAAGGTATTCCACCTGTCACCAATCGCTGAAAACGGTCCAGCATCATTTCGCCCACAGCGCGTTCGGAGTCAAGTGATTCAGTGTGCTGTCCAGCATCATCGAACCAAATCAGGCTCGAAGGTAAATCGATGAACGCCATGCCGTTTTCGCAGCAAACCTGCAAAGACGCCGGACGACGAAAGGAGAGCGCATCCTGCCAGCGTTCTGGGATGTAGTGCCCAATGCTCAGTTGGACCATCGGACATTCGGCGGTCCGAGAAGCCTCAGTGGTTTTCGCCTTCGAGCAATGTGGGGGAAACTCGAGGCTGGCCATTTGATAAAACGTGGCCAGTCCTCCAGAGGGGGTTCCATGAGCCGCACTGACAATCGAAGTTGGGTCCGCCCCCACTAAATAGCGGCACCAGTCGATCAATTCCATCATGTTTCGCCATACCACTGGGCAATGCTGGCCTCGTCGTAAACGGTCGTTCTGGTCTTCGACCGGGAGGCGTTGATGGCAAAACATGAGTCGCGGCTTACCCAGTCTCGTAGCGATTAGTTCTTTCAATCTAATAGTTGCTGGAGCGTATCTTCTAGGCAATTCGGCCATGAATGGAATGCCCGAATCTCGAATTTGCTGGTGAATGGAGTCGGCCTGCTCAGGCGTCACGTCTAGTGCGGCCGAGCTATATACAGCTTTTCCCTGCTGGCAGGCCACTTCAATCGGAAGCGGTCCATACCACTGCGGCGACAGGGCTAATACTGCATGAACATCATCTCGATCGATCAATGCTCGGAATCCATCGGTCGCCACTGCATCGAATTCGTTCGCCACTTGCCGAGATTTCTCTGCGACCTCACAACACACGGCGTTGACCTCGAATCGATCTGAAAGAGCGCGCAGCGCTGGTGCGTGGCGCATCTTCCACTGATCTCCCAGTCCAATTAGGCCGACTTGAAGTTTATTCATGGGGTGGAAAGGCTGGACTACGAAAAGTAGGAGACGAAACCTAATTATAGCACCCGAATGCTGGTCGTGGGTGTGAATGTTGCTACCTCAGAGTGCTTTGGTCTTACCAAGAACGAGACTCCGATCCCAACAACACCGACGACCGTTAGATCGAATCCAAGCGGCAACCTTTCACATTTATTCCCTCTAGAAGTAACCAATCGAGACAAATGCAGGTATAGAAATTTGCTAGTTGATTCCCGTTATCTTGCGCTCTCGGAAAAATTGTTCCCGCCGCCCGTTCGTGTTTCCCCTATATCCAACACGTTTTAACGTAACAGGCAAGTGCGAGCGTAATTTGACGCACAGGTTGTATGTTTGTTCAAACTTCTGCTTGCAATTGAGACGATATATAAACTGGTTCAAGAACTAACTCATCAGGTCGCCACACAAATATTGAGCCAACATTGATGCCGGGCTTTCCGGCTGTAGGGATACATCAAGTAGGAACAGTCGTTCAAGCCTGGCCTCCCCCGCCGGAGTGGACTGTGTCAAGGAAGAAGAAGACTATGAGATTGACTATTGCACTGGCTATGATGGCGACACTGTGTTTGGTTGGTAACCAAGTAAGTGGGCAGGATTACGGATACCACTTTGGCGACCAAGAAATCTACTCTTCTGACGTGGTTGCTCAAAAGCCCAAGCCCGCCAAGTCCTACCGAGAAGCTTATCAAGATGCTCAAGCGGGCGATAAGCCGTTGCTGGTTTTGGTTACTGCAACTTGGTGCCCCCCATGTCAGGTAATGAAGCAGACTACTATTCCGGAGTTGATGCGAAAAGAATCTTTCAAGGATTTTCATTACGCGACCGTTGATCTTGACCAAGAAAAAGAACTTGCCCAGCAGTTGATTGGCACCCGTGGACTGCCTCAGCTGATCATGTTTGAACAGGAAGATGGCAAATGGGTTCGACGCTACTTGCGAGGCATTCAGACAGTTGAAACGGTTGAAGCTTTCGTCGCTCAAGCATCAATCTTTCGAACCGCAGACGCTCAATTCTCTGACAGCACAATTGACAAATAAGCAGGTGCCGCATTGACGGGCGCAATGAGGACTTCGGTAATCATACCCGTACTCAATGAGTCTGGCATAATGAAAGCAGCCATCTCTAGGGCTTGGGCTGCAGGTGCATTCGAAGTGATTGTCGTTGATGGCGGCAGTGATGATAACACTGCAAGGATTGCCCAGCAGACCAACGCCCAGCTCGTTACATGCGTATCTGGACGCGGGCAACAAATTAATCTCGGTGCTGCACATGCAAGTGGCGAGATCCTTCTTTTTCAGCACGCAGATAACTGGCTTCCTGACAATGCACTTCAGCAGATAAACGCGGCAATGTCGCAAGGCGATCTTCATGGTGGTGGCTTTAGGCAAAGACTTCAAAGCAGTCGATGGATCTATCGGTTGATTGAGTTTGGAAACGCCTTTCGTGCGCGTAACCTGCGACTGGTTTACGGAGACCAAGGTATGTTCGTTCGGCGCAGCGTCTTCGAACAGCTTGGGGGATTTGCAGAGATACCATTGATGGAGGACTATGAGTTCTCGCAACGTTGCTTCCGCGATTCCGCTCCACTTCTGCTAGACGGGCCGATTCATGTCGACGTGCGGCGGTGGGAACGTGATGGAGTAGTGCGCACCACCATCAACAACTGGCGAATCGCAAGAGCTTGGCGTCAAGGCGTTGATGTGAACCAACTTTACGAGTTGTACTACAATCGCGGACATGATTGAGTGGAGATGCGCGGCGAATGAGGTCACTCTGCGCGTTGCGAGAAATCTAGCACCATCCATTTTTCATCTTCGAGCAGTTGCTCTTCGTTGGCGAACCGCAATGGGAACCCACCCAGCATTGGATTGGGAACACGAATTCCAATTCGCGGAAACTTCGGTGCGTCATCGGGCAACAATAAACGCCAGATGGAAGTGTCTCCGGGCATTACCTCGGGAAGCATCCAGTTGTTTGTGATCTGGGCGACGGATTTGTTGTGCTCATTGAGCAAAACTGTCTCGACATTCCAGGGGTAGTAGAACGGCGCGACTCCTCGGTTACCGACGGTCAGAGTAACTACTCGTTTTTTACCCTTAGATGTCAAAGCGGCCGATTCAAAAGTCAGTCGATACCCTATCGGAGCCGTTTTCTGTTCCGCCATTTCAATCAGCTTCTTGGAGGGCGGCTTCAGGAACATCCCGCTGTCCATCAGCCAACTGACGTGGGTGTGCTGCACGCAGTTTGCAAATTCCTGACCTTTGGGGCAGCATCCGGGCTCTTCAAAAACGCAGCCCCAAGTTTCTGGTCGAATCTCACCTCCAATCGGGTTCGTTTTCCACTTGTCGACCGCTGCAGGTCCGGCTGACGTCAAAAGACTGCCGAAGAACCAACTGTCCTCCGGCTTGGCGGTTGGAATCGTCGCCCAAGCGAACGAGTCATCGTGGTAGCCAAACCCTCGTTCAGCGTTCGAAGCGTGACTATAGTCTTGGTCACCCGCCGGATACCGAAGGTGTAACTTAGTCTTCCTGAAGGCCGCTTCGTATGCGTCCATTACTTCGATCTGAACTTCCTTGGAGGCAAATAGCTCGCCCTTTGGATAGTCATGCCACTCGCCCCACAATCCCAGCATCCCAACGGTCAGCCAGGCGACGCGCGGATCTCCATCGTATCTATCTCCCATGGCCGCGATGAAAGTCATTATTGCTTGACGAAGTTGCGGGTCTTCGTAGTCAGGCGTCTGAATTTGGCCGTCTTGGGTTTTCCAAAGATGTACTTTTAGACCGCCATCGATCAAGAACTGAGGAACGGCATTTTTCTTCCCCGGGTATTCAAGATAAACACGAAACGTGCATTGGCAACCTCTGCCGGAAGTCTGATTCAAGACTTTCTCCACCGGTGTCCAGTCAAATTCTCCATCGCCTGTCATCAATTCCGCCATGGGGAAGTAGGCGAACTCAATGGAGTGTGGAAACACTTTGGCCATCGAATTGACGAAATTGGCCTGCGCTGTTTGGTCACTGCTATCGGGAAACCATGGCATTTGAGACGCGTACGGAACCAACCCGCGCAGCGGATTGTCCAGTGGGGGATCACGCCATTTAAGCACAATAGATCCTGCCGCTACATTGGCAGTTGAAGTTTGGGAGAAAACAATCGTCTGGTTTGTCGCTAAACCAATCAATAACACAATTGAAAACTTCAAAAAGCTTGTTGCTCTCACGGTCGCAAGTGTATTCATGGATCAGCTTCTGTAGAGTGATGTTTTAGGTGATGTGATTGGACTTTGTTTGTCCCTGTTACCTTTGGTACATCGCAACCATGTTTTGAGCAACTTTCGCCATCGAGTCGCGGATTTCTTCTGGTTTGAGGATTTCTGCCTCATGCCCCAGCGCCAGAAGTCGTGGCATGATCTCAAGTTCGTGAGTCACATCGGGAATGGTCAATTGTACATCGCCATTCTCGAGTTTTTTGATCTCTTGTTCAGGATGCCACGGATCTTCGGAGATAGATGATGCATGAACCGCATCGACTCGAATTACAAAATCTCTTGGGTCGTCATTGCCGTGGAAGATGCTGAGTGTATTGCCGAAGAAATTGTCGAGGTCCAAGTCTTCTGGGGGCTTGAATCTGCTATCGAGCAATTTTGCTTTCTCGAATCGATCCAATTTCCAGACACGCACGCGCGTCTCTGGATCTTCGACCTCGTTGGCTGCGCCGATCACGTAAAGGCTGGATTTGTGGAGACACATTTCATAAGGTTCGATCAGCCGCTTTTTGGCGGGCTTGCCCATGCTTTGATATACGATCTCAAGAAGTCGATGCTCGAGAATGCCTCGGTTGATCGTTTTAATGATGCCAAGTTTCTCTTCATATGACTTGGGGCTTAAACCTTGGACGCGTAGGATCTTGCGATACTTTTCATAGTGGGCCAGTACGCCGTCAGGAATGTCTTCTTGGATTTTTCGCCAGAACGTTTCGATCCCCATCCAGAACGGAGTTCCCACTAGCGGGTGCATCAGTTGCCGCCCTAGGGACAGCGCAATTAGCTCGGTGGCCGAGCAACTGATTTGGGTTGTCGTTTTTGCGCGCGGGCCAAGCTTCCAGACTTTGCCTCGTTGTTCGTCGTGATTGTCAACATCGATTCCAGCGGCCTGCAAAGCTTCTAAGTCGCGGCGAATGGTGCGTTGGTGAATGGAGGCTAACCCAAGTTCCTCGACCAGATCATCAGAGAGTTCCTTGAGTGTTTTTCCGTAACGCACCCGTTCAAGGATCTGGAGGATTTTATGTTGGCGAATGAGTTGTTCGTTGCGAGCCATGATTGGTGTTTCCGTTTTCCGGGGCGCGTGGCGTGCCGGTCGGTGAGCTTTCTATTTGTTGACCGTCGATTATAGCGGGCAACGCAAGGTTGGCGTATGGGAGCGTCTTAGTTCTGTGCGAGCACGACTATAGCTAGCCAATCTTCAGGAATCTGAGCTGTGTTGCGGGGCGATCGAAGCCAGAGCGGAGCTTGTATGAAAATTAGTTAGGTCGATTCAACCTAGGAATTCGACGACAGATCGATTTAGCTCCGCGTTGTATTCTAGAGGCTTGTCATAGCGAGGTGGCAGTGTGTGTAGTTGGCAGTTGGGCATCTTTCCAGCAATCTTCTTTGCGACTGGTATCGGATGCAATTCATCGCGCGGCGAGCACAACACAATTGACTGGTTCTCGATTCTCGAAAGTGACTCGATGTCTTCAAACGGACTGTCCTGCCACATGCGATACAGTACGGCGGTATGTGAGAAGATCTGGGGTCTGCGAAACAAGTTATCAAGGGAGACGGCCACCTTGGGTAGACGCTGATCAAGTTCTCTATACACGGGGTGGTCATAAAGTCGTGACCGAGCGTCTTCTACGCCGACTTGCTTGATCCACTGTCCCACCCAAGCTACCAGTCGAAGATGTTGCGGTTGTTTTTCGCTCATCCAGCATGGGCGGAGCAGCACCAGTTTTTTTACTCGCTTGGGGTACCGCAGAGCAATATTGATGGAAATACCGGAGCCCATGGAAAGGCCGCCAAGATTCACCTTGTCAATTCCCATTTCGTCCAAGATAGCAATACTGTCGTCAGCGAACTGATCAAATGAAAGCACGCAGTCTGCGTCCGCCGATACGCTGTCTCCGTGGCCAAGCATGTCTGGAGCGATAACCAAATGGCCAGATAGCTCGGTAAACGCGCGAGTCGTCTGCGCTCTACCGGCACCTAGACCATGCAGAAATAGAAACGGCTCGGCACTCGTATTGCCTAGGGTTTCATATGCAATCTTGATGCAAGTGTTCTTTCTTTCGATTGTTGAAAAATTCATCTTGCTTTAGAACGGTGTAAGGCGATTAGATTGGCTCTTGAACATCTCATGCCGCTGACCTTGGCCTTGCATGTCGTCTAATTGATTGGGATTTGATATCATAGCAGATCGTTTGCGGTAAGAAGCTACGCGACTTGCGATGTTAGCCCACCCATTTTTTATCCTACATAGCGACATGACCCAATCCCAACACGCCGTTGTCTGCTTAAGCGGTGGCATGGACTCGACCTCACTGCTGTTGCACCTGTTGGCCAAAGGTTGCAAGGTCTATGGGCTCTCGTTCGACTACGGACAGAAACACAAGATTGAGCTGGAACGATTAGCGACGAACCTAGAATATTTAAAATCGCAAGGACACTTGGTTGCTTGGAATACGCTCGACATGTCGCAACTTGGTCAGTTGTACTATTCGTCTCTAACCAACAGCGATTGGGAAGTCCCCCAAGGCCATTACGAACAGGACAATATGAAAGCGACGGTAGTGCCAAACCGCAATGCGATCTTTGCCTCGATTGCTTACGGTTACGCGCTGTCAATCGCGACGCGGCAGGACACCAACGTCGATTTTTGTTTAGGCGTCCACAGTGGCGATCACGCGATCTACCCTGACTGCCGTCCCGAGTTTTATCAGGCGATCGTCAAGGCGTTTGAAGTGGGGAACTGGGACAGCGAGAAAGTTCATCTTTACTTGCCTTACTTGAACGGCGACAAACTGACCATTCTTGAGGACGCGGATCGGTCGATTACCGAATTAGGACTAGATTTCGACACCGTGTTTCGAAACACGATCACAAGTTACCAACCGGACGCTGAAGGACGTTCGCACGGTCAAACAGGTTCGGATGTAGAACGTATTTTGGCCTTCCATCACTTTGGAAGAAAAGACCCCGTCGAGTACACGCAGCCTTGGGAGACAGTGTTAGAGAATGCCTTGGCGCTTGAAAAGAAGGCCGAGAATTGAGCGGGGAGAGGCAGCGTCTAGTCGGGCAACGTTCGACTAGAAGTAACCCGTCTCGCAGCGTACATCAGAATCAAGAGGCTTAGCGTAAGGCAAACTCCGTTAATCATGGTGATTGCTTGCCAAGTAAAACTATACTGTTCCAGTTTCAAGAGGTTGCGTCCCGCCAGCGTGGCGACGTAGTTGACCGCCGGTATAAACAACAGGAACCCAATCGTGATTCGTTGCCAGCGCGTTAAGGTCGCGAGGGTTTGCTGCCCAAATAGAACCATTGCCAACCAAGGGACACTAAACAGCAAGCAATCGTATGCGTGGTGGTAAATTCCGACCAGCAAGGCCAAAATTCCGATGAAGGCTGACAGGCCTGTTGCAGAAGAATTGTGTTCATCAAGAGCGATTTTTCTAATTACGAGTCCCGGTGGAATGAGCAGTATAGCCATTGTGACTAGGTAAACATTTTTGCCGGGATTCCAGTCGATGACCTTTGCGAACATCCCAACTAGATCGATTCGAGTCCAAGTGTTTATCGGAGATTCGGTTACGTCGTCTCGAAACGCATCTTGTCCGTGCTGGATTGTATCCAGCACATGGCTGTAACTTGAATCTAACGCCATCCATGTGAGCCCGGCAAATGCTACTGCAACCGAAAACAGAACGCCGATCGCAGCAGCTTTATAATTGCGCCGAAAAGCAAGAATGATCAACAAGGGAATAACGTACGTAGGCTTCACCGAAGCCAGCAAAATGCCAATACCGCTCAACCACGGGGACTTCTTCCCGTATTCAAACGCCATCAGGGTTCCAATCGCCAACAGAGGAGTGATGTAGCCCGTGTAGAGCGTAATGTGCCCGGCTCGGCTAAAGACCAAGAATCCAAAAACTGCCAGCCACCAGCCGCGATGCACGTTCACGGATGCGTAGGTAAAAACTTGCCTTGCGATCCAGCCAATCATTGCAAGGTTCGCCATGCACAGTATCACATCAGCGACGTGCATGGGCAGCATCGAAAGCGGCCACATGATGAAGAAAATCAGAGGTGAGAATGGCGCACTGGGGCGCGACATCAATAGATCTTCTGCCTCGTGACTCTCATACGGACTCAGCCCGCGCCGAAACGCTTTGGAGTAAGTGTAAATCGAATGAAAATCGCTGAGCCCTCTCGCCGCCCAGTCGAATTCAGCCTTCGGCACTGAATAGTTACTATAAGCGCGTCCAAACGCAAATAGGACGCCCAATAGTAAGAACATCGCTGCAGCAACAGGAAACCATCTGGAATTCGCGACCCTCGCAAACGGGAATGAATCAGTTTCTAAACCAGAAGCGTTCATGAGAATTACGTAAGGAGGACTGCCAGAGAGTACCGACATCGCCGATGCATGAAAGGTAAATCATTTGATTATGTAGTCTGATTTTTCTCTCGCTTTCGCAGCGCCCCGAGCGTCTCCTCCTATTTGCTTCTCGTGACCGCAGATCGCTCTAGTTCCGCCTTCAAAACCGTTTCCATCGCCTCTTCACCGATCGTAATTGTTTCGTTCACGTTCAAATTGCCTCGTAGGATGTACGATGAATTAACATAGAACAGTCCTTCGACAGATGACTTCATTGGCGGCAGCAGTTTGCTGTAGTTTAGCGTGGGAATCGCCATCACGCTACGCACGCGTGAAATGTTGAATGCTTCAACGTTGTCTCTGTCAAAGTCCGAATACATGGTCTCTAACGCCGACAAGAAACTCTCTTCGATGTCTTCGTCAGATTTGTCAAACAGCTCGTGATCCGAAGGAACGTATTTTGGAAGGTAAACCAATGACCGGCCACCAAATTCATCGGTGTCAACGATTGTTGTCATCTCAATCACGGCCGTCATTGGCACCCAAGTGTCGGTGATGTTGGTCACGTAATAGGGCGAAATTGGTTTCTTGAGTAGCAGCGATGCACAAACAATCCCAAGGTACTCTACTTTGTCAAATCGCTCCTTTTCATCGGCACTAATGTCCTCGCAAACACGGCTCATGATGGAGTTCGGAGTGGTCATGATCACGCGATCATACGACTCGCTTTCTCGATTTTGAAAGTCGATTTTAAAACGTCCATCTTCCTGTTTCTTAACTTTGCTGATTGGATGGTCAACGCGCACATCAACATTCAGTTCTTCTAGGAGATCTGAGAGGCGGTTGATGATGCTGCGGTACCCACCTTCAACATAGCCGAACATCTCCTTCTTCAGACCGGTCCGACGAGCCTTATACATGCGGCTGATGTGCGCCCAAATGAAAGAAGCTGCAGTGCGGTGATAGCTTTCACCGAGTTTCGCCTTTAAAAGAGGCTCCCAGATCTTCTTAAAGGTTCCCTTACCAGACCAACGGCTGAGCCAGTCGGCGACCTTTACCTTCTCCAAGCGTTTCCAGTTCTTAATCTTCGAAGCGTAAAAAATTGTCCCGCCAAGACGCAGTTTCTCGATCAAGTTCAACGGCGGGAACTTCAAGAATTCGGCTGTGTCGGACATAGAGTACAGTTTGCCGTTGGTGAAGAATCCTGTTTTGGTTTCCACCCATTTTAGATCGTCCTTCAATCCAATTTCTTCGACCAGATTCAGTAGCCGCGAATCGGACAACAACGTTACGTGGTAGTGCCTGTCCCAATGGACGTCACCTAGCTTCCAAACAGACGCAAGCCCGCCAAGCGATGGAGCGGCCTCTATCAAGGTAACATCATGCCCCAGCTTCGCCATGCGTAGCGCCAAGGTCAGTCCGAGCATTCCTCCTCCAGCAATCGCCCATTTGAGTTTTTCGTTCGTTTGTGGTTCCACGACAGGTTGTTCGACAATCATGATGTTTTCAGTGTAGATTCGAGAAGAGTGGGGAGTTTGCTTGAAAGAAAAGGTGGTTTAGTAACCGCCAAATCGACGCTTAAGCAAGAGCTTCAGCGTTAACATTACCGTGCTGCCTACTGCCATTTTACTAACGCCAAGTTTTTGGTCGTAGCGCAACAGAAGTGGGACTTCGCCAAAGACATATTTGAATTTTCGCATCTTTAGCAACACATCAGCCATACACGAGAAGCCCTTTTCTGAGACGAATTCGTCGCCGTAGTGGTCCATGGTCTCACGAAGAACCTCTTCCCTGTAGGCCCGGTATCCGCAAGTGTAATCCCGGACCCCAGGAATTGGCATCAGGACTTGAAACAGCATTCGTGCGCCCCAAGTCATTAACACTCTGAAAAACGGTACGCCCATCACACGTGATCCCGGTTGATAACGTGACGCGGTCACAATGTCGTAGCCTTCGGATACTTTTTGCAACAGGTTGTTGATGCATCCCGGTGGGTGAGTGTCGTCGCCATCCATGGTCGTGATGACGTCGCCTGGAACTGCCATTTCTAGCGCCTTCATCAGGCCCGTTCGTAAGGCTCCGGGCAAGTTTTGGTTTTGTTGGTGTTGGACAAGCGTTATGGGCATTTCGTTGGACGCTTGAATTGCGATCTCTGAAGTGTCGTCTTTGCTGGCATCATCGACCACGATCACGTGGTAGGGCCGACCGTTTGCCGCGAAGACAGCTTTGATTTTCATCAGCAGTGAGGGCAACCCCTCTCCCTCGTTGTAGGCGGGAAGCATTACAAAAACGGTGCCAGCTGTCTTTTGGCATTCAGTTGCTGAGGCACCCTGTTTTACAAACGTCCTCACGCCCGCAAAACTTTGTTCAGTAAAGCCTTTTGGTGCAGACCTCTTTGCGGCTGGGCTTTCATCCTCTGAGGTGTGACTGACGGTTGACATGACTGCTTTCGAATTGACTTATGACTCGGACGAGACGTATTGAATTGCGCATCAGTTGACTGGCTGTGATTGGAGTAACAAGTCGGCGCAATTGCTGGAGTTTATGGTAGTTTGAGCCCGTAGATTTACTACCCTTGGGGAGGTAGCAGAGGTGCCGACTTCAGTGAGTTGCCCGAATTATTGTAACAATCGGATTTACCTGATCCCGACGCGGTGGCGTCTTGCATAGGTACGCCCATTCACGAATCAGCTATAAAAAGCTTTTTCTAGACCGAAGTCGTTGAGGGACTTTACTCGACTACTCAGCGGTCAAGGTCATTTTCCAACATCGGTGGATCTTCCGATTGCGGAAATCTTCAGGCACCGTTTTTCCGCTGATTTCTATCGATTCAAACTGAGACAGTTCAGCCAGTCGTGGCTTAAACTTGCGGAAGTTGGTTGAGAAATAAACCACACCGTTCGGATTTAGTACTTGCGATACCAAGCCCAGCATTTCCACGTGCTGGTCCTGAACGTCCCAGTCGTCCTCGGTTCGTTTGCTGTTTGAAAAGGTCGGTGGATCGACCACGACAAGGTCGAATCGCTGCTTCGGATCACGTGCCGCTTTTTCAAGAAACTCGGTACTGTCGTCTGAGACGAAACGATGTTGCGGTCCGTCGAGTCCGTTGAGTTTCAGATTGTCTTGTGCCCACGAAAGGTAGTTCTTTGAGAGATCGACGGTCGTCGTGTCAGTCGCGCCGCCATCGGCAGCGTAAACGGTAAACGAACCGGTATACGCAAATAGATTCAGGAACGATTTCCCTTCAGCCTGATCGCGTACCATCGAACGCGTCACGCGATGGTCCAAAAACAATCCGGTGTCAACGTAGTCGGACAGGTTGATCAAAAACTTGAGGTCACCTTCGCTGACCGTTCGCATCTTCTTTTGATCGCCAATTTTTTCGTATTGGTCGCCTTGCCGGCGTTTCTGTCGCTTCTTCAGAAACACCTGTTGTATTGGGACGCCAAGCGTTTTGGCAGCGGTTGTCTTCATCAGTTGCAACCATGCCGAATGACGCGAGAGACTTCGTTCATGTGGACGCTCGTATTCGGTAATGTGAACCGCTTCTTCGTATCGATCGACTACTAGAGGAATCTCAGGAATGTCGCGTTCGTAAATGCGGAAACATGTAATCCCCCGACGAGTTGGCCATCGACGCAGGTGACGCGCCTTTTTCTTGAGGCGGTTGGCAAACAACTCAGACTGCTCGCGGTCCTTATCCTGCAACCCGCCGAAAACAGGCTTGGGCTCCGTCGCCGGTTGGGCATTTAAGGTTGGAGCCGACTCAGTTACGAGAATGTTTGGCGGCGTCGCTCCTAATTGCTCTGCTAGCGACAACACTGGTCCTTTTTGAGCGTCGCCGGAGTCGCCAGCCTTCGGCGCATCATCTTTGTCCTGAGGTCTGGCGACATCAGCAACAGGTGGGGCGGACGAATTAGCGTTGGACTGCTCTCGTGAGGCATTCTCAAAAAAGTCTCGCGGCGGACGCGGTCCGAGAAACTGATAATACATGCATTCCAGTCGGCCGTTGAACAACTTACGCCGACGCGTTGCTCGTTTTTCAACCACCTTTTCAAATCGATC
Source organism: uncultured Pirellulaceae bacterium (assembly GCA_964503675.1). GTDB lineage: Bacteria > Planctomycetota > Planctomycetia > Pirellulales > Pirellulaceae > Mariniblastus. The sequence goes on along the minus strand of CAZDBE010000027.1, from coordinate 1,304 downwards.
GTAACTTGTAATCACAAACAAAGACCAAGTGGGCAATTTCTGCATCACCGCAGGAAACTGTTCGTAAAGCGGAATTAGCTCCTCTTGCTGCTGCAGTCGTTCGCCGTACGGTGGATTGGTTACAAGACAGCCGTACTCTCGATCATGTTCGAGTGATTCAAAAGGCTGCATCTCGAATCGAATTTGCTGCTCAACGCCCGCCAACCGCGCGTGATAAACCGCCATGTCTAGCGACTGCTCATCGGTATCGGCGGCGAGAATATCCATCTTGATATCGCGGTCGATCGAATCGCGCGCTTCATTACGAGCCAATTTCCATGTATCAAAACTAATCTGATGCCATCCGCTAGAGGAGAAATCGCGGTTGATGCCCGGGGCGATTTTCATTCCAATCATCGCCGCTTCGATTGGTATCGTGCCAGTTCCACAAAACGGATCGACGAAGGCACGTTCCGGCTTCCATACCGTCAGGTCGACCATGGCGGCGGCAAGTGTCTGCTTGATCGGTGCGGGGCCCATCAGTTTTCGATAGCCGCGTTTGTGCAGGCTGTCACCCGTTGTATCGATAGTAATGGTGGCTTCATCGTTTAGCAGGGCCACTTCGACTTTGTACAGCTCGCCCGTTTCCTCGAGCGCTGTCGTTTTGTGAAAGTGCAAGAGGCTTTCGACGAGCGCTTTTTTCGTTGATCTTTGAACGGCAGGAAGGCTGGTCAATTTCGAGAGCCGCGTTTTCCCGACAACGGGAAATTTTGCATCCACCGGAATGAACTGGGAATAGTCAAACGCTTTGATCGTTTCGAACAGCGATTCAAAATTTGGCGCGGGAAAGCGCTGAACTTCAACCAAAACCCGGTCAGCCGTCCGCAGCCACAAATTCGTTCGACAAACGGCTTCCCAATCGCCCTCAAATGAAACTCGGCCGGGTTGAGAGACGCGCGGCACATAGCCAAGCGCGATCAACTCACGCTTTACCAACGCCTCCAAGCCGAACGCGCAGGCGGCTACCAAAGTAAGTTTTGTGTCTGACATGGGCCAGATTATTCCATCCAATCCGGCCAGAGGGAAGACGCAGAAATTGCTACGCCATAAAGAAACGCACCTTACCGAACGCTGAAGCGATATACGGTCTTGTGGTGAAATTTCTCGCCCGGCTTCAACAGCGTCGAGGGAAAACCGGCTTGGTTGGGTGAATCTGGATAGTGCTGACTTTCCAAAGCTACTGCCGAATGCTTGTCGAATCCGCCGCTGCCTGGTTGGCCATCCATCCAATTGCACGTGTAGAGCTGAAGGCCCGGTTGCGTCGT
>CAZDBE010000026.1:10231-28371 GCA_964503675.1 uncultured Pirellulaceae bacterium | reverse complement strand
ACAGATTCAGCTGACGTCACAGTCACCTTCAGCACGGTTGAAGGAAACACCACGTGCACGCGAGCCATCACGATTGACGCTGGTGGAGGCCAAATCAAGGCTAACGGTAAATCCACTTCTATCGGCGGTGTTATTTCTGGTTCAGGCGATCTTCTGATTAGTAATGGGGGGGTTGTTGAACTGAATACCCATGGTAACACTGGCTACTCGGGCGACGTAACGATCGATAACACTGAAGTTCGTTTCTCTAACGGCAGCGGTTCAGAACACCTTGGAACCGGAACCATCACGCTCGATAACGGTGGTAAGATAAAGAACAGAAACAATAACAACACTGTAACAATTAACAATGACATCGTCGTGGGTGCCGGCGGCGGCACAATTGAGGCCGGTTGGAACAGGGACATTAATGCCAACGGTGATATTTCTGGATCCGGGCTACTGACTATCGCTGACGATAGTAAAGGCGTTCAATTTTATGGGAATAACACCTACTCCGGTGGTACCACGATTCTTGGAGCCGCCTTTGTCGAGAGTAGCTTGGGAACAGGCGCCATTGACCTCGGAAACGCAAATACCGATCGCGGTTTGCTGCAGAACCGAAACAACGAAGCAATTCTCAACAACGACCTGAACATCATTGCTGGTGGCGGTCGTCTTAAGGCTGGATGGAGCAGCAATCTCGAGATTACTGGTGTGACTGCCGGAACTGAAACCATCACCGTACTTGGTGACAGCGGTACGGTTGTGCTTAGCAACACGGGCAACACTTTCTCGGGCGATATCGTCCTCGAAGCCGGTAACTCTAACCTGAGCGTCGCAACACTAGAAAGTGGTTCCTATGATGGAATCATCAGTGGCGATGGCAACTTGACCATCACGGATAGTTTAGATCTTGAAGGTGCGAACACTTTTGTTGGTTCAACCACGGTTGCCAGTTCTGGTATCCTCGGTGGTGATGGATCAATTGACGGTGACCTGATCATTGAAGCAGGCGGAAAGCTTCGTTTCGATGGCGACATGAGCACTCCATTGAGCGTCGCTGGAGCTGTTTCATTGGACTCCACCTTTGGTGTTGATGACTTGGTTGGACTCACGTCCGGCACGGCAGACGGCACCTATACGCTGATTGACGAAACTGCAACTGTTTTTGCTTCACTGGGAATCGAGAACTGGGGCTTAGCGAATGCCTACGATCTAGGTGGCGGAACATCTGCCTACTTCCAAGACGGTAGCCTTCAGCTTGTTGTTCAAACAGTAGCTGTTCCAGAGCCAAGTTCGCTTGCGTTGCTTGGTCTCGGTTGCGTTGGCTTGATTTCTCGACGACGTCGTCAAGCCTAGAAGTTAAATTTGAAACTCTTTCGCAGGCTCGCCCGTTACCACTGGCGAGCCTGATGAAAACGTCCGCATGGAATCGATGGCTTAGGTTAATGATTCTTGCGGACTTTTTTTGTGGCGTCTGGGTGAAGCTTGAAAGCTGATCAAAGGCGTTTGGTATCGCAGCCGATAACATCATCGAATGCCAGACTGATCGCATCTCAGTGAGCCAAGGGTCGCTATATTTTAGTTGTGGACCATCTTTCTCTTCTGAACGCAGCGGGACATGAATCTTTTGAAACCGAAGAATCCAACGTGCGCCGACGACTGCCCAAGTTTAAAGTGGGTCTTTCGACTTCTAGTGTTTGCGCAGTTTGTTTTGGTTGCGGTCTTGGTACTGTCGCAACGATCGCATTCCCATCAATGGTATGTCTGGCTGACATCGCTGACAGGCGGTTCTTTAGGATTGTGGGCCATTGTTACCATGGGGCGATTCACCAATATTTCTCCTACGCTCAAGGTAAACGCACCTTTAAGAACTAGCGGTCCTTACCGCATTGTCCGCCACCCAATGTACCTAGCATTGCTGGTTTTCTGTGGCGGTTACGTCATAGGAAACTTTACCGTCTATTCGATGTCCCTATGGCTTGCGATCCTACTGGTACTCGTATTTAAGATCTACTACGAGGAGCGCATTCTACGAAAGCGACACTTACGCTTCGAGAACTACGCGAAAAAGACGAAGCGTCTAATTCCATTCTTGTTCTAAGGACAAAAGAAGAGCAAGGATGTTACGGCGACCGCCGCGCTACATTACCACCTGCGCTAATTCCGAATTCCAATCAACACTGGGTCGTGGTCAGAACTGCGAAACGGATTGGGTTCGAACAGCGTCTTCGGATTGTATTCTTCGTTGTAGTCGAGGAACCTTGGTTCGTCGGCGTTGATATGCCATGTCGCAACGCCGGTGATGTCATTCGCCAATGCGTCAGTCGCCATGGCATGATCGAGGCTGCCGCTTTGACCACGGTAAATGAAAGAGTAATCTGCCGCTGCTCTATCTGTAGAGGTTGCCTCACCAAATCGTTCATGCAGATTGACCAACCCCTTGGCACGCATCGCGTCGATTGGATCTTCCTGCTCGTAGGCGTTTAAGTCACCGACAACCAGAACGCGCGGTGTAGGATTTCTCTGTGCCAGTTTGTCGACGTATTTGCATATCGCCAATGCCTGCCCACGTCGTGTTGCGTTGTAAGCACCTTGGCCATCACCTTTATTTTTGTTGGCAACGTCGGCTCCACTTGCCCCGCCTTTTGATTTGAAGTGATTGACGATGACAGTGAATGGAGTGTCAATCTTTTTTGATTTGAAACTTTGAACGATTGGCGTTCGCGCCTTGTAAAAGGCGTCATTTTTGATCATCGAAACCTCCCCTAACGGTGCGACACGGTCGGCACGGTAGATGATACCGACACGAATGGCATCACGGCCACCCGGCGCATATTGAAACCCATTGGGAAGGCCGCAACCTTTAAAGGCCTCTTTACCAAGCTTTTTGTTCAGTGCCGCGACAAGTCGATTTTCGGCATCGAGGTTGTTCTCAATCTCCATCAACCCGATCACATCGGCCTCCAATCCAATGATTGCCGAAACCAGCTTTACCTCTTGCCGCTGAAGCTCAGATTCAGAATTGGCGCCACGTGCATCGTTCTTTCCATCATCAATCGTCGTGAAATAGTTCAGCACATTCAGGCTAGCAACGGTCACGTCTGCCTTACCAACATCAGGGCGCTGAGGACGTTCAGCCGGCGTCCATTGAAGAGGTTCGTCCGCCACCAGCAATAGCGCGCTACCGGCCTTAACCAATTTCCCCGATACTCCTTTGACCACCGATCCAATACGAACCGTTGGGTAGTCCTTTCCTAGATCGGGAAAGAGCGCTGGTGGAAAAATATTCTGTCGAGGTGATCCATCATCAAGGATGATCGTGGCTCTGTCGTTGTACTTTTGTGCTCCAACAACTTTAGCTACGTTGCTACCGCCTTCGAATGACGTGTCGTTTGGGTCGGCATCGTTAGGGTCAATCTGGCTGGTGGGGACGAAAAGTCGATCGCGCGCTACTTTGACTTGGCCACGTCGCGCAAGATCGTGGGTGTCAACAACAACTAGGTCCCCCGCGACGGTTATCCTTTTACCAACGAGCGCCTTCCAGTCGATCAAGTTGAGATCTCCCTCGATAAGTACGCTGTCCCTATCGGTCCCGGGATCGGGAGCTTTTGCCGTAAACGCGACGAGGGATATATTCGACGTCGTGTCCGCATTGGTGGCCACTGCTTTTTCGCCCGCCGGTTGCCACAGGACCAATGTGAACAAAGCGATTACCGCTACGGCAAAAAACGTGGTCTGAATTATCTGATTCATGCGGATCATATTGTGCTCTTAATGCTAGTGCTTGCAACTTCAACAGTCTTTTCTCGCTCACCCTGTTTGTCAATCCAAGGGGAATCTCAGAAAGTCGAATCAAAGCAAATAGCGAATTTGTGAGTCAATAAGCGTATCGCAAGGAACCGGTCGCACCAAGATCATGTCTGTTGGCCGTCAACAGTAACCTTACGTTCTTGGAATTCGTAGCGTGAGGGGGTTGGGAGGAAGCGCTATTGCGGTAAAATTTGCCACCTCTTAGCGACCCCGACACTTTTTTCGAGCCTCGGTCAATAGCGAGAACTCTTTAAGACATCAAAACTTTAGCCGGACAAATCTGGTAACGATATGAACGCTCCTGAATCTGACAACACTGAACCCGAACGCCTTGACTTTATCCGTCAAATTGTAGCCGATGACATCGCCAGCGGAAAAAATGGAGGAAAAGTCGTCACGCGCTTTCCACCTGAGCCAAACGGCTATTTGCACATTGGCCACGCGAAATCGATCTGTCTAAATTTTGGGTTGGCCAAAGAATTCGGCGGAGTATGCCATCTGCGGTTCGATGACACCAATCCAGAAAAAGAAGACACCGAATACGTTGAATCGATCATGGCAGACGTGCGCTGGCTTGGTTTTGACTGGGGCGACAATCTGTTTTACGCCTCGGATTACTTTGACCAGCTGTACGATTGGGCCGTTAAGCTGATCAAGGACGGCAAAGCCTACGTCTGTGATCTGACTGCTGAGGAAGTCAGTGAATATCGTGGTGGCTGGAATAAAGAAGGCAAGGACAGCCCAAATCGTGATCGCAGCGTCGAAGAGAATCTTGATCTGTTCGAGCGCATGAAGGCCGGTGAGTTCAAGGACGGCGAGAAATCACTTCGCGCCAAAATCGACATGAATTCGCCCAACATGAACCTTCGTGATCCGGCGATGTACCGCATTCGGCATCAGCATCACCATCGTACCGGCGATAAATGGTGCATTTACCCCACCTACGATTGGACGCACGGCGAGAGCGACTCGCTGGAGGGAATCACCCATTCAATTTGCACTCTAGAATTTGAAAATCACAGACCCCTGTATGATTGGTATGTCGAAGCACTTGGCATTCACCATCCTCAGCAAATCGAATTTGCTCGGCTGAATGTGACACACACACTGACCAGTAAACGCAAACTGCTGGAATTGGTTCAAGGCGAGCACGTTGCGGGATGGGATGATCCGCGCATGCCAACGATCAGCGGCATGCGACGTCGCGGTTACCCTGCCGACGCGCTCCGTGATTTTTGTGCTCACACTGGCGTGACAAAGTTTAATGGAATGACAGATCTAGCCCTGTTGGAACTGTATGTGCGAGGCAGTTTGAACAAGACAGCAAACCGCGCGATGGCGATCATCGATCCGCTAAAAGTAGTAATCGAAAACTACCCACAAGGCGAATCAGAGATGCGGCAGGCCAAGAACAATCCCGAGGACGAAGCGGCTGGCATTCGCGAAATGCCGTTCGGACGCGAGCTGTATATCGAGCGCGCAGATTTCATGGAGGATGCACCGAAAAAATTCTTCCGGCTGACGGTCGGAAAAGAAGTGCGGTTAAAAAATGGGTTCTTCTTGAAATGCAATGAAATCATCAAAGACGATGCGGGCGAGATCATGGAGCTACGGTGTACTTATGATCCGGAAACTTCTGGCGGTAAGGCACCTGATGGTCGTAAGGTGAAAGGAACCATTCACTGGGTATCGGCCGAACATGCCGTTGATGCCGAAGTCAGGCTGTACGACGTCTTGTTTGAGAATGAGAAAGCAGGCGAAATCCCTGAGGGCATGGAACTGAAGGACACACTGAATCCGAAATCGCTGGATGTGAAACAGGCGAAGGTCGAGCCTTCGTTGGCCGCCGCGGTAGTGGGAGACAGTTTCCAGTTCGAACGAACGGGGTACTTTTGCGTTGATCCGAGAGATTCGAGTCCCGGAAAACCCATCTTCAACAGGACGGTGACGCTTAAGAGCGGTTACAAGCCCAAGCCGAAGGAGTAGTTATCAAATAGTCGTATTTCGCTCCGTGAAATCACGTTAGTGCATTGAATTTTGCTTTGCAAAATTGCGTTATTTCGCGGAGAGGCTGTGATTCTATGCTGACACCGTTCGTTGTACCGCCTTTAGGCGGAATTGCCTCAGTCAACAGCCGGCTAAAGCCGGTACAACAAACGGCGATTCGAGTTGAGTCCAGTGTGAACGCTATACAATCACAGGCTAGGAGCGAAATACGACGCTTTGCCGACAAAAAAACGGGCCAGATCTATTACTAAATCCGGCCCGTTTATATTTTATTCGTTGCTCGATAATTTAGTGTTCGACAACGGCTTTCTTTTCCATCGCTCGCTCCGATGGCAGTCGCACGTCCCATGCCAAACCGACCAATTGCATGCCGCGGATCAGCATCCAGCTAAGATCGAGCTGCCACCACTTTAGCCCATGACGAGCTGAAGAAGGAAAGGCGTGGTGATTGTTGTGCCAGCCTTCGCCGTGACTAAAGATGCCGAAGATCACGTTGTTGCGAGAGTCGTCAGACGATTTGTAGTCGCGACTTCCAAAAACATGGCAGATCGAATTGATCGACCAAGTCATGTGATGAGTAAAGGCGACACGCGCCAAACCACCCCAGAGCAAACCTAGCAAGGCTCCCTGTACGGACATCGTGATAATCCCAGCAAGGACCGTCGGAATCATAAAACTTGCCACGACCCACCAGACGTAATGGCGATCAACCCACATTAGGTAATCTTCTTCCACTAGATCTGGAATGTAACGAGCTCGCTCGCTCTTAGACCAGTTGCTCTGGAACAGCCAACCGATGTGCGAGTGAAAGAAGCCTACCATTCGTTGCCAAGTGGTATCTCCAGACATATGCGGCGAGTGAGGATCACCCTCGTGGTCGCTGTATTGGTGATGTTTGCGATGCACCATGCACCAATCAATCGGAGATCCTTCCACCGCAAGCGCTCCTAGCGAGGCCCAAATGTATCGCATCCAGTTGTAGGTTGTAAAAGAGCGGTGAGTCAGTTGCCGATGGTAGCCAACAGTGATTCCCAGCCCAGTCAGATACCAACCGCCAACCAGCATTCCGAGGTACAACCATCCCATGAACCCGTACTGCCAAGTCGCGACGACGGCGCCGATTAGTCCCATCAACGGAAACACCACAATGCCCAGCATCACCATTTTGCGAGCGGTCGTCATTTCCTCGTGGTCGTCAGCATGTCCGTCAGAGTCCCGTGGATCAACGTCCATCAGGGCAATCGGATCAAATTTCTCTACAGCCTCTGTTTGATCAAGAACGTGACCATCGGACAGTCGTTCCCGTTGCTTGTGCTTAGTCTGGGGTTCTTTAATAACAGAAGCCATAAACTGATTCCTTATTACGATGCTTGCCAATGAATGGCCAACAGGTTGGATTGATATATTCTCTGTGAGACCGTTCTCCTGCGAGGCTCGAATCGGTGGGCAAATCCAGTGATGTCGAGGTCGGAGACGTTCGCTTCCTACCTTGAGGAACGGCAAAGTATATAAAACATCGGTATTTCCCGGTGCAGTAATACGTCTCGCGCTTGTAATAGTTATGTAATTTAATCCCCCTCAATTCTCCAAAACCGGCCCATAATGGTGGATAAGTCGATAAAACGCGGGGGAAAGAGCAATGGACTTAGAGCCGAGGTTCTGCGGGCACAAGCTTGCGAAATAATCGTTGGGATGAAGGTAAAATTTGGCTGTGTACTGCGTCCAATCGGTGAGGTCGGTTACACTCGGTTAATGCAACGAACGGTTTTTGAGCCCTTCACGTATCTTCGGGTATCTTTTCTTCTCGGATCGCGGTAACAAAAGCGTCTGCGTTCAAAGGCGAAAAGGAACGCGTAAGTAAATAGTTCAGATTGAGTTTGTAATCGAACGGATGTTGACATGGCTACCGATCAGATACCCTGGGTGGAAACGCTCAATAGACCCGCAGGTGATGAGGAACGTGAGAAAGCAGTTGCAGAATTAAGAAAAATAGTTCTACGAGGCCTACGTGGCGCGTTTTTTAAGCGCGGCCAAGACGAAGCGTTTTGCGAAGATGTCTGCCAAGAATCTATCATCAAAATCTTGAAGAACCTTGACTCATTTGAAGGACGCAGCAAATTCACTACTTGGGCAATTTCGATCGCAATCCGATCGGGCATTTCACAACTGCGAAGACGCCATTTCAAAGATGTTTCACTTGATGCGATTACCAACAACAACGACATGCGAATAGAAATCGCAGTGGCAACTGAGTCAGATCCGAGCCACAACATCGACAAGGAAGTCCTTTTGAAGACTCTAGCGGAACTAATCGAAGGAGAGTTGACTGACAAACAGAGAACTGTTGTCAGGGCTCTTTTGGGGGGAATGCCGGTGGAAGAGGTCGCGACTAGAACGCAAAGCAATCGAAACGCGGTTTATAAATTGTTTCATGACGCCAAACTTCGACTGAAAAAAGGCTTCGAGTCAAAAAATTATTCCATCGCCGATATCGAAGGCATTTTTGCTTAACAGGAACTACAACAATGCCACTCTCTAAAGATCAAATTTCAACGCTGCTTGCCTTGGTCGCCAACTCCTCCGAAGACGAAATGTCCTGCGATGGTTGTTTTGAGCATGTTGCTCAATTCGTAGAAACCGAACTAACCGGCGCAGCGCTTTGCGAGTCGATGCTAATGATCAAGAACCACATGCAGAATTGCCCGTGTTGCAATGACGAATACAATGCACTTATGGAAGCGATGGCCGCTCTGGAACAGTAGGATCCTCTTCGCTTTAACCTACCCGATGATTTCGGGCTTCTTTGCCTCCAATGATTCCGATAGACGCGGTCCGAATCGGGAAACCACCTGCGACGCGAAGTAATTCCCCCATTTAGCGGACTGAAGCGTGTCCAGTCCGTTGGTCAAACCATACAGCACACCACCGGCAAACGAATCGCCAGCGCCCACGGTGTCTACCGCTTTAACTGGGAAACCTCCGACCTTGGCGCTCTTGCCGTTTTCGATCACATAACAACCGTCACCGCCATCGGTGATGAAAACCAATTCGCAGATCTCGCCCATCTTCTCGGCACAGGCTTCAATGCTGTCGACTCCCAAAAACATTCGGGCTTCGTCAGCATTGCAAAACACGATGTCGCAATAATCGTTGACCAAGCCTTTAAACTCATCGCCAAACCGGTCAATCAAAAACGGATCCGAGAAACTAAACGCAGTACGCACGCCTCGCTTTTTTGATTCCTCAAAGGTTGCCACACATGCCGCACGCGGATCTTCTGCATCCCATAAGTAGCCCTCGATGTAACTGCATTTGGACTGGTCCAGCAGATCAAAATCAAGATCTTCCTTTTTCAGCTGAGTAGAAATCCCAAGATGCGTGCACATAGTTCTTTCGGCATCGGGAGTCGTCAGCACAACACAGGACCCTGTCGCCTCGCCAGAACTCTCAGCGGGTGGGATATAGAAATTGATCCCCGATTCCTCCATGTCCTTATGGTAGAACTCGCCGTTTGTATCGTTGGCCACTTTGCCCGAATAAACTCCTGAACCGCCGCTTTGCACGATCGCAACCATCGTGTTGGCTGCTGATCCTCCGGAGGCGAACGAAAGCGAGGGGTCGTGGATGCGAGTAAGAATGTCACCTTGCTGATCAGTCGACATTAACGCCATACCGCCCTTGTTCAGTTCCAGATCGCCAATCACTGAGTCTTCGACTTGAGCGAGGATATCGACGATCGCGTTGCCAACACCAAAGACGTCGTACTTTTTGTCTGCCACGGTTTGTTCCTTTTTGATTGAGAGATCAAGAAGGTGCAGATTATCTAGCTTTCCACGCTTCCCGCAACCGGAGCGTTTGATAAACTTTCAATATGGCCAAGATCAAAACCTTTATTTCCGTCGCCGCGTCCCAGCGCGTCACCAACAATATCGCCCGCGTTTCCAATCGATTAGCGGCCGTCTGCGATGGCTACAACTGGGTTCCGCCGGAGAACTTGCTAGTCACGGTGAATTTTGCTGGGGAGGTGCTTGATCGCGAGGCGGCCGAGTTCTGCCAAGAAATTAAAAACGCGGCGAAGCAATTTTCACCTTTTGAACTGTCACTATGCGGTGTGGGATGCTTTCCCGATGCCGAGCGTCCGCGCACAATATGGATGGGGGTCGATGAGGGCAGCGAGCAATTGAAGATCATGAACCGGGAGCTGACAAAGGTCATCCAAGACTGGGGATTCAACAAAGAGAAAAACGCTTTTCTGCCACACATGACCCTCGGAACACTTCGCCGAGGGGGACAATGGAACGACGCATTGCTGGAGCAAATCCACCGCCTGCGGAAGCATGACAGCGGCTTTTGCACCGTCGACAAAGTGGTTGTTAACTCCAGCCATTTCGACCGAGGCGGCCCAAGCTACACGCCGATGGCAACGTTTCGTTTAGACGACTAGCTAGCTACGTAGCGAGGTTTGTTTCATCTTGGTTTCTCCCATTCACTTGACAAAGACGATAATTTCCGGGAGAAAACCGAAAACACTCGGATTCTGCGGAACTTTTTCGCTTCAACACCGTATCGCTAGAGGATACTTATAGACACGGTCCGCGTCGGGCCGATGGGTAACGATTAATGTACATCGATAAGCTAAAATCTTGGTTTCTGTTGGCTTTCGTGGTTCTGTTCTGGAATCTCGGGCCATCGATGCATCATGTCGATTTCCTCGGGCTTCATTCTTCAATTCTGGGTAGCTCGCCCCATTGCTCCTGTTGTTGCTCGCACAGCGTCCCCGTTGATTCAGACGATGAATCAACCAAATTAGTTGAGCAACATAAGCAACCCGGTCACTGCTGGCTGTGTGATTTCTTCGATCAATTTCACTTGATGATCGAAAATGGCACTGATAGCCATGAGTTACAGTTCGTCGTATTTGTGGAACCACAGTCAGAAAAGATCTGTGACTATGAATCGGTATCTGCACAGGCACGCGGGCCGCCTCGCGCATAGCCTTCTTCAAAAATCGGAATCTTCGTGTTCGTTGTGTGGCGTTGAAACGCTGCGCGGCAATGCAGTTGATTGCCGATTTCTTCTGAACCAACCCTCGATCAGAAACGGCATGTCTGTACTCAGATATGTGTCATTTCTGCGCCCGCGATTAACATCGTCGCCTGCGTCAATCAATTCTCGTCAGCACATCCGTACAGGGGTGGATGCACGCGATGAATTTTGGATCAAGTTTGTTGTTTCACCCGAGCAAATACTTCATTACCTATCATCAAGCTTTTCCTAAAAAATCATGTCATCACAGACACTGCGTAAATTTTTTGCGTCTGTTACCGCGGCACTCAACCACGACTTTTGTCCAAGTGCAAACACATACGTCTATTGGCTCAAGCAACCTGTTGGTTGGGTTGTGTGCGGCACCTTTGCTTCAATCCTGGTCGGCTTATTCATTGGTCCTCAAGGCTACGTTCTCGCGGGCGCGTTCCTCACGTTGCTTGTTCTCGGCGTTTCCTGGCCTTGGCTCTGCATGCGAGGACTCAGCTGTGAAGTTAGTTTTGACGATTCTCGATCGATCGAAGGCGAACCGACAATCGTTACGCTTGCTATTGTCAATCGATTCCCAATTCCTGCTTTTGGCCTCATGATTCAAGGACAGTTTCTACAAGACCTAAATCATGAAGATGATGTGATCGTTGTTGGCTTAAAGCGCGCTGCTGGTTGTTCAATTTCAAATTTCCAATGGCCGCTGACACCCAAACGGCGAGGCAAGCTCCCTGTCGAAAGTCCACAGCTCGTGACGGGATTTCCCTTTGGCTTGTATCAAATCTCTAAACCCATCAAAGTTGCTGGAGACACAATCGTATGGCCCAGTTGCGACCATGTCGAAACGGAAGCCGAAACGGTAGGAAAGCAATTCGCAATCGACGCATCCTCCAGCAGGCAGGCTGGAAATGAGGGCGATACGATTGGCGTTCGAAACTACCGATTTGGCGATTCTGTTCGGAACATTCATTGGTCTCACACCGCGCGGCACAATCGCCTGATCATTCGCGAACGACAATCATCAACGCAAACTCCTATTCGAGTCGTATTGGATTTGACACGAGACCACCACGTTGGATCCGGCAGTCAAAGCACGTTTGAAAACGCAATCCGCCTAGCGGCCACTGTTTGCAGTGAGTTGCATCGGCATCAGAGCCAAATCGACTTGATTTGCGTCGGCTTGAACGAAAATAAACCTTTCAAATCGAACAACCACCGTGGATTGAAATCCCTGATGGACTTCCTCGCGCTGTTGCCGCAATTGGACGATGTAGCTGCGTTCGCCAAAAACGCGGATCTTGTCTCGATCGAATCTCGGAAGTCGTTTACTTTTTTGATCCATACGGATCAGTACGTTCCAGAAACGAACGCATCAACCGTTCGATGTCTTTGCGTCAATTCCACCTCAGGCACAGACCTAGACCGCGCAAAAGAAACTGTGTCGTCGAAACCAAGCTTGCCCACCAACATTGGACCGTTGGCCACCGGCATGGGGGTCAGCCATGCCCCAACTTAAAGCCGCGCGAACAAGTGCGATACAATACCTTCCGCGACTGGAGCTAGTCGTCATCGGCTTGCTCGCGGCGGTTGTACAGTTACTATTTCGCGCACCTACCTCCCGATGGCCGCCCGCGATATGGATTGAGTCGATATTTCTTCTTGCCATACCTCCCGTGGCACTTTGGACTCTTTCGAAATGGTTGCCGGCAACGCCGAAGGAGTTGACTCCCAACCAAAGCACCAAACTTTCTGCTTGGCTGCAGGCTGGCGGGATCTTGTTTGCGTGTCTCATACTATTGATTCAATATCTTTGCCGTCTATCAGGACTTGGAGACGCAACTGAAATTGTTTTCATAATGGTGCTGCAATACATCGCGTGGTATCTGATCATTTTTTCTTCGTTTAATGCGAGCTTCAGAAAAATGGGGTTCGTTGCCTGCTGTGCCCTGGTCCTTTTTATCTGCTTCATGAGCGAACATATCGGCGTGTTTATCGCTTCGTTTTTCTTCGCGGTCTGTGCGCTTTGGCAACTGCTTTCGAATTATTGGAGCCGGCTGGACGCCAAAGCACTTGAGGGAAATTCGAAAATGCTCCCCGTCAACAGCATTGCGATTGGGGTTACGCTACTGGCCGTCATTTGCACTAGCACCATCCTTTGTGCGGTTGTACCTCAAACCATGACAATTGACATGTCTGGATTTTCTCCTTTCTCTGGCGGCGACAAGGGATACCAAGATATCTTCGCGCGATCAGGAATTGGCGATGGAGACATGGTGACGGCCGGGCAAAACGCATCTACAACTGGTCCCGTTGAGTCAGATCAATTCATCGAAGACAACAAACCTTCTATTTACGATGTGTCCTCCGATACATTCCACGCCGCGACAAAGATCAAAAAAGAATTTAATCGCGCAGTTTCCCTTGATGTTGAATCGACGCATATTGAGAAAGTCATTCAATCAGAGCAAGCGGGGCAATCATTTAGGACTGCACGAAAACCGCCCTCGGACCGAGTGCTAAAGATGGAGGATCGAGTTTCTCAAGCGCTCTTTTTTGTCGAAGGATCGACCCCCGTTCGATTTTCGGTGGATTGTTTCCACCATTTTGATGGCTGGGATTGGTCAAAGATTGAGCTCGACGAGAAAGATCTCCCTCAGCGCTCTATCGGTTTGACTAGGCAATCCGAGAAGCCATGGTACGGGAAGTCATCTCTCGAAGGAGACTACCTCACCAACAGCCGCGCTCATCGCGTAAAAATGTTGCGGCTCAAGACAAAAGCTCTTCCAGCTCCTCCTTTGCTGAGGGCTTGGCACATTGATCGTGTTGACCTACCAAACCTGTTTAGCTTCAATGCGCAAGGATCGGTGGTCATGGACGGAGATTCGATTGCCTCACATACGGTCATAGACAATGTCAGTGATGTCCCGAACTTCCACGTTCTTGCTAGGCGAAAAAATTGCATACTGGCCAAACCTCAATCGCCGTTTTCGCAAATACCTGACAACGAATCAAAATCTCGAATCGAACAGTTGGCCAAAGGATTAACCGAGGGTCTCCCACAAGGCTGGCAACAAGTAGAGGCGATCATCGGCCATTTCCGCAACACTTACACCTACGATCAGACGTTGGTTGCGACAGATGACAGCACTGACGCCGTCGCTGCGTTCCTTGATCATCAGGGAGGCCCCTCCTATCAGTTCGCCAGTGCAGCAACCCAAGTCCTTCGTGCTGCAGGATACAAAACTCGTCTCCAGCGTGGCTTTCTTGTTCAAGCAGAAGACTATGATCGGCTTGCCGGCCAATCCGTCGTAACATCTGAAAATTTACACATGTGGCCGGAAGTTTGTGTCGACGGACGGCACTGGATCCCCGTAGAACCAACCCCGGGATTTCCGATTCCGTACAACCACCTCAATTGGTGGCAGTGGTGCCAAAGCCAAGTGGCGTATAGCATTTACTGGATCAAACGAAATCCAATCGCTTCGTTATTAACGCTAATGGTGGTGGGCTTCCTTTTTCGGTATCGCTGGGAATCGGTTGCGGCTCTCTCGTGGCTTATTTGGTATTTTGTTTTTCAACTGTTCCCATCACAACGCTTGAAAGCAACGAGAAAATTGATCGACGTGCGATTTTGGGCGGCTGGTTCTCCGCGGCCTCGATTCGTTGCAATTTCGGATTGGTTTTCCCAGCCAGCTCCCAAAGCAGCAGAAACTTTTTGTCACCTTTGGCAAATTGAAAATTTTAGTTTGATACAAAAACAGATGCTACAGGAGAGAAAGGTGGAACTCGCCTGCCAACAAATTGTTGGCGACCTTTCGTTTCAACGCATCAAATCACACAGTAGAACCGAGCTCAATCGATGAATGTTACGACGTCACCAAATCAAGACGCTTACGCAGCAAAGGTTGATGCATTACGAAAGCAACTCAACAGCGCTTTGGTCGGAAAAGCTGATGTCGTTGAACAGGTAATCACTTGCCTGCTGGCGAAGGGGCATCTGCTGTTCGACGATTTGCCCGGCCTTGGAAAGACGACCCTTGCCAAAGCGTTAGCAAAATCAGTCGGTGGTAATTTCGCGCGTGTTCAATGCACGCCCGATCTTTTGCCCAGTGATATTACCGGATTCAATATCTTTGATCAAAAAAGCCAGACATTCCAGTTCCGCGAGGGGCCTGTTTTCTCTGACTTTCTTTTGACCGATGAAATTAATCGAGCGACACCACGTACGCAAAGTGCGCTCTTTGAGGCCATGGCGGAACGCCAAGTCACGATCGACAATAAGACGATGCCACTTACTCCATCGTTCATGGTGATCGCGACGCAGAATCCAGTCGAAAGCCATGGTGCTTACCCTCTACCGGAGGCACAACTCGATCGATTTGCGGTCAAGCTAAGCATTGGCTATCCCAATGCTGAAGATGAAATCTCAATGCTGGGGCAGTTTGTTGGCGATGAATTCCAAAACAATGTTACCGAGCCAGCATTATCTCTTCAGGATCTATCTGAATTGCAAACATTCGTCGCCAATGTCGAGGTTTGCGAATCGGTTCGAAGGTATCTCGTTGAACTCGGCAATGCGACGCGCGAGCACGCGAAAGTAGAACTTGGGCTTAGCCCGCGCGGTTTGATTATATGGCAGCGTGTCGCTCAATCATGGGCTTTCCTAAAGGGCCGAACCTTCGTCACGCCAGCAGACATTCAGGCCGTTGCCGTTCCAGTTCTCAAACTGCGGATCGGTAACGGCCATGAGAACTGCGACCCGATCATTCAGCAGATTCTCGAGTCAATCGCAGTCCCCAATGAAACAAAGTGACCCCCCAAACAGAGAGAGCAATGTCTACATACCTCACCAAACGTCATTTCATCGTTACCGCAGCACTTTTTTGCATGATGCCCTTGATGTTCGTCGGTTGCGATTCCGGTAGCACTTCGGCAAACAACTTAGGACAAGTCCAGAAGAAGCAGACACGTACATTTACATTTCACAAACCCGAGCAGTATACGACAGCGATAGATCGAATCCGAGAATTACACGACGCGATTAGCGGCAGCGATCCGCTACCGGCCCCAATCGAGTATCAAGTGAAGGAAATCGTGCATGGGACAGGACCGGGGGCCCATTCACACTTCTTTATCCACGATCCAGCTGATACCGAAGAACATGATTTCGGAGAAGAAGAGGATCATGAGACCACCGACGAGATCATTATCGACGTGAAGGTTGAGCCTATGGTTGAATTAAAAGACGTTGTCCGGTGGCTGCCAAAAATCGCCTCTGGTGGCGACATGAATGAATCGGATTGGGTGCAAGTCAACGACATTTCCAAAGCATGGACTCCGGCCCTCGTAGCAATTCTTGACAGCGCAACTGAAGAAGAGAAACTTCGCGCCAGTTACCAAGAAAAAGTTGACTCTTTCGCCGACCACGTTGCAACATTAGAAGAATTGGTCAAGTAAACCGCCATGTTTGAATACTTTGCAGGGGCAGCGGCCCTACGCCTGTTTGAAATCGTTATTTATTCGTCGCTATGGATCGTCATTGGATGCTTCATTGCCGCGATCTTTCGTCGAATGCTTGGACCAGAAACCGTCCGACGCATATTCGGCGATCACACGAGTTTCGGATTGTTCGCGGGCTGGTTGGTCGGCATGCTTCTCCCCGTATGCTCATTGGGCGTCATTCCAATTGTACGCGAGATGCACCGCGCAGGAGTGAAGCGCGGCACCATCGTGGCGTTCGGGCTGACCGCTCCTTTGTTCAACCCCATGTCGGTTTTGTACGGTCTTACACTTTCGGATCCAATCGCAATCTTGACGTTCTCGTTGTGTGCGATGGTGATTGTTAGCGTGGTGGGCTTTGTTTGGAATCGTATCGCTGGCGTGGCCGAGGAAACGGAAGCCGATGAAGCCATTCCTTCTTCGGGAATCAAACGCACAGTATCTATTTTTGATTCTGCATCACGCGAGTTGATCGGCCCATCAATGAAATATATTGCGATTGGAATCGCCGCCTCCGTTTCGCTGGCGGTACTTTTGCCTCACGGCTATCTTCAGAACCAAGTCGAGCGCGACAATGCATTGGCACCGATCGTAGTGGCCGCCGTCGCAACACCGATTTATTCAACGCCTTTGCTTTCCATGAGCCAAATTGGCGGGATGTTTCAACATGGAAATTCAATCGGAGCTGCGTTTTCGCTTTTGATTCTTGGGGCAGGAGTCAATATTGGGCTTCTTACTTGGTTTGCACAGACATACGGACTCAAGCGTTTCATTACTTTCTTCACTCTATTGATTGTCACCACCGTTGGCTTGGCGTACCTGATCGACAAGCCACTTTACCCCAAGGGGGTTGATCCTGCTGGCCACACGCATGCGTTCGATGTTTACACCAATCCGTTTGGTTCAACTCATGACATCTACGCAACGGCCAAAAAGAAAATCGTTGATTTTTGGGAAGCCAATGAATTTGGCGGCACGTATCTACTAGGCCTGCTCGTTATCGCTGGCCTTGTCTTTAATCAAGTGTCTAAGCGAAAAGACTTAGAGCAATGGTACAGCCAGGTAGTGGAGCGATCCTCCAAGCTTGATCGTGAAGTACCATCTTGGATTTTGGGAGTTACCGTCGTGATCGGACTCATCTATGCCAGTGTTGCCGGAAGCTATTTATACTACCCCGCACCTAAGGATATCTTGCCTGATCTGTATGTCGTCAACACCGAGGCCGTTTTGTGCGCGAGGACCAAGGATTGGGTAGCTGCCGAAAAATGGATCGCGTTTTCAGATGACCTTTCGCGGCGGGTGGAAGTCGGAGTTTACTTGCGCCACGGTTCGGTCAGCGAATTCAAAACGAGTAAAGCGCGCGTCTATCGCGAAAAGCTGGATGCATTAAAAATGGCGGTCGACACACGTGACGAAACCAACATTGGTGATATCGCAATGGACGTTGCCAACGCTTATCGTCGTATGAGCGCCGCCTTTAAAGGTGAAGATTTTAACCAATAAACTGCGTGTTGATCACTCGAAAATCAGGCCGCTTTTCGAGCGGAACGTTTGGCTTTTCTGGCCCGCCTACGTTCAGCCTTCGTCATCTTTATCGTGGCGGGCGGATCAGCCTCGACAACCGACTCTTGTTTGGCAGCAGCTGCAGCTTTCTGATCACTCTTCCTTTTGTCCATCAATGACTTGAAGCTGTTCATCGTCGCGGGCTTGGGTTCACCAGCAGACGCCGCAATTGCAGTTCTGGCCGCCTTACGGGTTGGCGTTTTGACTGACGCCGGTTTCTTTGAAACTTGCTTCGCAGCAGC